>NZ_JBQCVH010000001.1:348230-363519 GCF_051958545.1 Neisseria sp. P0009.S010
GGAGCGGGAAACGAGTCTCGAACTCGCGACCTCAACCTTGGCAAGGTTGCGCTCTACCAACTGAGCTATTCCCGCATATTGAAAAAGAACAATCAACAAGTAATCAGGATGGAGCGGGAAACGAGTCTCGAACTCGCGACCTCAACCTTGGCAAGGTTGCGCTCTACCAACTGAGCTATTCCCGCTCTGATATTTGTTGCTTCGTATATCGAAGAAGACGCAATTATTATGGATTTAATCGTGTGCGTCAAGTGTTTTGTTTTTATTTTTTTAAAAATTTTATTTGAATTCTTTCCATGCCATTTTCAGGTAGTAGCACATGGACCAGATGGTCAATACAGATGCTATAAACATCAATATGTTACCAATGAGATAGAAAGGGTCGTTATATTTGTCTGTGCCGATAAGTAAAAGGAAGATGGCGATCATTTGGGCAGTGGTTTTGAATTTGCCGATAGTGGCCACTGCAACGCTGCCGCGTTTGCCCATTTGTGCCATCCATTCGCGCAGGGCGGAAATGGTAATTTCTCGGCCAATAATAATCATGGCGAAGATAGCGTATGTTCTGCCAAGGCTGACGAGCAGGAGTAGGGCAACGGCAACCATGAGTTTGTCGGCAACGGGGTCGAGGAATGCGCCAAAGTCGGAGGTTTGTTTCCAGCGACGTGCTAAAAAGCCGTCAAACCAGTCTGTAATAGCTGCAAGTGCAAAGATGATAGCGGCTGTCCAGTTGACGGTTTGTGGTTGAATCCATGTGTTCGGTAAATAGAATAGGATGGTAAACACGGGGATTAATAGGACGCGCATCCAGGTAAGTAAAATAGGTATGTTCCAAGGCATGGTTTGTGACCTTTTGGACGATGTGTCGGATTGTCCATTATAGCTTATTTGCTTACTGGGCTTTTTTGAGTGTTGTTTTTTTGCCGACAAGTAACGTGGGCAAAGGGCTTTGTTATGCGGGTTGTGAAGAAAGTCTGTTAAGGCCGTCTGAAAAATGGGTTGTTGAGGGGTATAAATGTTTTTGGGCAGGTAAGTGGCTGCAAAATAGTGGGCAACGAGGTCGGCCTGCTGCTCAATATTGAGTTGGTTGAAGTGAGGCAAAGGCATGGGATAGGCGTAAGCTTTGCGTTTCCTATATCCGCCTTTGAGCATAATGAATAAACCGGATAACCAAACTTTGTGACCGCGCTGGTGTTGCCAGACGTGTGTAAGCTCATGAATCAGCCAGATTTTGTAGGCGATGCCGGCTTGAGTGAAATCATCAGGGCAGTGTTTGCGCGGGAAATATATATTTCCATTGGGGGCAATGGCGGTATTGGGGTTGGGTAGGAAGGGGATGCCGCGATATATTTTAATGCGGTTGAAGTCTATGCCGTCGGCAAAAACCTGTTTTGCCATACGGACTTCGTTTTCTGTCAGTCTGCGCCAATTGGAAAAAATCATATTTTAAAGAATGATAGAGGGTAAAAGATTTTCAGGCCGTCTGAAAGTTTCAGACGGCCTGAACATGGGATTTATTGTTCTTCTGAAGCGGCTTGTTTGCCGTTGTCGAACAATTTGTCCATAGGCGTCAGATTGACTGCGTTGCCTTGGCTAACTATCCATTTGTTTTCAACACGCCATACGCCTGAGGCATCTTCAACGCGCAGGTACCAATGATTGGTTGGGCGTAAAGGTTTAAAGACGGCTTCGTATTCCATACGGCCGTTTTGTGGCTCGGCTGTTACGGTGCGCAGCTTGACGATTTGGTCGTCAGCTTTGCGTGTAGGGTGCATCAGCAGCAGGTTTAATGACTGTTTGGGATCGAATTGTCCGCTGACGAATACTTTGGCGGCATTCATGTCCGGACTGATTAAAACCTGCACCTGAATCTGCCGTTTAACGGCTTCTTCATCGCGGTGAAGCTGGATTTCGATGTGTTTTCCGTCTTTATAGTAATCGTCGGAAACCAAGTCTGTCGTATGTTCTTTTGCGACGAAGAACATGGAAACGCTGGCGATAACGACAAAGATTGGACCTGCCATCAGCACCCAAGGCCAAGTGTGTTTATACCAAGGCTTAGTGGGATTGGGTTTGGACACCGTTGTTATTCTCCAATAAAGGTTGCTTTTTCATTCAAGACAGTCGGTTCGGCATCAGCGTCATCGGTTTCACGATATGTGAAAGTAAATTCAATCGGCTGGCTGCCTTTTTCGGCGTACTCAGGGATGGTGGATACTTGAACCGGAATGGTTACGGTTTCGCGTGGCGCAATTTTAATACCGTTTTCGGGTAAGCCGGTCAAGGCGATATCATCAAAACCTTTGACTGTGGCAGTAACGGTCTGCTCATGTTCACTCTTATTAATGATGCGCAGGTTGTAGGCATTTTCCAACCAGCCTTGGCTGTTTTCACGTACCATCACGCCGCGGTCTTTCAGAATATCCACTTCGACCATTTTACGGGTGGAAATACCGGTTAAGAAAGCAATAATAACCACAAACAATACTGCACCATAACCTGCAACGCGAGGGCGTTTCAGACGTTTTTTGATGTCGCTTTCAGGGTATTCATGCTCCATTGCACCTTCGGTGGTGTAACGGATCAGGCCGCGCGGATAACCCATTTTGTCCATGATTTCGTCACAAGCATCGACACAGGCTGCACAACCGATACATTGGTATTGCAGACCGTCGCGGATGTCGATACCAACAGGGCAGACTTGTACGCACATGGTGCAGTTGATGCAGTCGCCTAAGCCGCTGTCTTCTTTGTTGGCGGTTTTTTTGCGTGCACCGCGAGGTTCGCCGCGTTCGGTATCGTAGGAAATAATCAGTGTGTCTTTGTCAAACATCGCACTTTGGAAGCGTGCATACGGGCACATATGCAGACACACTTTTTCGCGCATGATGTGGGCAAAAAAGAAGGTCATGAATCCGTAAAACGCTGCGGCAAACATTGCGCCACCGCCTGCTGCTCCGGTGAATAAATCGGGAACAAACTGGCGGATAGGGACAAACCAGCCTGCAAAAGTGATACCTGTCCACGCACAGACAAGGAAAATCAGCAGGTATTTGGTGGCTTTAATACGGATTTTAGTAAAGTTCCAAGGCGATTTTTCCAGTTTTAAACGTTTGTTGCGGTCGCCTTCAACCAAGTTGTCGATCCAAAGCATGATTTCGGTGTAAACCGTTTGCGGGCAAGAGTAGCCGCACCACAAACGACCGGCAATGGTTGTCCACCAAAACAGTCCGAAAGCACAAATCATCAGCAGCAAGGCAAGGTAAATCAAATCGCCCATGCCCAGTGACAGGCCGAAAATGAAAAAATGACGGTCAGGGATATTGAATAAAACTGCCTGACGGTTACTCCAGTTAAACCATGGAATTACGTAAAATACAAACTGGGTCGCCAATACGGCGGCGATACGTAGTTTGGCAAAGCGTCCTTCTGCTTTTTTCGGATGGATGCGTTCGCCTTCGGGATGAATTTGAATTACGCTGGATTTGGGTTTGGAAGGTTTGGGCGGAGTGGCTTTTGCCGTTTTTTCTGTTGAGGGTGTGGCGTTTTCAGCTTGGTTTTCGGGTGACATAATCAGTGTTCCTTAATCGAAGTGCACACAAGCCTTTTGTCATGGTAGTAGTTTGATGCGAATATTTTCAGACGGCCTTTGGAGTGCATATAAAATCATAACATTTGACTCTATGCAAAGCAAAAGCAGGGTTTGCCCTTAACAATAGTTGCGGTACTCCTGTCTCATACAAGGCCGTCTGAAAAGAGCAGTATTCAAAGACTTACGGAATAAGTGTAGGTTTATACTTATAGCGATTTCCTATTTATCCGATAAAAAATTTACAACATACTGTTTCAAAACGAAATAACAGTTAATATCATCTATCCCGTCCGTTTCAGACGGCCTATTGGAAATCATGCCGTCTGACAATGCAAATATCAAAGGCTATTCTTGAAAGCACGGCTGATTCAGGCGATAATCGGCACACTTTTTTCATATTTCCAATCTTGTCCAAGGAAGGTCAAACCATGTCTCAACTGGCAAACGCAATCCGTTTCCTCTCAGTCGATGCCGTACAAAAAGCCAACTCTGGCCACCCGGGTGCGCCTATGGGTATGGCGGAAATGGCGGAAGTATTGTGGACGAAGTTCCTCAATCATAATCCAGCCAACCCGAAATTCTACAACCGCGACCGTTTTGTCCTCTCCAATGGTCATGCTTCCATGATTCTTTACAGCCTGTTGCACCTGACCGGCTACAACGTTTCCATTGATGATCTGAAAAACTTCCGCCAACTGCACAGCAAAACCCCCGGCCATCCTGAATATGGCTACACCGACGGTGTGGAAACCACGACCGGTCCATTGGGACAAGGTATTGCCAACGCTGTGGGCATGGCTTTGGCCGAAAAAATCTTGGCTGCCGAATTCAATAAAGACGGTTTGAATATCGTTGACCACTACACCTACGTTTTCATGGGCGACGGCTGCATGATGGAAGGCGTATCGCATGAAGCCTGCTCGCTTGCCGGTACTTTGGGCTTGGGCAAACTGATTGTTTTATATGATGACAACAATATTTCCATCGATGGTAAAGTGGACGGTTGGTTTACCGAAAATATTCCGCAACGCTTTGAAAGCTACGGCTGGCATGTGATTCCAAATGTAAACGGTCATGACACTGATGCCATTCAGACGGCCATTGAAGCGGCCAAAGCCGAAACCGGCAAACCTTCCCTGATTTGCTGCAAAACCTTAATCGGTAAAGGCAGTGCCAACAAAGAAGGCAGTCACAAAACCCACGGTGCGCCTTTGGGTGCGGATGAGATCGAAGCCACGCGCAAACATTTGGGTTGGGCTTATCCTGCGTTTGAAATCCCTCAAGAAATCTATGCAGCATGGGATGCAAAAGAAAAAGGCGCGAAACTTGAGGCCGAATGGAACGAACTCTTCGCTCAATATCAAGCCAAATATCCTGCCGAAGCTGCAGAATTCGTGCGCCGCATGGATAAAAAACTGCCTGAAAATTTCGACGCTTACATTCAAGCCGCATTGAAAGAAGTGTGTGCCAAAGCAGAAACCATCGCGACCCGTAAAGCCAGCCAAAACAGCATCGAAATCTTGGCAAAAGAGCTGCCTGAATTGGTGGGCGGTTCTGCCGACTTGACCCCGTCCAACCTGACTGACTGGTCAAACAGCGTTTCCGTTACCCGCGAACACGGCGGCAACTATATTCACTACGGCGTGCGTGAATTCGGTATGGGCGCGGTGATGAATGGCCTTACCCTGCATGGCGGTGTTAAACCATTCAGCGCGACTTTCCTGATGTTCAGTGAATACGAGCGTAATGCCTTACGTATGGCTTCGCTGATGAAAATCAACCCTGTATTTGTGTTCACCCACGATTCCATCGGTTTGGGCGAAGACGGTCCGACCCACCAACCTATCGAGCAAACTGCCACTCTGCGCCTGATTCCGAATATGGATGTATGGCGTCCATGCGATACCGTTGAATCTTTGGTAGCGTGGTCTGAAGCCGTTAAAGCGGCCGATCACCCGTCCAGCCTGATTTTCAGCCGTCAAAACCTGAAATTCCAAGCGCGTGATGAGCAACAGCTGAACAACATCAAACGCGGTGCTTACGTAATCAGTGAAGCTAAAGGCAATGCGCAAGCTGTTGTAATTGCTACCGGTTCTGAAGTTGAATTGGCTCTGGAGGCGCAAAAGGTATTGGCAGAACAAGGTATTGCCGTACGCGTTGTTTCCATGCCTTCTACCAATGTATTCGACCGCCAAGATGCTGCCTACAAAGCCGCCGTTCTGCCGGAAGGCTTGCCACGCGTAGCCGTAGAAGCCGGACATGCCGACGGCTGGTATAAATACGTCGGTTTGAACGGCGCAGTGGTCGGTATCAACCGCTTCGGCGAGTCTGCACCTGCTGATTTGCTGTTCAAAGAATTCGGCTTTACCGTAGACAATGTGGTTGCCACTGTTAAATCCGTCTTGTAAATCAGATTTTTGATTGAGATAAAAAGGCCGTCTGAAATTTCAGACGGCCTTTTATTTTTCAACTGGTTAAACAGTTTCTGCTTCAGGTTTGACTTTGTTTTTCTTGAATTTCAACACGGCTTCTTCTTTTGCCGCATCCCAATCTATCAATACAAAGCCGCCTTCGGCGAGTTTGCCGAACAGGAGTTCGTCGGCGAGCAGTTTGCGGATTTTTTCCTGAATCAGGCGGTGCATCGGGCGCGCGCCCATTTGCGGGTCGAAACCTTTTTCCGCCAGATATTTGCGCAATGCCTGAGTGAATTCGGCTTCGACTTTTTTGTCGAGGAGCTGGTGTTCGAGCTGGAGCAGGAATTTGTCCACGATTTTGGCGATGATGGGTTCGGACAAGGGTGCAAACGGGATAATCGCGTCCAAGCGGTTGCGGAACTCGGGTGTGAAGAGTTTGTTGATCGCCTGCATTTCGTCGCCGCGTTCGCGTTTGGCGGTGAAGCCGAGGCTGGGTCGGCTGAGGCTTTCAGCGCCTGCGTTGGTAGTCATAATCAGGATGACGTTGCGGAAATCGGCACTCTTGCCGTTGTTGTCGGTCAGTTTGCCTGCGTCCATGACTTGCAGGAGGACGTTGAAAATGTCGGGATGGGCTTTTTCGATTTCGTCTAAGAGTAATACGCAATGCGGATGTTTGTTGGCGGCTTCGGTCAAAAGGCCGCCCTGGTCAAAGCCGACGTAGCCCGGCGGCGCGCCGATCAGGCGTGATACGGCGTGGGGTTCCATGTATTCGGACATGTCGAAACGTTGCAGCGGTACGCCCATCGAGTAGGCAAGTTGTTTGGCGACTTCGGTTTTGCCGACGCCGGTCGGACCGGAGAAGAGGAAGCAGCCTATGGGTTTGTCGGGCAGGGCGAGGCCGGAACGCGACATTTTGACGGCGGCAACCAGCGCGTCGATGGCGTTTTCCTGACCGTAAACCATGTTTTTCAAATCGCGTCCGAGGAATTGCAGCACTTGTTTGTCGTCGTGCGACACGGTTTTTTCGGGAATCCGCGCGACTTTGGCGATGACGGTTTCGATTTGCGCTTTGCCGATGACTTTTTTCTGTTTGGATTTGGGCAGAATCTGTTGCGCCGCGCCTGCCTCATCCATCACGTCGATGGCTTTGTCGGGCAGGAAACGCTCGTTGATGTAGCGGGCGGAGAGTTCGGCGGCGGCTTCGAGTGCGCCTTGCGTGTAGCGGACTTGGTGGAAACCTTCAAACATCGGTTTCAAGCCGCGCAGGATTTGCACGGTTTCGGCGACGGTGGGTTCGACCACGTCGATTTTTTGGAAGCGGCGGCTTAAGGCGTGGTCTTTGTCGAAAATAGTGCGGTATTCGTCGTAAGTGGTCGCGCCGATACAGCGCGGCGAACCTTTTGCCAGTGCGGGTTTGAGCAGGTTGGACGCGTCCATCGTGCCGCCGCTGGTGCTGCCCGCGCCAATGATGGTGTGGATTTCGTCGATAAACAAAATGGCTTGAGGGATTTTTTCGAGCTGTTTCAAGACGGATTTGACCCGCGCTTCAAAGTCGCCGCGGTATTTCGTGCCCGCCAAAAGCGAACCCATATCCAGCGCGTACACTTCGGCATCTTTAAGCGCGTCGGGAATGTCGCCGTTGACGATTTGATGCGCCAGCCCTTCCGCCAGCGCGGTTTTGCCCACGCCAGCTTCGCCGACCAAAAGTGGATTGTTTTTGCGGCGGCGGCATAGGATTTGCACCAGCCTTTCCATTTCGTGTTTGCGACCAATCAAAGGGTCGATACGGCCGGCTTTGACTTCAGTGTTGAGATTGACTGTGTAGTCGGAAAGCGAGCCGGTTTTTTGTTCCGCTTCTTCGTCCTCGCGTCCCAGGCCGTCTGAATCATTGCCGTCCTCGTCATCGGGCGAGCCATGGGCAATGCAACGCAAGACTTCAAAGCGTGTAATGGATTGCAATTTGAGGAAATAAACGGCATGGCTTTCGGATTCGCTCATCATGGCAACCAAAATATCCAAAGGCTCTACTGCGGCTTTACCGGCAGACTGGGTATGCACCATCGCCCGTTGGATGACGCGTTGGAAGCCCAATGTCGGCTGGGTTTCGACCGTATCCAGAAGATGATCGGGAATTTGCGGCGTATTTTCAGCAACGCTGGCGGCAAGCTGCTCGGACAGGACTTTCAAATCCACACCGCACAGTTTCAAGACGTTCGGCACAGCTGCATCTTCTTCTATCAGCACCAAAAGCAGGTGCTCTAAGCTGATAAACTCATAACGCGCGTTGCGTGCTTCACGGTAGAGCAGTTGCAGGATGTGTTCCAATTCGGGTGAAAGCATGGTTTAAACCTCTTCGACTATACATTTGAGCGGATGCCCTTCAGCTTTGGCACGTTCCATGACCTGATGTTGCTTAGTCTGGGCAATATCGCGCGTGTAGGTGCCGCACAGGCCTTTGCCTTCGTGGTGCACCAGCAACATGACGGCCACTGCCTGTTCCTGTGCAAGCATAAAGACTTCGGTCAGGATCTCGACGACAAATTCCATGGTGGTGTAATCGTCGTTCAATAAAAATACGCCGTAACGTTTCGGCGGCTGTGTGTTGATATCGCTGAGCAGGGTATCGGATTGGTGGTCGGTATTCGGATGGCTCATAATCTTAGGTTTCAGTTTTCAGACGGCCTGTTTTAGAGTGCAAACCTTTTTCTGTTGTATTTCGGCAATTTTTTTCTATTTTCCCACTTTTTTGAAAACATAGCTTGACGTTTTGTCTTAACAAATGTAAAAAGACGGTTAAGCAGAAGTTGGCACTCAACCGCGTATGCAATACGTGGGAGAAACGCTGAACGTTTTAGTTTTTTGTATGCCTTGTTTTGCTGATTTTGTTAATTTTTAAGTATAGGAAGTTTCTAATGGCAACCGGTATCGTAAAATGGTTTAACGACGCTAAAGGTTTTGGTTTCATCACTCCTGATCAAGGTGGCGAAGATTTGTTCGCTCACTTCTCAGCGATCAACATGGATGGTTTCAAAACCCTGAAAGAAGGTCAACGCGTATCTTTCGACGTAACCACCGGCCCTAAAGGCAAACAAGCTGCTAACATTCAAGCTGCTTAATCAAATGCGCGGCATAAGCCGTATAATCATGGCGGGGTTTCCCGCCATTTTTTATGGGCGTTCGAGTTAAAAATTATGAATCCAAATTCATCTTATCAAAATGCTTTAAACCAGTTGGACGAGCTTATCCGTCATTTCCGCAGCGAAGGCGAGGTCAGCTGCGCCGTTGCCGAGCGTGAAGACCAAATTTTGATCCGCCTTGCCGATTTGAAACTGGATTTGCGTCCTGAAGATGAAAAAGCCATTGCCGATATAGACCGCTTTTACCGTCGCCATGTTTTAAGCGAATAAACGTTTCAAAACCGTTTGCCGTTTTATTTTTTAAGCATGCCTGATAAAATAGGCCGTCTGAAAAGTTTGTAAAGAATCAGCACAATGAGTATTGCCAATAATAAAAAAGCCTTTCACGATTTCTTTATCGAAGACCAAATCGAAGCCGGTATAGTATTGGAGGGATGGGAAGTCAAAGCCATCCGCGCTGCACGCGTGCAATTAAAAGAAAGCTATATCTACTGGAAAAAAGACGCATTCTATTTGGTGGGCTGCCACATTACCGCATTGCCCACTGCCTCGACACACGTCAAACCTGACCCTGTTCGTCCGCGTAAGTTGTTGTTGAAACAATCGGAAATTAATAAGTTAATCGGCAAAACCGAACGCGCCGGTTATACGATTGTGCCCTTAAACCTGCATTACACCCGCGGTAGAATCAAAGTGGAAATCGGTTTGGCCAAGGGTAAGAAACAGCATGACAAACGCCAAAGCCTGAAAGAAGCGGATTGGAAGCGTGAGAAACAACGCTTGATGAAAAACGTACGTTGATTTTTTCAGACGGCCTTTTTATAAAGGCCGTCTGAATATTTATTGTTTGAACATTTTAAAAGGAAAACAGATGAAAACCATGATTTTAGCGGCGGCTTCAGCCGTATTGTTGCTGGGCGCGTGTTCTACTACGGAACAAAGAGTATTGAAACCTGAAGAGCTGACCAGCATCAAACATGTCTGCATCATTCAAAATGCAAAAGTAAGACCGCATGATTTGGATCGTGCTTTGTCCAAAGCTTTGGCAAAACGCGGCATTGGCAGCACGATTGTAACCGCAGACAACCGCGGCAAACTGTATGATTCTTCTTGCCCGTATAATCTGCGTTACAAAACCAAAGGCAATAACGAAATCTTGCGTAAAGGCGTATTTGTGTTGCGAAGCACCAAGTATGCGGTTTCTACGGTCAGCTATTCTTTGAACGATGAAAACCACTTTCGAACCAATCCTGATTTGGTGAAACAGGCTGAAGGCGTTGTCGCCAAATTGTTGGAAAAAAACAGCAAATAAAAGCCAGAATAAAAAACCGGCTTGCCGTGATATGGAGAATATCGGGCAAGCCGGTTTTATTTTCAGACGGCCTTAAATGGATTTGATTTTTTCCCAAAGGGTTTTGACCGTACCTTGATAGTAGGTTTCAGAAGTGCAATAGACTGTTTCTAAAGCACATTGTCCTTGAGAGCCGTATTTTTTGATGCACTGGCTCAAGGCAATTTGATGCACGGTTTTGAAACGTGGGGAGGTAATGGCCACCACGTTTTGAGCAGTTAATTTGCCCATGGCTTTAGGGTAGGCAACCGCGATACAGGTATTGTGCAGTGGGACAACCGTTTTGCAGCCTGTTGCTTGGCCTGCGCCGATACCGGCTAAGGCATCTTGGCCTTTACAGAATGTTTCGAGCTCGGCTGTTGCATCCAGTTGTGTGGCATTTTCTTTGGTGGTTTTGATTTGCAGCGCTTCATTGCTGTCGGCAGGGTTTTGCCACATGGCCAGGTAGCCGTAAGTATCGGCAGCTAGGGCGGCAGGAGTCAGTGCGCAAAGGATAAGTGTCATTAGTGTTTTTTTCATGTTTGTTCCCTGTTTGTTGGGTATTTGTTGTTATTATAAAGCAAAAGTACTTATTTGATATAAATTTGCTTTTAAAATGAATATTTGAGTGTGGCAGATAGATTATAGGCCGAGACCTTTGCAAAATTCCCCAAAATCCCCTAAATTCCCACCAAGACATTTAGGGGATTTTCCATGAGTACCTTCTTTCAGCAAACCGCCCAAGCCATGATCGCCAAACACATCGACCGTTTCCCACTATTGAAGTTGGATCAAGTGATTGATTGGCAACCGATCGAACAATACCTGAATCGTCAAAAAACCCGTTACCTCCGAGACCACCGCGGCCGTCCCGCCTATCCCCTGTTGTCCATGTTCAAAGCCGTCCTGCTCGGACAATGGCACAGCCTCTCCGATCCCGAACTCGAACACAGCCTCATCACCCGCATCGATTTCAACCTGTTTTGCCGTTTTGACGAACTGAGCATCCCCGATTACAGCACCTTATGTCGCTACCGCAACTGGCTGGCGCAAGACGACACCCTATCCGAACTGCTGGAACTGATCAACCGCCAACTGACTGAAAAAGGCTTAAAAGTAGAGAAAGCATCCGTCGCCGTCATTGACGCCATCATTATTCAGACCGCCGGCAGCAAACAACGCCAGGCTATAGAAGTCGATGAAGAAGGGCAAATCAGCGGCCAAACCACGCCGAGTAAAGACAGCGATGCCCGTTGGATAAAGAAAAACGGCCTCTACAAACTCGGGTACAAACAACATACCCGTACCGATGCGGAAGGCTATATTGAGAAACTGCACATTACCCCTGCCAATGCCCATGAATGCAAACACCTGTTGCCTTTGTTGGAAGGCCTATCCAAAGGTACGACCGTCTATGCCGACAAAGGCTACGACAGTAAGGAAAACCAGCAACATCTGAAAGAGCATCGGCTGCAGGACGGCATTATGCGCAAAGCACACAGTAACCATCCGCTGTCGGAAGCGCAAACCAAACGCAACCGATATTTGTCGAAAACCCGTTATGTGGTCGAACAAAGCTTCGGTACGTTACACCGGAAGTTCCGCTATGCGCGGGCAGCCTATTTTGGACTGATTAAAGTGAGTGCACAAAGCCATCTGAAGGCGATGTGTTTGAACCTATTGAAAGCCGCTAACAGGCTAAGTGCGCCTGCTGCCGCCTAAAAGGCGGCCGGATGCCTGATTATCGGGTGTCCGGGGAGGATTAAGGGGGTATTTGGGTAAAATCAGGAGTAATTAGGAGCGGAAATAGACGAAAACCTGTGTTTGGAGTTTCAGCTGTCGAAGGAAGGGCTTTTTTGCAAAGGTCTCATAGGTGTATTGATCGCCGAGCATGACCCAGCCGCCTGCGGGCGCATCTTCTATAGCGGAGCCAAGCTTCCCGAAAGAGAGGATACTGTCGTTGCCTTTGCGGATGGCGGTTGTACCGTCGTCTGAAAAAGTGGTGCAGCCAGCGAGAAGGAATACTGCGGATAAAAAGGGGAAGACGTATGTTTTCATAATGTTTGTTTGAAGGTATTTAAAATCAGGCAAATGGGGGAATACTCAATCCGAATTGTTCCAACAAGCCGACCGTTTCGTAAACGGGCAGGCCCATCACGCCTGTAAAGCTGCCTTGCAAATGCTCGACAAACACGCCGCCCAAACCCTGAATGCCATACGCGCCCGCTTTGTCCATCGGTTCGCCACTTCGGATATAGGCGGATATTTCTTCGGCAGACAAGGTTTTGAAACGTACATCGCTGGTTTGCAAAACGCCGTGCGCTCTCCCTTGCCAATATACGCATACGGCAGTCAGCACCTGATGCGTCTGCCCTGAACGCCGGGCGAGCATTTCGGCTGCTTGGGCTTCGGTTTCCGGTTTGCCGAGGATGTGGTTTTGATAGGCGACCGTAGTGTCGGCAGTCAGAATCGGATATTCGGGCGACGCGTCGTGTGCGGCAAACCATTGCTCGACAGCGGCGGCATTTTTTTCCTGCGCCATACGTTGCACATAATCGGCGGCTTTTTCGTCGGAATGCGGCGTTTCGTCGATGTCGGCAGGGATACGGATAACTTTGAATCCTAGGTTTTCCAAAATTTCGCGGCGGCGCGGGCTGCCGGAGGCTAGGTAGAGTGTGTGCATAAAACTTTCTTTTTTAAGGGATATAAGGTCGCCTGAAAATTATTTTGACTGCTTGTGTTGGCCTGCCAGCCGCACATAATGCGCGGAAGAATATTTCAAAAATTCTTTTTCTTTTTCGGTCAGCGGGCGGACTTGTTTGACGGGCGAACCGACATAGAGATAGCCGCTTTCCAAACGTTTGCGTGGCGGCACCAAACTGCCTGCACCTATCATCACGTCGTCTTCGATGACGGTATCGTCCAGAATAATCGTACCCATCCCAATCAACACACGATCGCCGATGCGGCAGCCGTGCAGCATGACTTTGTGTCCGACGGTTACGTCTTCGCCGATGATAAGGGGTGAGCCTTCGGGCTTTTCCGCGTTTTTGTGCGAAACGTGCAAGACACTGCCGTCCTGTACATTGCTGCGCGCGCCGATGCTGATGCTGTTCACGTCGCCGTGCAACACGGCATACGGCCAAACGGATACGTCTTCGGCAAGCGATACTTCGCCGATGATGACGGAGGTTTCGTCGATGAGACAGGATTCGTGAATTTGCGGAGTATGGTCTAAGAAGGGGCGGATAGGGTTCATGTTGTTTCTTCCTTTTTGACAGTGTGGCAGGTTTCAGACGACCTGCGGCTCGGTATGGCGAAAGTATGCCGTTTTGACGCAGGTGAGGCAAGGACGGCGTCTACCGAGATGTTGTCATGTCTTTGTAAACAATATTTTTTATGGTTAAGGAATCATTTTCCGTTAAGCCTGCCTCTCTTGTTTGCCGAAGGTGGAAAATTGTCCGTTATTATCTTGTAGTTGCAAGTAGCTGCAAACCATTCTCTTGCCATTTGAATTGGAATGATATATATTTTTAAAAAATATTTCATAAAATAACGAAACCCGATGGTTTGTTTTCAACCAGGTTTGGTGGGTTTCCAATCCCACAAACCTTGGCTTCCATCCCGTGTCCGTTTTCAAATCTATCCAATCCACCTTGTTTAAATAAAGGCGGCCGGAAGGTCGTCTGAAACTGTATGAAGGATATTCACATGAGCGAAACACAAGAGCTGACTTTTGCCAAACGGCTGAAAGAGCAAACTACAACTATTCACGATAGCGTGGACAACTTGGTTATGTCTGTCGAGCCGTTTACCAACAAAGAGAATTACATCAAATTTTTGAAACTGCAATCAGTGTTCCACAAAGCGGTCGATCATATTTATAAAGACTCCGAGTTGAACAAAGCCATTCCTGAGCTGGAATACATGGCGCGTTACGACGCGGTAACGCAAGACTTGGCTGATTTGGGCGACAAACCTTACGAATACGGTAAACCGTTGCCACATGAAACCGGCAACAAAGCCATCGGTTGGCTGTATTGCGCCGAAGGTTCCAATTTGGGCGCAGCATTTTTGTTTAAACACGCGCAAAAACTGGATTACACCGGCGAACACGGCGCGCGCCACCTCGCCCCCCATCCGAACGGCCGCGGCAAACATTGGCGTGCGTTTGTCGAGCATCTGAATGCTTTGGGTTTAAGTCCTGAAGCTGAAGCCGAAGCGATTCAAGGTGCAAAAGATGCATTTGCGTTCTACAAAGTCGTTCTGCGCGAAACATTTGACCTGCCTGCAGGTGCGGAAGCTCCGGAAGGCTTTGTTCCGCACCGTCATTAATGGTTTGACGATATAAGTAGAGGTCGTCTGAAACACATCTGTATACGCGGATTCATAAATTCTGTTTTCAGACGACCTTCATACTGATGCAAGTTTAGTACCGTTTGGTTATCCGCATTTGCGGTATATTTTAATTGGTTTGATGTAAATAATTATCAAATATTTTATCACCATCATTCCAAAATACCATTATCACATTCAGGAGTTTGACCATGAAGGAATCATTTAAATTAAGTATGTTGGCGATTGCCTGCAGCATCGCATTGAGTGCATGCGGTTCAAGCGGTGGTGGCACGCCGTCTGCACAGTCTGCACCGACCCCGCAACAGCCGGGCAATAATTCCGGCTCGGGCGGAGGAGGTGATTCAAAACAAACAGAAGACGCTAAGAAAGCTGAAGAAGCCAAGAAAGCTGAAGAAGCCAAGAAAGCTGAAGAAGCCAAGAAAGCTGAAGAAGCCAAGAAAGCTGAAGAAGCCAAGAA
>NZ_JBQCVH010000001.1:363619-365471 GCF_051958545.1 Neisseria sp. P0009.S010
AGCTGAAGACGCTAAGAAAGCTGAAGAGGCCAAGAAAGCTGAGGAAGCTAAGAAAGCCAATGAGGCCAATTCAGGTCAAGGTTTTGGCGGTGAAGGCAAAGTAATGAGCAAGGCTTTGGATGGCGGTGTCTTGGTAGCGAAAAAGCGTGAAACCGGCGATTTGGAATATGCCAAAACCGAAGCTCCGACTGCTTCGGATAAAAACAGCGTCGTACTTGATGGTGTCGCCATTAATACCAAAGACGTTAAAGCAGGTGAGTTCACGTTGGGCGAAAGAAGTACGAACGGCGGTAAAGCCGATGCAGCACAATATGCGGTACACAGCGGCGACCTGCTGCCTGACGTTCGTTACGGCGGTGTTGCCGATGTCAGCGATCTGCGTGATGTGAAACAGGCGTTGTTTGTCCAAGGCACGCCATCAGGCAGCGATACCGTTGCAGCCCAAAGAGGGGATGCAACCTATAAAGGCATCGGCCTGCATTTCCCAAACGGACTGCCGATCGATACAAGAGGTCTGCAAGAAATTTTTGAAACCGGTTCGCAAGCCAAGCTGGCCAATCTGTATTCTGCCGCCAAAGCAACCGATGTTACCGCAAGAGTCAATTTCGACCAAAAAACCATCAATGTCGGCATCAACCGCTATTCCGATCAAACGGTTGGCGGTGGTAGCGGTGGCGATAGGATTGCAGGTGTCGTCAAATCCAATGCGCGCGATATGGCGGAAAATTTGTCTTTCAATGGCGATTTGCACGGCAACACCTTCTCCAACAAGCAAGGTACGATGCAAGGCGGATTCTTTGGCGCGAAGGCAGACCAACTTGCCGGTACATATAGTGCGGCAGGCAAAAACCAACGTGATGAAGACGTAGTGGCGCGCGGTGTGTTTGGTGCAAAACGCCAAGATGCGGCAGCTCAAGCAGGCGGACAGCCTGATGCGCCGGTTGCCAAACCTGATGCGCCCGTAACCAAACCTAAAGATGATGCCGCCGCAGCTGAATTGAAAAAAGGTGAAACAGGCGAGCAATACTTCTTATCGAATATCGCCGATTTGACCAAAGTCGTTATCAACGGTACGACAATCGCTTTGTCACCTGTTACCAACAAGCTCTATCGAACTGAATTGGGTTCGGACTACAAATCGTTTGTTGCTTCAGGCAATTTGAGCAATGTTGTCTTCGGTGCGGCAAAACTTGCCGATAATGCCTACTCCTTGTTTGTTCAGGGGGTAATGAGTGCCTCTCTACCGTCAGGGACAGCCAAGTATGCCGGCGATGTGTTGAATTTCCGTGCCCGCAACTTGGATAATAAGGAAAACTGGGTGGGTGATACAGGAGGCTACCGTACTACCGGTTCGTTTACCGCAGATGTCAACTTCGATACCAAGACTATCGCAGGTAAAATCAATAGTGGTGACAGATGGTTCATGAATGAACGAGCCTTTACTGCAGATATTACAGGCAGCAGCTTTAACGGTAAATGGACTTCTTCAGATGCACAAGGCTCTGTAACTGGCGGATTCTACGGTGACAAAGCTGCCGAAATGGCGGGACGATACAGTTATCATGACAAAGAAGATAAAAGTAACAATGCCTTCGGTGTATTCGGCGGCAAAAAACAATAACTGTCTGTTTAAGCTGAAAACAAACCGCTCGAAAGGGCGGTTTGTTTTTGATCGGATAGGATTTTCAGACGACCTTTTACGGTAACAACAATCTAGAGAGCAATTTACCCGCTAAAAGGTCGTCTGAAAACCTTGAATCTTATTTTCAGATAATCTGAGACCTTTGCAAAATTCCCCAAAATCCCCTAAATTCCTACTAAGACATTTAGGGGATTTTCCATGACCACCTTC
>NZ_JBQCVH010000002.1:0-357747 GCF_051958545.1 Neisseria sp. P0009.S010
TAACTAACTGTGTTATACTGTCTGCTTCGTTTTCTTCACCGCGTCAGCAGCGAAGAACCGAACTATACGCCTCACAACAAAACCAGTCAACACCCAATTTCAAAAAAAATTAAAAATTTTCACAACTATCTGTATTTAAATAATTTAAAATTTATTGGATTTTATCGTTCGATAGATAAAACAGATACCCAAAGATAAATACTCCTGCGGCTTTACTCTTAATTGCCACATTCAAACACTCTATATCTCTATATTACTGGCGCTTTAGTCCCATCTACTCTTACAATCTCTACTTTCTCCAATAAAACAATCATAAATTTAGAATAGTCCCTATTATGAGTAACGAAAAGATTCAACAAAAATTTGAACAAGCATATCACTCTTTTATTGAAGAGGAAAATTACGAGGAAGCGCTAAAACGTGCCGAGATTCTTTGCCTTCTCAATCCCCAATCTGTCGAATATCATCATAAAGTTGCTTATGCCTATCTGAAGCAATTGAAATGGGAAAAAGCCATTGAGGCTGAAATGAAAACGCTAGAGCTGGATAGCACCTATATTCCTGCTTTGGATTTACTTGCACATGCTTACGGCGCTCTAGATAACTGGGAAAAAACCGGGTTTTACGGTCATCAGGCTTTGGTTCTAAAAGATAAAGCCATCCCAGACCTAGAACATGAAATCACTCCAACACCAGCTCCAAAAAACGGCAAACGGATTATCTCCTTTTCTTTATTTGGCAATAATTCCAAATATATTGAGCCTGCCGTATTAAATACCCAGCTTGCGCCTGTGCTTTTCCCCGGTTGGACATGTCGTTTTTATGTCGACGATTCTGTATCGGCTGAAGCTATTCAACGATTTAGAAATAACGGTGCCGAAGTGATTAAAGTTGGCGCACCGTTGGATAACTGGCCGGGTACAATGTGGCGCTTTCTTGCCATCAATGATCCCGAGGTTGAATACGTTATTTTCCGTGATGCAGATTCTATTATTTGCTATCGTGATGCTGCAGCCGTATCCGAATGGATAAAAAGTGGCACCCTATTCCACACTATTCGCGACTCAGGCTCGCATACTGCCCTGATTCTTGCGGGTATGTGGGGGGCTAAAGCGGGTGCAGTCCCAGATATGCAGGAAAGAATTCAAAACTTTGTTGACGAGGGCTACCCTTCCAGACATTTTGCAGACCAAGATTTTCTAGAAAAAGAATTGTGGGCCTATATCCGTCAGAATCTGTTTGCACATGACAGATTATTTGATTTCTGTAATGCACACAAAATTCCCGGCGAGTTCTACTCTAATTATCAAATCGCTTTCAGCGAAGGGGTCACCAGCTTTAACGCAACGACTAATTATGAAGACGGCAGTCTGGCAAGATGGACGCTGTACTCCAGTGCTTCGCCTTTGGTCAATCCGGACTACTCGCTCAATGTTGTTCCTGAATTTAAAGTCTGCAGTTATGTGACTGAAGTGAAAAACGGAGCGGTTTCAGCATTCTTACCAAAGAGATATGGTAATGCGATTAAAGCAAAACTGGCCAGAATCAACATCGAACAAATCTAATTTGATTTGATTCCTATATATCTCATTTAATGAACCCGTTATTTATGAGCAAACACATTCTCCTCGGCATTACTGGCGGTATTGCGACGTATAAATCTTGTGAACTGGTCAGACTACTGAAAAAGCAAGGACATTCTGTATCAGTAGTGATGACGGATTCTGCGACAGAATTTATCTCCCCGCTGACTTTCCAAGCTTTAACCGGCAATCCTGTTTTATCGGATACCTATTCAGGTGCTTCCAATAATGGCATGGCGCACATCAATCTGACGCGTGAAGCCGACGCATTTCTTATTGCGCCTGCAACTGCCAATACGATTGCCAAAATTGCCAACGGATTGGCTGATAATCTACTGACCAACTTGGTAGCAGCCAGGAAATGCCCTTTGGCTGTTGCGCCTGCAATGAATGTCGAAATGTGGAACAACCCTGCCAATCTGCGCAATATTGAGCAGCTGGTTTCAGACGGCATTACCGTGTTTTACCCAAACAGCGGCGAACAGGCTTGCGGCGAAACAGGCACTGGCAGGATGGTCGAAGCGGTCGATCTGGCTGATTTGCTAGAGGATTTATGGACACCCAAGCTACTGAGCGGTAAAAAAGTTCTGATTACAGCCGGCGCAACGTTTGAAGCCATCGATCCTGTTCGCGGCATTACCAATATTTCCAGCGGACAAATGGGCATAGCTTTAGCGCGTGCCTGCCGTGCTGCCGGAGCGGAGGTCACGCTGATTTACGGTCAAATTCAGACGGCCTTGCCCGCAGGCTTAACTCATTCTGAACAGGCTGTCAACGCAGAAGCCATGTATCAGGCGGTTCATCGCCATATTCCGAAACAAGATGTCTTTATTTCCGTTGCAGCTGTTGCAGACTATAAAGTCAAAAACAGCAGCAACGAGAAACTGAAGAAAAACGGCAATCAGCCCCCGGTTATCGAACTGACGGAAAATCCGGATATTCTCGCATCCGTTGCCGCCTTGCCTTCTCGACCATTCTGCGTCGGCTTTGCTGCAGAAAGCCATCAGGTTTTGGAATTTGCACGGGCAAAACGTTTGCGCAAAAACGTACCTATGCTGGTAGCCAACCAAGTTTCCGTTTCCATGGGTAAGCCAACCAATCAAATCACCATTATTGATGACCTTGCTGAAACCTCATTTCCGGAAACATCGAAACGCCAAGCGGCAGATGAAATCGTCAAACGCCTGGCTGAATTATTGGCTTAATCAAACAAAAGGCCGTCTGAAAATTTTTCAGACGGCCTTTGTTCAAACACATTACATTACAAACCCAATTCGCGCAGAAAACGAATATCGTCTGCCCAACCGGATTTCACTTTCACCCAAATCTTCAAGAAGACTTTGGTATCAAACAATTTTTCCATATCAAGGCGGGCTTCAGTAGAAATTTTCTTCAATTTCTCCCCACCCTTGCCAATCAAAATCGCCTTTTGGCTGTCTTTATCGACCAACACCGCGATATAAATGCGGAACAGTCCGCTTTCCTCTTCCTCAAACTGCTCCACTTCAACATTCATCGCATATGGCAACTCTTCGCCCAAATAGCGGAACAATTTTTCGCGCACAATCTCCATCGCCAGGAATCGGCTGGATTTGTCCGTCACCATATCTTCCGGATACATCGGGATACTTTCCGGCAGATACGGCTTGAGCAATTCCAGCAGATTGGCAATACGCAGACCATGTTTCGCGCTGACTGCCTCGCTGGCGGCAAATTCAAACTCTTGGCGCACTTCATTGATAAACGCCTCAAGCGCAAATTTGTCTTTGGCTTTGTCTTTATCGATTTTATTGACCACCAATACCACAGGCGTATGCTTAGGCAACTGCTTCAACACCACGCGGTCGGCATCGGTAAAGCGCATGGCTTCCACCACAAAAACCACCACATCCACGCCGCTCAACGCTTCGGTTACGTTTTGATTAAGACGGTCGTTCAAAGCATTGCGGTGATTGGTTTGAAAACCCGGCGTATCGACAAACACAAATTGCGCCGTGTCGTCGGTGTAAATACCTGTTACACGGTTGCGCGTGGTTTGTGCTTTTTTACTGGTAATACTGATTTTCTGACCGATTAAATGGTTCATCAGCGTGGACTTGCCGACATTCGGGCGACCCACGATGGCCACAAAGCCGCAACGATAATCCGTCGGGTGTTGTGACTCGTTTTGCAAAAAGGTTTCGATATCCATTTATATATGACTTTCTTGATTGTTTCAGACGGCCTTTGCATTTTCTCAAAGGCCGTCTGAAATATTATTTTTTAGATTTTTTTAAAGGGAACTTCTGTTCCAACCATTCCAAGGCTTCACATGCCGCTTTTTGCTCGGCCACTTTCCGACTGCTGCCGCGCGCATTGCAGATAAAGCCAAGTTCGCCCAAATCACAGGAAATCACAAACATCGCATCAGCCGTCTGCTCCGCCTGCTCTTCGATTCGATATTTCGGCAGGGCAAAGCGGCGTGCCTGCAAGGCTTCCTGCAAAGCGGTTTTACTGTCTTTTTTGCCGATGTTCAAATCCGCGCGTTTTACGCGTTCCGCAAATAAATGGCGAACCACTTTTTCCGCCGCAGAAAAATCCGCGTCAAAGCTGACCGCCGCAAACATCGCCTCCATCGCGTCGGCCAAAATCGAAGGCCGTCTGAAACCGCCGCTCTTCAACTCGCCGGCACCCAAATACAAACCGTCGCCGACATTCATTTCCAACGCAATTTCAGCCAACACGCCTTCATTCACCAAAGCCGCACGCATCCGCGACAACTCGCCTTCCGACAATTTCGGAAACGCGTCAAACAACATCCGCGCCACGGAATAGTTCAAAATCGAATCGCCGACAAATTCAAAACGCTCATTGTGTTTGGCATTGTAGCTGCGGTGGGTCAAAGCCTGCTGAAGCAGCTCCATATTGCGGAACTCATAGCCCAGACGCTTTTGAATCGCTCGATGCGCCTGCTG
This sequence comes from Neisseria sp. P0009.S010, assembly GCF_051958545.1. Classification (NCBI taxonomy): domain Bacteria; kingdom Pseudomonadati; phylum Pseudomonadota; class Betaproteobacteria; order Neisseriales; family Neisseriaceae; genus Neisseria; species Neisseria sp. P0009.S010. The sequence goes on from NZ_JBQCVH010000002.1 coordinate 4,538, forward strand.
TTTGAGCAAATCAGGTTTCATTCCATACTTTCAAAAAACAGCCCGAAAATACGCCTCATCCGCAGTGAAACAAAATAAAAAGGCTACACCGGCAACTTTTTTATTTTGGCTCATTGTTTCTTGCGTCCCTCAAGCCGATAAACAATCAAAAGCCGTCATGTTCAAACCTGACGGCGCTCGACCGACATTGTACCATCAAACCGCCCCGGCACACATCCGTGCGGAAAAGCGGCGAATCGTGTAAAATCATGCCAAATCATCTCTTTGCCAACTCCATGAACAAATTTGCCCAAGCATTGGCCGCAGCGCTCGACCGCTGCATCGTCACCAACACCGTCGCCGAACAAGGCGAACCCGTCGGCTTCCTCTACCGCGAAGCCCCCGTATTTGAAAACGACAGCGGCTGGCGTATTTTCAGCGGCGACGAAACCGACGAATACACCGACAATCCCGACAACTTCAGCATTGTCAGCCTCTCCGCCATTACCGCAGACAATCCCGACATCGCGCCCCTGCTGACTCAGGCAGAAGGCAGCGCGTGGGAATTAAACGAAGACGGCGAGTTCCAAGCCGTTGCCGATTGGCAGCCGCAAGAATAACCCATCCCCATTTCGTTTCAGACGGCCTCCTTTATAACAAGGCCGTCTGAAACCGAGCAGAATCCCTATTTCACAAATATTGAAGGAATCATCATGAACATTATCGAACCACGCCTCGATGGCACCAACCTGCGCATCGGCATTGTTCAAGCCCGCTTCACCAACGAAATCGGCAGCGAAATGGTCAAAGTTTGCTGCCGCACCTTAAAAGAATTGGGCGTAGCCGAAGACAACATCACGCTTGCCACCGTTCCCGGCGCGCTTGAAGTGCCTATCGCGCTGATGAACCTCGCTTCATCCGAACAATTCGATGCCCTGATTGCCATCGGCGTTGTCATTCGCGGCGAAACTTACCACTTTGAATTGGTATCCAATGAATCCGGCGCAGGCGTCAGCCGCGTTGCCCTTGACTACAACATCCCGATTGCCAACGCCATCCTGACGACCGAAAACGACGAACAGGCCGTTGCACGCATCGAAGAAAAAGCCTCCGATGCCGCCAAAGTTGCCGTAGAATGTGCCAACTTGGTCAACCATCTTTTGTCAGAACAATACGAAGACGACGAAGAATAAACTTCTCCCCGTATTGAATACCGCATATTTTCAGACGGCCTCCCAATCATGACATTGAGGCCGTCTGAATCATTCAATATTTAGCCGACAACCATCGGCCCTCTTCACAAGGAATACCCATGAAAAGCCCACGCCGCCGCGCACGCGAGCTTGCCGTACAAGCCATTTATCAAGCAGGCATCAACAAAACCGCCGCTCCCGAAATCGCCAAAAACATCCGCGAACTGTCCCAAGCGCCCAATATGGATGAAGAGCTGTTCAACAAACTGTTTTTCGGCGCACAAACCCATGCCGAAGAATACATGGAAAAAATCAGCCCCCTGCTTGACCGCGACGAAAAAGACCTCAGTCCTATCGAACGCGCCGTTTTGCTGGTTGCCTGCCATGAGCTGAGCACCATGCCTGAAACCCCCTATCCTGTCATCATCAACGAAGCCATCGAAGTTACCAAAACTTTCGGCGGCACCGACGGCCATAAATTCGTCAACGGCATCCTCGACCAGCTGGCTTCCCGCATCCGCCCTGATGAACCGCGCCGCAAAGGCTAAGATTGACTTCACATCGGAACAAGATTACTGATCTTTGCCCTATTGAGGCTCATCTGCTTATACAGCCAAACCATCCAAAAGGCCGTCTGAAATTCAGACGGCCTTTTATATTTCGATTTATTCCGATTTTGGTATTTCATAACCGGGGCAGTTTTGTTTATCGCTGTTTGCCCAAATGATACCGCTGTCGTTGTAATAAACAGTACAAGTTTCATCGGCATTGGTTTCTTTATTGGGTACAGCCTTCAAAATATAACCTGAATCGGAAGGATTAGGCATAGAAGCCGTACCTTCGGAAAAACTAATATTGAAATATTGATTCTGCTGTAAGGTTTCAGGAGGAAATTTCTTAAATGTACTTTTTTGAGTGTAATAGCGTTCGAGTTGTTGGGCGTTATGCAGCATCTGCGTGCGGACGGTGGCAAGGCGCGTTTGGCGGATGTAGTTTTGATAAGACGGATATGCGATGGTAGCGAGAATGGCCGCAATCAAAACGACTATCAGCAGCTCGATAAGCGTGAAGCCTTGTTGGTGTTTCATTTTATTTGTGTCGTTAATAATTGGAATAAGACATGAATATTATAGTCGTTTTCTTGCGGCTTAAATGTTCAGATTCGGAGGGAGTTTGGGAATTTATGTAAACGAGGTACAAGTTCTGAAAAATATTTTTATTCTTTTATTTTTTATTTCAATAAGTTAAACTTCAATTTTAGCCGACCGTCTCTTGGTTGGCCTTGGTCTTTACAGTAAAATCCAGTTGTTTTTTTGTTTCTATCAATACATTTGTTGCTTGTCTGCGACGTTATTTTATTGAATTGGTTCCTTTTATATGTCTAAAGTTTTCAAGTGGGCGGCCGGTACGGCTGTTGTAGTAGCAGCGGCTTTCGGCGGCTGGTCTTTGATGAAGCCTGAGCCTCAGTCTTCTTTTATTACTGAAGTAGTCAAACGCGGCGATATCCGTCAAACCGTGTCGGCAACCGGCGAAATCTCACCTTCCAATTTAGTATCCGTAGGCGCGGAAGCTTCAGGTCAGATTAAAAAACTGTATGTGAAACTGGGCCAACAAGTGAAAAAAGGTGATCTGATTGCGGAAATCAACTCAACCAATCAGATCAATACCTTAAATACCGAAAAATCCAAACTGGAAACCTATCAGGCAAAATTGGTTTCTGCCGAAATCGCGCTTTCCAGTGCGGAGAAAAAATATAAACGCGAACTTGCCTTATGGAAAGAACAGGCAACTTCCAAGGAAGACTTGGAATCTGCACAAGACTCTTTAGCCGCAGCTAAAGCGAATGTCGCCGAACTGAAGGCCTCCATCAAACAATCAAAAATCTCGATTAATACAGCCGAATCCGAACTGGGCCACACGCGGATTACCGCCACCATGGACGGCACCGTGGTCGCCATTCCTGTTGAAGAAGGCCAATCCGTCAATGCGGCGCAATCTACGCCGACCATTATCCAGCTGGCAAATCTGGAAACCATGTTAAACAAAATGCAGATTGCCGAAGGCGACATCACGAAAGTCAAAGCCGGTCAGGATATTTCGTTCACCATTTTGTCCGAGCCGGACACCCCGATTAAAGCGAAATTAGACAGTGTCGACCCCGGCCTGACCACCATGTCTTTGGGCAACTACACCAGCAGCACGGACACGACTTCCAATGCGATTTACTACTATGCCCGCGCCCTGGTGCCGAATCCCGAAGGCAAACTTTCTATCGGCATGACCACTCAAAATACGATCGAAATCAACGGCGTAAAGAATGTTTTACTGGTACCGACACTGACCGTGAAAAAGCATAACGGCAAATCCTATGTCAGCATTTTGGGCGCAGACAATAAAGCGGTAGAACGCGAAGTGACCGTCGGTTTGAAAGACAGCATGAATACCGAAATCAAAAGCGGCTTGAAAGAAGGCGAAAAAGTGATCGTTTCTGAAATGAGCGCAGATGAAAAGAATAAGAGCAGTGAACGCGCGATGATGGGTGGCGGCCCTCCTCGCTGATTGATTAAGGTCGTCTGAAAGGTTTGGCTGTGTTTCAGACGGCCTTAGTTCCTGTATTTCTATTTTTCGCCCGGAAAGATTATGAGTTTAATCGAATGTAAGAATATCAACCGTTTTTTCGGTAGCGGTGAAAACCGTGTGCATGTATTGAAAGATGTCAGCCTTTCTATTGAGAAAGGCGACTTTGTGGCGATTATCGGCCAGTCCGGTTCAGGCAAATCAACGCTAATGAATATCTTGGGCTGTCTGGATACCGCCACCTCCGGCTCTTATCAAATCGACGGCATCGAAACATCGCAAATGCAGCCGGATGAGCTGGCGGCTTTACGCCGTGAGCGTTTCGGCTTTATTTTCCAGCGTTACAACCTGTTAAGCTCGCTGACCGCCCGGGACAACGTCGCCCTGCCTGCCGTATATATGGGTATGGACAGCAAAGAGCGCGCGGAACGTGCGGAAAAACTGTTGGGCGATTTGGGCTTGCAAAATAAAGAAGGCAACAAACCCAGCGAACTTTCCGGCGGTCAGCAACAACGCGTTTCGATTGCCCGCGCATTGATGAACGGCGGCGAAATCATCTTTGCCGACGAACCGACCGGCGCATTGGATACCGCCAGCGGTAAAAACGTGATGGAAATCATCCACAAGCTGCACGAAGACGGGCATACCGTGATTATGGTTACCCACGATCCGGGTATTGCAGCAAACGCAAATCGCGTCATCGAAATCCGCGACGGTCAGATTATTTCGGATACATCTAAAAATCCCGATATCCCGCTAAGCAAAGTGGAGAGGATTAAAGAAAAAGCTTCCTGGTCGTTTTATTACGATCAATTTATGGAAGCATTCAAAATGTCTGTGCAGGCGATTATGGCGCACAAGATGCGTTCGCTGCTGACCATGCTGGGGATTATCATCGGTATCGCCTCGGTGGTATCGGTAGTGGCATTGGGTAATGGCTCGCAACAAAAAATCTTGGAAGACATCAATTCGATGGGTACAAACACCATCAGCATCTTCCCCGGCCGTGGTTTTGGCGACCGCCGCAGCGGACGAATCAAAACGCTGACGATTAATGACGCAAAAGCCATCAGCCAACAAAGCTACGTCGCCTCTGCCACCCCTCAAACCAACTCCGGCGGCACCTTGACCTACCGCAACACCGACCTGACCGCCTCGCTTTACGGCGTAGGCGAACAATATTTCGACGTGCGCGGTTTGAAATTGGAAGAAGGCCGTCTGTTTGATGATGACGATGTAAAAAACGATGCTCAAGTCGTCGTCATCGACCAAAACACCAAAACCAAACTCTTCGGCGAAGGTGTCAATCCTTTAGGCAAAACCATCCTTTTCAAAAAACGCCCGCTAACCGTCATCGGCATTATGAAAAAGGATGACAACTCGTTCGGCAACTCTGACTCGCTGATGCTTTGGTCGCCTTATACAACGGTCATGCACCAAATTACCGGCGAGAGCCATACCAACTCCATCGTTGTCAAAATCAAAGACGATGCCAACACGCAAGTCGCCGAAAAAAGCCTGACCGAGCTGCTGAAAGCACGCCACGGTACAGAAGACTTCTTTATGAACAACAGCGACAGCATCAAAGAAATGGTTGAAAGCACGACCGGCACCATGACGCTGCTAATTTCTTCCATCGCGGTCATCTCTTTGGTGGTCGGCGGTATCGGCGTGATGAACATCATGCTGGTCTCCGTTACCGAGCGCACCAAAGAAATCGGCGTCCGCATGGCAATCGGCGCACGCCGCAACAATATTTTGCAACAGTTCCTAATTGAGGCCGTTTTAATCTGTATCATCGGTGGCCTGTCAGGCGTATTGTTGTCCGCAAGCATCAGCCTGGTGTTCAACTATTTTGTTACCGACTTCCCGATGAGCATTTCCATGACTTCCGTCATCGGCGCAGTGGTCTGCTCCACCGCAATCGGCGTCGCGTTCGGCTTTATGCCTGCCAACAAAGCTTCCAAGCTTAACCCGATTGATGCACTGGCTCAGGATTGATTATGTTTCAGACGGCCTATTATCTTGGGCCGTCTGAAATGCTGTTACCCGAAAGATTTTTATGAAGACGAAACCTTTTTCCCAAGCAGCCTTATCATTGGCTGTTGCCCTTGCCCTAAGTGCGTGCGCCGCACCTAAAGCCAATCCGAACCTGACTCTGGAAGCGACCGGCCAAGTCATGAGCGCGGCGGAAACTGCCGAACGCTACGATGTCAACGGCAACTGGTGGGAAATCTACCAAAGCCAGCAGCTCAACGCGCTGATGGAGCAGGCGCTGACCAACAATGTCGATTTGAAACAGGCGGCCATCAGCGTCAACAAAGCTTTGTATCAAGCCAATATTTTGGGTGCGGATTTGGTACCTTCATTCAGCGGCTCATTGGGCGCAAACGCTTCTAAAAACCTGAAAACCGGCAGCCACGGCAATACCTTCAGCAGCCAGCTTGGCTTGAGCTACGAATTGGATTTATGGCGTAAACTCAGTGCCACTGCCGATGCTCAGGTATGGGAATATCAAGCCACGCATGAAGACATGGCCAACACACGCCTGACTTTGATTAATAATGTTGCCGATGCGTATTTCAATATTGCCTACCTGAACGAAGCCATTGAGTTGGCGAAAAAATCGCTGAAGCAATATCAGGAAATCAACCGCATTGCGAATGCCAAGTTTCGCTACGGCCGTGCCGACTCAAGCCAGCCAACCCAAGCCAAACAGTCATTGCTGAGTGCGGAAAACAGCCTGTTGTCTTTGCAAAACAATTTGGATACGCAAAAACAGGTTTTGCGTAATTTGTTGAATTTAAGGCCGTCTGAAAACATGGCCGCCGATCCGGCACAATTCCGCCTGTTGCCGGTCAAAGGTGTGAACTTGGACGTACCGATTACCGTTTTGGCCAACCGCCCCGACCTGCGCGCCGCCGAATACCGCCTGCAAGCGTCGCAACAATCGGTCAACGCGCAAAAACGCAGTTGGTATCCGTCGATTACTTTGGGTGCAAGTTTGAGTACGTCTTCCGATAAAGCGAAAAGCACGTTCAATATCCCCATGTTGGGCGGCTCGGCCACCATCAATCTGCCTTTCCTTAATTGGCAGACCATGAAATGGAAAGACAAAACCGTACAAGCGGAGATGGACAGTGCCAAGCTGAATTTTGAAAAAGCCCTGACCACCGCGCTTAACGAGGTCAACACCAACTACCTTGCCTACAAAAACGCGCAGGCCGGCCTTGCCAATCAAGAACAGCGTTATCAGTTGGACAAGAAAAACAGCCATTACTATCAAGTACGCTACCAGCATGGTAAAAACGAACTGAAAGACTGGCTGGAGGCTTTGAATTCAGAATACAGCTCGGCTCAAAACCTGCTGAACCAACGCTATGAAGCCTTAAAATACGAAAATATGGTGTATAAAGCCATGGCGGGACGTTATACGCCGAAATAGCATTTTCAGACGGCCTTTGGTTAATTTCCGTCAACGGCCGTCTGAAAAACATTCAAGCAACTGAATTTTCATATATAATCGCGCGTTTATTTGATTTTATCCGGACAACATTATGGCCTTCGCCTCTCTCTTTACGCTTTTGGACGACATTACCGCCGTTTTGGACGACGTAGCGATGATGACCAAAGTCGCCGCCAAAAAAACCGCCGGCGTGGTCGGTGACGATTTGGCGCTCAACGCCAATCAGGTAACCGGCGTATCCGCCGAGCGCGAATTGCCGATTATTTGGGCGGTGGCAAAAGGCTCTCTGGTCAACAAGCTGATTCTGGTGCCGCTTGCGCTGTTGCTTTCCGCTTTCGTGCCTGCGCTGATTACGCCCTTGTTGATGATCGGCGGTGTTTATTTGTGTTTTGAAGGCGTGGAAAAACTGTTGCACAAATTCTTGCACCGCAATGAACACGAAGACGGACACGATGCCGAGCCTGAAGTCACAGACGAAAAAACAAAAGTGAAAGGCGCGGTCCGCACAGATTTCATCCTCTCCGCCGAAATTATTATTATCGCGCTGGGCGTCGTTGAAAAATATGACCTGATGACGCGTTCTTTGGTTATGGCCGCCATCGGTGTCGGCATGACGGCATTGGTCTATGGTTTGGTCGGCATTATCGTCAAACTTGACGACCTCGGCATGATGTTGATGCGCCAAAAAAGCGCCGCCGTACAAGGCATCGGACGCGGTTTGATTTCATTTATGCCTTGGTTTATGCGCGGCTTGAGCATTGTCGGCACGCTGGCGATGTTCTTGGTTGGCGGCGGACTGATCACCCACAACCTTGGCTTTTTGCACGATTTCCTCCACGCACAGCATTGGGACAGCGGCATAATGGAACATATCGCCAATCTGGTGGTCGGAGTAGCCGCCGGTGCATTGGCTTGCGCAATCGTCCTACCTGCAATGCAATTGTTTCAAAAAGACTGATTTTGTTTCCCTGCCGTCTGAAAACTTTTCAGACGGCCTCAATACCATTTAAAGCATGAATATTTTCCGTAAACTCGAACAATATTGGCAACATCCGCTGCTTTACTGGCCGCTGGTCATCTTGATTGCTGCCGCGACGCCGTTCACTTTCGCCCCCTATTATCATTTCTGGCTGATGCCGCTGTTGTTTGGCGCACTAATACGCCTGATTGAATTGCGTCCGCGCTTTGCCGTCATGACTGCCTATCTGTTCGGATTAATCGGTTATACGGCGCAGTTTTATTGGATACACACTGCCCTGCATGATGTTTCGGGTCTGCCGGATTCATACGCCATCCCCCTCACCTTCCTGCTGCCGGCATTTCTTGCGCTTTATCCGGCCATCTGTTTTTGGGTGTGGAGAAAATGCAACCTGGCGCGCTGGGCCAAAACCGGCCTCCTGCTGCCGATTTTGTGGACGCTGGCAGAATTTGCCCGCGAACGTTTCCTGACCGGATTCGGCTGGGGCGCAATCGGCTATTCCCAAATCATCAAAGATAGCCCGTTGGCAGGCTTCGCGCCTTTGGGCGGCATTCACATGGTTACGCTGGCAACCGCTTTCCTCAGCGCATGGCTGGTGTTGCTGATTGACAACCACGGCCGTCTGAAACACCGCCTGCTGCCCTTATTCCTTATCGTTGCGCTCTGCTCCGTCGGCTACATTTCCCAACAAACCGAATACACCCGCCCTGACGGCAGCACCAGCACGGTTGCTCTGATTCAAGGCAATATCGAGCAAAATCTGAAATGGAAGGAAGAGCAAATCATCCCGACCATTCAGAAATACTACGAACAAATCAGCAAAACCAGTGCCGACATCGTCATCCTGCCTGAAACCGCCCTGCCGCTGATGCGCCAAGACCTGCCCGAAGGTATCTTGGAACAATTCGCCGAACAGGCGCAAAGCAACGGCAGCGCGTTGGCCATCGGTATAAGCCAATATACGCCCGACGGCAACGGCTACGAAAATGCAGTCATCAATTTGAGCGAATATCACAACAGCACTTCCGATGTCATCCCCTACTACGCCAAGAACCATCTCGTTCCATTTGGCGAATACAAGCCATTGCCCGCCATTACCGAGCGCCTCTATAAAGTGATGGATATGCCTTTGTCCGACTTTCAAAAAGGCGGCGACAACCAAGCGCCTTTGGTGATGAAAGATCAAAAAGTCGCCTTCAATATCTGCTATGAAGACGGTTTCGGCGACGAACTCATCGCAACGGCGAAACGCTCTACCCTACTCGCCAACATCAGCAATATGGCGTGGTACGGCAAATCCAATGCCATGTATCAGCAGCTTCAACAGTCCCAAGCGCGAGCAATGGAACTGGGCCGCTACATGGTTCGCGCCACCAATACCGGTGCGACCGCCATTATTTCCCCTAAAGGCACGATTGTTGCCGAAGCCCAACCGGATACAGAAACCGTCCTCGAAGGCCACGTCAAAGGCTATATCGGCGAAACGCCTTATATGAAAGCAGGCGGCTCAACATGGCTTATCAGCATTTTGGCCGTTATCGGCGTATTCCTTATCCTGATTGGCCGGAAGAAACCAGAATAAAAAATTTAAGACCTTGTTATACAAGGTCTTTTTTATTACTAAAACTATTTACATACAGAAATGTTTGTAATATACTTAGCCAAAACCTAGCAAATCACTCAAATTTTCTAAGACAATCAACCCTTGAGATTCAAGCAGTAAAAACTATTGAATCTATCGTTAATTTACAGAAAAAATCCAACCCATAACAAAACAAACCACAGGCAGTGTTATACTGCTTGTCACACAATAAACAAAAAGCCGTTTTCAGACGGCCTAATCAAGGAGAGCATCCTTTTATGAATAAAGCTTTTGCATTACCCGTTATCCACAGCGGCAACGGTAGCCTCGAGCAATACATTCATACTGTCAACAGCATTCCAATGCTGACCGCCGAAGAAGAAACACAACTAGCGGAACGTCAACAAAAAGGCGATCTCAATGCCGCCAAACAGCTTATTCTGTCCCATCTTCGCGTCGTCGTATCCATTGCACGCGGTTACGACGGCTACGGCCTCAACCAAGCCGACCTGATTCAAGAAGGCAATATCGGCCTGATGAAAGCCGTCAAACGCTACGAACCAAGTCGCGGCGCGCGCCTGTTTTCGTTTGCCGTGCATTGGATTAAAGCCGAAATCCACGAATTCATTTTGCGCAACTGGCGTTTGGTCCGCGTTGCCACAACCAAACCGCAGCGCAAACTGTTCTTCAATCTGCGCAGCATGCGTAAAAACCTGAATGCCTTGTCTCCAAAAGAAGCGCAAGAAATCGCCGACGATTTGGGCGTCAAATTGTCCGAAGTCTTGGAAATGGAACAACGCATGACCGGCCACGACATCGGCATCATGGCAGAAAACAACGATGACGAGGACAACTTTGCCCCTATCGACTGGTTGGCCGACCACGATGCAGAGCCTAGCCGTCAGTTGTCCAAACAAGCCCACTACGCCCTACAAACCGAAGGTCTGCAAAACGCCTTGGCGCAACTGGACGACCGCAGCCGCCGTATCGTTGAAAGCCGCTGGTTACAAGACGACGGCGGTTTGACCCTGCACGAATTGGCTGCCGAATACGGCGTATCTGCCGAACGCATCCGCCAAATCGAAGCCAAAGCCATGCAAAAACTGCGCGGTTTCTTGGCAGAAGAAGCAGAAGCCGTTTAAGCCTTTCTTGATAAAAAGGCCGTCTGAATCTTTTCAGACGGCCTTTTCGATGGCAAACCTCATCGTATCTTATCCCCCAACACATTCATTTTAAAGCCCACTTAAGCTATAATAGCCACCACACACACTACCCGGTCATACCATAACCATGCAACTTACCGTCGTCGGACTCAACCACCAAACCGCGCCCTTGAGCATACGCGAAAAACTGGCATTTGCTGCTGCAAATTTGCCGGATGCCGTGTCCAACCTCGCGCGCAGCGAGGCGGCGGAAGAAGCAGTCATTCTTTCTACCTGCAACCGCACCGAGCTTTACTGCGTCGGCGAATCCGAAAAAATCATCAACTGGTTGGCAAAATATCACAATCTGCCTGTCGAAGAAATCCGCCCCTACCTCTATACCTTAGATAATAATGAAACCGTCCGCCACGCCTTCCGCGTCGCCTGCGGCTTGGATTCCATGGTCCTGGGCGAACCGCAAATTCTCGGTCAAATCAAAGATGCCGTCCGCGTTGCGCAAGAACAAGAAAGCATCAATACCCACTTAAACGCCCTGTTTCAAAAAACCTTTGCCGTTGCCAAAGAAGTGCGTACCGACACTGCTGTCGGTGAAAACTCCGTCTCCATGGCTTCTGCATCGGTCAAAATGGCAGAGCAAATCTTCCCTTCCATTTCCGATCTGAACGTCCTCTTTATCGGCGCAGGCGAAATGATTGAACTGGTGGCCACTTATTTTGCCGCCAAAAATCCCAAGCTCATTACCGTTGCCAACCGTACACACCAGCGCGCGCAGGAATTGTGCGACAAACTCGGTGTCAACGCCGAAGCTTGCCTGCTGAACGAATTGCCCGATATTCTTCACGATTACGACGTGGTTGTTTCTTCCACTGCCAGCCAACTCCCACTCGTCGGCAAAGGCATGGTCGAACGCGCATTGAAAAAACGCCACAACATGCCTGTTTTCCTGCTGGATTTGGCTGTTCCGCGCGATATCGAAGCCGAAGTCGGCGAATTGGAAGACGCATATCTCTATACCGTAGACGACATGATGGACATTGTCCAAAGCGGTAAAGATGCGCGCAAAAAAGCAGCGGCGGCGGCTGAAAGCATGGTGGAAGAAAAAGTCAGCGAATTTATCCGCCTACAGAAAAACCGCCAAAGCGTTCCGCTTATCCGCGCCTTGCGCGACGAAGGTGAACGTGCACGCCGCCAAGTATTGGAAAATGCCATGAAGCAACTGGCAAAAGGCGTATCCGCCGAGGATGTCCTCGAACGCCTCTCCATCCAGTTGACCAACAAACTGCTCCACTCTCCGACACGCACGCTCAATAAAGCGGGCTCGGACAACAGCGAATTAATCGATGCCGTAGCGCAGATCTACCATTTGGATCAACACGACTGACGACAATTTAAAGGCCGTCTGAAAGAAGCGAACCGACGGACAGGTCATATTCCAAAGCTTTCAGACGGCCTTAAAACAATAAAATCCCAATTATCATTTTTTCATTTAAAATGAAATGCTTGAAAAAAAACCATTAAAGTGTAAAAATCCTACCTTATACATTTAAACAGCATTCAAACAATAAAACTGCCTGCCGATTCAAACGCATGCCGACAATACGATAGGCGCCGGCAAAAGGAACTTTCGTGAATATTAAAACAAACACATATCTGGCCCTTGCTGTTCTCTCAGCTTCCCTTCTTTCAGGTTGCGACAAAGTCAGCACCTTTTTCGGCAAAGACGAAAACAAAGAACTCGTTCAACGCATAGAAACCAATACCGATGACGGAAAAGTCGGTATGTTGCTGCCCGACTTCGCCCAACTGGTACAAAACGAAGGACAGGCCGTCGTCAATATTCAAGCGACACCGGCAAAACGCTCTGCGACACCGGATGACGACCATAGCATGGATCTGAGCCAATTCCCCGACAACGATCCGTTTTACGAGTTCTTCAAGCGCCTTGTTCCCAATATGCCCGACATGCCGCAAGAAGATACCGAAAGCGACGCTTTGAATTTCGGTTCCGGCTTCATCATCAGCAAAGACGGCTATATCCTGACCAATACCCACGTGGTTGCCGGCATGGGCAATATCAAAGTCCTGCTCAACGACAAACGCGAATACACGGCCAAACTGGTCGGCTCAGACGCCCAATCCGACGTTGCCCTCTTAAAAATCGAGCCACAAGAAGACTTGCCGGTTGTCAAAATCGGCAATCCGAAAGATTTGAAACCGGGCGAATGGGTAGCCGCCATCGGCGCGCCTTTCGGCTTTGACAACAGTGTAACCTCCGGCATCGTCTCCGCCAAAGGCCGCAGCCTGCCAAATGAAAACTACACGCCGTTCATCCAAACCGACGTTGCCATCAACCCCGGCAACTCAGGCGGCCCGTTATTCAACCTCCGCGGCCAAGTAGTCGGCATCAACTCGCAAATTTACAGCCGCAGCGGCGGTTTCATGGGTATTTCGTTTGCTATTCCGATTGATGTTGCCATGAATGTGGCCGATCAATTAAAAGCCAACGGCAAAGTCCAACGCGGCCAATTAGGCGTGGTTATTCAAGAAGTTTCTTATGATTTGGCCAAATCTTTCGGTTTGGACAAAGCAAGTGGCGCACTGATTGCAAAAATCATGCCAAACAGCGCGGCACAACAAGCAGGCTTGCAGGTTGGCGACATCGTACGCAAAGTTAACGGCGAAGAAGTCCGCGCTTCCAGCGATTTGCCAGTTATGGTCGGCTCGATTATGCCGGGCAAAGAAGTAACTTTGAGCATTTGGCGCAGCGGCAAACAAACCGATGTCAAAGTCAAACTTGGCAGCGCAGCCGAACAAACGGAAACTTCTGCAAAAGAAGCCGAACACCCGCAACACGAAAGCGGCCATGACGGATTCACCGTTGAAAATACAGGCGTTACCCTGCAGGTTGAAAACGCAGACGGTAAACAACGCTTAATCGTTCTGCGCGTTAGCGGCGCGGCCGAACGTGCCGGCCTCAAACGCGGCGACGAAATCATTGCCGTCAGCCAAATCAGCGTCAATGACGAATCCACTTTCCGTAGCGCATTGGAAAGCTCAGGCAAAAACGTACCGCTTTTGGTACAACGCGACGGCAATACTTTGTTCCTCGCGCTAAATCTGCAGTAGTCCGATTTTTCAGACGGCATGATGATGTGTTAGATGATAAAATACCCATATGTCAGAGGCAGTGGGTATTTTGTTATCCGTCTTCCAATTTAGGCCTTCTGAAAATATTTCACCGCTTATACACAATATAATTATGCAACTTATTAATTATTCGAATTCTATTTTATCTATCGTCCCGGCAGCCATCGCGCTCGCCTTGGCCATTGCAACGCGCCGTGTATTGCTGTCCTTAGGTGTCGGCATTATCGTAGGCTCATTCTTGCTGGTAGGCAGTAATCCACTTGATGCCTTGGTTCACTTAAAAGACATGGCAGTCAGCCTGACTTGGGCGGACGGCGATTGGTCCTTGGGCAAACCCAAAATCCTACTCTTCTTGGTGCTTTTGGGGATTTTCACTTCCCTGCTGACGCATTCCGGCAGCAACCAAGCATTTGCCGATTGGGCAAAACAGCACATCAAAGGCCGTCGCGGGGCGAAGCTGCTGACCGCCTGTCTGGTATTCGTTACCTTTATTGACGACTATTTCCACAGCCTTGCCGTCGGTGCGATTGCCCGCCCTGTAACCGACAAATTCAAAGTTTCCCGCGCCAAACTGGCTTATATCCTTGACTCCACTGCCGCGCCGATGTGCGTTTTGATGCCTGTATCCAGCTGGGGGGCGTCGATTATTGCTACTTTGGCAGGCCTTTTGGTGACTTACAACATCACAGACTACACACCAATGGGCGCATTCGTGGCCATGAGCCTGATGAATTACTACGCCGTCTTCGCATTGATTATGGTGTTTGTCGTGGCTTGGTTCTCCTTCGATATCGGCTCCATGGCCAGTTTGGAACGCGCCGCTTTAAATGAAATTCATGATGAAACCGTTGAAACAGGCCATCCCAACGGCCGTGTATTTGCACTGATTGTGCCGGTTTTGGTACTGATCGTCGCCACGGTTTCCGCCATGATTTACACTGGCGCGCAAGCTTCTGAAACCTTCTCTTTACTCAGCGCGTTTGAAAATACCGACGTGAACACTTCCCTCGTATTCGGCGGTACTTGCGGTGTATTGGCCGTCATCCTCTGCACCATCGGCACCATCAAAACCAACGATTACCCTAAAGCCATTTGGCAGGGCATCATCTCTATGCGCGGTGCCATTACCATCTTGATTTTGGCATGGATCATCAGCACCGTTGTCAGCGAGATGCACACCGGCGAATACCTCTCCACTTTGGTGGCAGGCAATATCCACGCAGGCTTCCTACCCGTGATTTTGTTTCTGCTCGCAGGCGTGATGGCCTTCGCTACCGGCACAAGTTGGGGCACATTCGGCATCATGTTGCCGATTGCCGCCGCCATGGCCGTCAAAGTCGAACCTTCGCTGATTATCCCTTGCATGTCCGCCGTCATGGCCGGTGCCGTATTTGGCGACCACTGCTCGCCGATTTCCGACACCACCATCCTCTCTTCTACCGGCGCACACTGTAACCACATCGACCACGTTACCTCGCAATTCCCTTACGCACTAACCGTTGCCGCCTCTGCCGCTATCGGCTACCTGATTTTAGGCATGACCGGCTCTGCACCTTTAGGTTTTGTGGTAACCGGCATCGTGATGGTTATGTTGATTTTCATCTTAAAAGACAAGAAAAAAGCAACTGCCTAATTCAAAACCAATATATTCAGACGGCCTGAGATATTCCTACACTCTCAGGCCGTCTGAACATAACGATTATCCAATATATACATTATTCAGGACAAAACAATGAATACGCCTCATCTTCCACGCGGCCCAGTCATGGCCGACGTCGCTGCCTATCATCTGACCGAAGAAGAAAAACAACGCCTGCTCGACCCTGCCGTCGGTGGCGTTATTTTGTTCCGCCGCAACTTTGAAAACGTTTCCCAGCTCAAAGCTTTGGTTCAAGAAATCAAAGCCGTCCGTACACCTGAACTCATCATCGCCGTCGACCACGAAGGCGGACGGGTTCAACGTTTTATTGACGGCTTCACCCGCCTGCCGGCCATGAACGTATTGGGTGAAATTTGGGACAACGAAGGCCAAGAAGCCGCCTGCGCCCAAGCAGAACAAGTCGGCTGGGTTTTAGCAACCGAACTCTCCGCCTGCGGTATCGACCTATCCTTCACGCCCGTATTGGATTTAGACTGGGGTCAATGCGCCGTCATCGGTAACCGCAGCTTCCACCGCGATGCTAACATCGTTACCCAGCTTGCCCTTGCCCTGCAAAAAGGCCTGAACAAAGGCGGCATGAAATCTTGCGGCAAACACTTCCCCGGCCACGGCTTTGTCGAAGGCGACAGCCATCACGTCCTGCCTTGCGACGAACGCAGCCGCGAAGAGCTCGAAGCCGCCGACCTTATCCCATTCTGCGCACTGAGCCAGGCAGGCATGGCCGCAGTCATGCCTGCCCACGTCGTGTACCCGCAAATCGACAGCCAACCTGCCGGCTTCTCCGAAAAATGGCTGAAACAAATCCTGCGCCAAGAAATCGGATTTAACGGCGTTATCTTTTCAGACGACCTGACCATGGAAGGCGCATGCGGTGTCGGCGGTATTAAAGAACGCGCCCGCCTTTCTTTTGAAGCAGGCTGCGATATTGTACTGGTGTGCAACCGCCCTGACTTGGTAGAAGAATTGCGAGACGGTTTCCACGCACCAACAAACGCCGACTTAGCAGCACGTTGGCAATACATGGCCAACACATTGGCCGTACAAGAAGCTGCCGACATCATGGCAACTGAAGCATTCCAAGCCGCCCAACAAGCAACTGCCAAACTGGCAACGCCCAAAGACATTGCAGGCGGTGTCAAAGTCGGCGAAGCATTCTGATTCAAGGCCGTCTGAAACATTGACGGCAAATAAAAAAGGAAGACTTGAAAAAGTCTTCCTTTTTTGTCTTCCTAATTAATGAAGTTTTACGTTATAGCGACGTTCCAAACGTAAGAATACCCATCCTAATACACTCGTCAATACAAGATAAATCAATGCAACCGTATAAAGCGGCTCTTGGAATATCGAATACTGACCTGTGATTGCTTTTTGAACAGACATAAGTTCAGGAACTGCAATAACAGACAGCAAAGAACTATCTTTCAAAAGCGTGATAAATTCACCTGCAAGTGGTGGCAACATACGGCGCAAAGCTTGCGGCAAAATCACATAACGCATCGCCTGAGTATAGGTCAGACCCAAAGAACGCGCAGCTTCCATTTGACCCTTATCAATCGACTGGATACCGGCACGGAAAATCTCACAAACATATGCACCTGAGTTGGCAATCAAAGCCATTACACCTGCGATCAATGGGCCATAAGAGCGACGAAAATTAATTGCAGATTCTCCGCTGATTAATGCACCATCGGTAGGATGTACAAAAAATGGGAAAATAACAAAAGCCCAAATAATAACTTGAGCAAGCAATGGCGTACCGCGGAACAATGCAACATACACAAAAGAAATCTTACGCAAAACCCAAGCCAATGCACGTATCGGCGCACCGGCTTTTTCCGGATTAACCAAACGAGCCAATGCCAGCAGCAAACCTAAAATCGAACCGCCAATCGTTGCAACCACTGTAATTCCCAGCGTCGCTAATACGCCGTAAAAAAACATCCAGCGGTATTCATAAATAATGTCAAAACGAAAATCCATAAACCTTCCGTCGGTCAAAATCGGTAACTAATCCGAATATTTTTTAAAAATGAAGCTTGATATTTTACAAGAAAATACATTGCTTGAACGGTTTTTTGTTAAATTAATCCACCCAACCCTGCTTTTTTACATTTCCAACGTATTGCAGCCCCTTTTCACCTTTCATCATATAAGACATTTTCCGTATAAAAAACAAAGCGCAAACCCGACACAAAATTGACCGAAACACAAAAACAGCGGATAATCCGCCCATTCTTCAAACATCTTTCAGACGGCCTTCCCTCTTCCCTTGAGGGCCGTCTGAAAACATTTTAAAAAGCATAAAACATGAAAGCACCCGAACTCTTATTGCCTGCAGGCGGCCTCGAACGTATGCGCGCCGCCTACGACTACGGCGCAGACGCCGTTTACGCCGGCAGCCCGCGTTACTCCCTGCGCGCCCGCAACAACGAATTTGCCAAACTCGACGTCCTTGAGCAAGGCATTAAAGAAGCGCACGAGCGCAACAAAAAATTCTTCCTGACCGTCAATACGCTGCCGCACAACTCCAAACTCAAAACCTTCGTTTCCGATATGGAACCCTTGATTGCCATGAAACCCGACGCGCTGATTATGGCGGATCCAGGTTTAATCATGACCGTGCGCGAAAAATGGCCGGAAATGCCGATCCACCTATCCGTTCAGGCAAACACCACCAACTACTGGGGCGTGAAATTCTGGCAAAACATCGGCGTCGAACGCATTATTCTGTCGCGCGAATTGAGCATGGAAGAAATCGCTGAAATCCGCCAAGAATGCCCCGACATCGAACTCGAAGTCTTTATCCACGGCGCATTGTGTATCGCCTACTCCGGCCGCTGCCTACTCTCCGGCTACTTCAACCACCGCGACCCCAACCAAGGCACCTGCACCAACTCCTGCCGTTGGGATTACAAAGTCCACAACGCCGTCGAAAGCGATGCAGGCGATGCCCAGCTTCTGCAAGGTTTCAACTTTGAAAAAGCCCAAGAAGAAGCCAACCAAAACTTTGAAGGCATCAACGGTCAAAAACGCCATCCCTACGCCGACAAAGTTTTCCTGATTGAAGAGTCCAACCGCCCGGGCGAAATGATGCCGATTATGGAAGACGAACACGGCACCTATATCATGAACTCCAAAGACCTTCGCGGCATCGAAGTAGTTGAAAAACTGGCCAAAATCGGCGTGGACAGCCTCAAAGTCGAAGGCCGTACCAAGTCGCTCTATTATGTTGCACGCGTGGCCCAGTCCTACCGCAAAGCAATTGATGATGCCGTTGCAGGCCGTCCGTTTGACTACGGCTTGTTGAGCGAACTCGAAGGCCTTGCCAACCGCGGCTACACCAGCGGCTTCCTCGAGCGCCACCAAACTCAGGATTACCAAAACTACCTGACCGGCCACTCCATCGCCAAACAAAGCCAATATGTCGGCCACGTTACCGAAATCGATGAAAATGGCTGGGCGACCATCGAAGTTAAAAACCGCTTTGCCATCGGCGATTCACTCGAAATCATCCACCCAAGCGGCAATCAAACCATCAAATTGGAACAAATGACCCGAAAAGGCCAGCCTGTCGATGTTGCCCCAGGCAACGGCATTCAGGTAAAAATCCCTAACATGCAGGGCAAAGAAAAAGCTTTGGTTGCGCGGATTATGAATCCTTAAGCATCAACAAAATAAAGGCCGTCTGAAACTTTCAGACGGCCTTTTAAAATGATCTATGCTGTTTTAAGCCTGTTCTTGCAATACGGCGGCAATCAATTCTTCCGCACCATCATCCGCCAGTTTTTTGGCGACCGCGCGACCCAAAGCATCGGCGTATTCGGCTGGGGCTTGCGCGTCTGCCTGCAAAATAACCGAACCGTCAGGATGACCGACCAAGCCGCGCAAGGTCAGCAAGCCGTTTTCTTCAGTACAATATGCGGCCAGCGGCACTTGGCAGCTTCCGCCCAAAGCGCGCGCCAAAGCGCGTTCGGCCGTAACGCAGGCGTGTGTGGTATCGTGGTTCAATGGCTTTAAGACTTCGTACAAATCTTCGCGATGCGCTGCAATTTCAATACCCAATGCGCCTTGTCCGGCAGCAGGCAGGCTGTCGGATTCCGACAAAATCATGCGGATGCGTTCGTCCAATTCCAGACGCTGCAAACCGGCGGCAGCCAAAATAATCGCGTCGTATTCGCCATTATCGAGTTTGGACAAACGGGTTTGCACATTGCCGCGCAAAGGTTTGATAACCAAATGCGGATAGCGCGCGCGCAACTGGGCTTCGCGGCGCAGGCTGGATGTGCCTACGACGGCGCCTTTGGGCATTTCTTCCAAACGCGCGTATTGGTTGGACACAAATGCGTCAAACGGATTGGCGCGTTCGCCGATGGCCGCAAGCGCGAAACCTTCAGGCAAATCCATCGGTACATCTTTAATAGAATGCACGGCCAAGTCGGCCCGACCGTCATACAAAGCCTGTTCCAACTCTTTGACAAACAAGCCTTTACCGCCGACTTTTGACAAAGTTCTGTCCAAAATCTGGTCGCCGCGCGTGGTCATGCCCAAAATCTCGACTTCGCAATCGGGATACAGGGCTTTCAGACGGCCTTGGATATGTTTTGCCTGCCACATGGCAAGCAGGCTTTCGCGACTGGCGATAACGAGTTTTTTCGGGTTCATAATGGTTGCCTGAAAGATGGAAAACGGCATGAAGTCTATCATATTTTGGGCGGTTTTTCAGACGGCATGGGGGTGAATATGTTATATTTACGCCTAAAAACCAAATTTTCGGGACAACATGAAACGCGCCAAACAATATCCTTTTTTATCCTTACAGCGGCAACGTTTTCATCTGAACTTTGAAAACGCTTCTTCCGCCGCCAACCTTCCTTCAGAGAATGACTTCTACCGCTGGGCGTGGTCTGCCTTAAAAAACGAATACCGCCGCGCAGACATCAGCCTGATTCTTCTGGACGAAGAAGAAGCCCGCGCTTACAACCGCGACTACCGAGGCAAAGATTACGCCACCAATGTATTGAGTTTCGCGCTCAACGAAGGCGAAATCCTGCCCGACCAGTTTTCAGACGGCCTGTATGGCGATTTGGTGATTTGCCCGCAAGTGGTTTTGAAAGAAGCCGCCGAACAAGGCAAAACACCTGAGCAGCATTTTGCCCACCTGACCATACACGGTACTTTACACCTGATGGGCTACGACCACATCGAAGACGATGAAGCCGAAATAATGGAAGCCGAAGAAATCCGCCTGATGCTGGCGTCAGGCTTCCCCAACCCCTACCAAGAGGACGAATATTAAAATGGACGGTACGCAGTCGAAACCCAAGTTTTTCGAACGCCTAATCTCCCGACTTGCCGGCGAGCCCGACTCCGCCGAAGACGTATTAACCCTGCTGCGCCAAGCGCACGAGCAGGAAGTTTTTGATGCCGACACACTGACCCGGCTGGAAAAAGTATTGGACTTTGCCGAACTGGAAGTGCGTGATGCCATGATTACGCGCAGCCGCATGAACGTATTGAAAGAGAACGACAGCATCGAGCGCATCACGGCCTACATCATCGAAACCGCCCATTCGCGTTTCCCCGTCATCGGTGAAGACAAAGACGAGGTTTTAGGTATTTTGCACGCCAAAGACCTGCTCAAATATATGTTCAACCCCGAGCAGTTTCACCTGAAATCCGTCTTACGCCCTGCCGTTTTCGTTCCCGAAGGCAAATCTTTGACCGCCCTTTTAAAAGAGTTCCGCGAGCAACGCAACCACATGGCGATTGTTATCGACGAATACGGCGGCACATCCGGCCTGGTAACCTTTGAAGACATCATCGAGCAAATCGTCGGCGACATCGAAGACGAGTTTGACGAAGACGACAGCGCCGACAATATCCACGCCGTTTCTTCCGAACGCTGGCGCATCCACGCGGCTACCGAAATCGAAGACATCAACACCTTCTTCGGTACGGAATACAGCAGCGAAGAAGCCGATACCATCGGCGGCCTGGTCATTCAAGAATTGGGGCACCTGCCCGTACGCGGCGAAAAAGTCATCATCGGCAGCCTGCAATTTACCGTCGCGCGCGCCGACAACCGCCGTCTGCACACCCTGATGGCCACACGAATTAAAGAAAACACGGATAAACCATGATTATTCTGGATCACGTCTCCAAACACTATCAAACACGCGACAACAAAGACTTTGTCGCCGTCGAGCCGACCAGCCTCGAAATCAAACAGGGAGAAATCTTCGGCCTGATGGGCTATTCCGGCGCAGGCAAATCCACCCTGCTGCGCCTGATTAATTTATTGGAACGTCCGGATACAGGTACCGTCAGCGTATGCGGCCAAGAACTGACCGCGCTCAACGCCACGCAACTGCGCCACGCCCGACAAAACATCGGCATGGTATTCCAACAGTTCAACCTATTGAGCAACCGTACCGTTGCCGAAAACGTCGCCTTTCCTTTAGAAATTGCCAAATGGCCGTCTAAAAAAATCCAAGCACGTGTTGAAGAATGTTTGGAAATCGTTGATTTGCAAGACCGTGCCAATCATTACCCGTCCCAACTTTCTGGCGGTCAAAAACAACGTGTAGGCATTGCCCGTGCGCTGGCGCCGCAACCTCAAGTCATCCTCGCCGACGAACCCACTTCCGCCCTCGACCCCGCCACTACGCGCAGCGTTTTGAAGTGTTTGGAAGACATCAACCGACGTTTCAACGTAACCATCGTCATCGTTACCCACGAAATGAGCGTTATCCGCCGCCTGTGCGACCGTGCCGCCCTCTTGGACAAAGGCCGTCTGCTGGAAATCATTGAAGTACACGGCAACCAAATCCATGCCCAATCCGAAATCGGGCAAGAGCTGATTCGAGAGGACTAATATGGCAGATTTAACATTTGAAAGTGCTGTTGAGACCATCGTCAGCATGAAGGGCGAAATTATCCAAGCCTTGGGCGAAACCTTTATTATGGTCGGCCTATCGACTACTTTCGCCGTTATCTTCGGTACGATTTTGGGCGTATTGCTGTTTGTGACGTCAAGCCATCAGTTGCACTACAACAAACAGCTGAATTTATTTTTGGACAACCTGGTCAACCTGATGCGCGCGTTTCCTTTCGTCATCCTGATGATTGCCATGATTCCTGTTACACGCGCCATCATCGGCACGACCATCGGCCCGGTTGCCGCTTCATTGGTATTGAGCGTATCCGGCTTGTTCTACTTCGCTCGTTTGGTCGAGCAAAACCTGCGCGAAGTACCCAGAGGCGTGATTGAAGCGGCCTCCGCAATGGGCGCTTCCCCCATGAGCATCATCTGCAAAGTGCTTTTGAATGAAGCACGCGCAGGTATGGTTTCCAGCATTACCGTACTGGCTATCGGCCTTCTGTCGTACAGCGCGGCGGCAGGTATGATTGGCGGCGGCGGCTTGGGCGACCTTGCCATCCGTTACGGCTACTACCGCTATCAAATGGAAGTCATCATCTTCATCGTCGCCATCCTGGTTTTACTCGTTATCCTGATTCAAGGTATCGGCAACAGATTGGCACGCAAACTGGATAAACGTTAAACAAACCAGGCCGTCTGAAATAGATTACTATTTTTCAGACGGCCTGTTATCTATTTAGAACATATTAGGATATATATTCCAAATAAATTTACAAAAAACATCCTCATATTTCCAAAATAGATTTACAATCCCTCTTTTTTGACGGCGGCGGCTTGAGGCCGTCTGAAACCGTTTTATCATCCATTAGGAGCAAAATATGCAAATCAACACATTCTTCAAAACCCTTTCAGCCGCTGCGCTGGCCATCGTACTGGCTGCCTGCGGCGGTCAAAAAGACAGCGCGCCTGCTGCTTCTGCCGCTTCTTCTGCTGACAACGGCGCAGAGAAAAAAGAAATCGTCTTCGGTACAACCGTCGGCGACTTTGGCGATATGGTAAAAGACCAAATCCAACCGGCTTTGGAGAAAAAAGGCTATAAAGTCAAACTGATCGAGTTCACCGACTATGTTCGCCCCAACCTTGCTTTGGCTGAAGGCGAATTGGACATTAACATCTTCCAACACAAACCTTATCTGGACGACTTCAAAAAAGAACACAAGTTGGACATCGTTGAAGCCTTCCAAGTACCGACTGCACCTTTGGGCCTGTACCCTGGCAAACTGAAATCTTTGGACGAAGTGAAAGACGGCGTCAGCGTTTCTGCACCTAACGACCCATCTAACTTTGCCCGTGCATTGGTTATGTTGAACGAATTGGGCTGGATTAAACTGAAAGCCGACGTTGATCCGCTGACTGCTTCTAAAAACGATATTGCCGAAAATCCAAAAAACATCCAAATCGTAGAACTTGAAGCCGCCCAACTGCCACGCAGCCGTGCCGACGTTGACTTTGCCGTCGTTAACGGCAACTACGCCATGAGCAGCGGCATGAAACTGACTGAAGCCCTGTTCCAAGAGCCAAGCTTTGCCTACGTTAACTGGTCTGCCGTCCGCACTGCCGATAAAGACAGCCAATGGCTGAAAGATGTAACTGAAGCCTACAACTCTGACGAGTTCAAAGCTTACTCACAAAAACGCTTTGCCGGTTACAAATATCCTGCTGCATGGGGTGAAAACGCAGCTGCAGGCGCTCAAGCCGAAGCTGCTTCTACTGCTTCTGCAACCAAATAAGTAACTTTTTGAAAAAAGGCCGTCTGAACATTCAGACGGCCTTTTTCTATTGATTATCTATTCCCAAAGCTCAAAACAAGTTTTTTGATTAACGCCAAATACTTACACAATTCCCTTTTTAAAACCAAATCAATATGTTGTAAAAAAGTTCAATAAAAAGTCATATTTTTATTCAATAAAATCAATTACTAAATGAATTATTCTAATTTTTTATAATATTCACTAGTAATGTTCCGTTTATCCTGATATTATACCGTTCATCTAAAGACATCCGGTTATCTGCATTACAGACCGTTCATCTGAATTGCTTCAAACCACTTTGTCGGATTTTCCCATGTATGTTGTGTTTCTCCGTATCGAAGGGGTTTGAGCGGTTGAAACCGTATTGCTTAGATATTAAAGCTTCATGCTTTGAAATGAGTGAATTTTTGTTTTAAGTGTCGTAATCTCTTGCTAATTACTCCCAGCTGCAAGAGTTTCAGGGTTGCCCCCTTTGGCAGCCCTTCTTTTTTTATCCTCCATTATTTCAGTAATCGAACCTTCCCTGCCCTATGCACATAGTCAAAATCACAGGCAAGGCTGCCCTTCTCCTCAACTTCCAATCTTCTTCAATTCATTATTCGGCATCACCAGCCAAACCTGTGCCTTTTTAACTTGAGCCGCAGTACGGATGGCTGCTTCATCCATAATGGAGAATGCGGTAGAAAAGGCATCGGCAACCGCCGCACTCTCCGCCATGACGCTCATGCTTTTATAACGCGGTTGGCTTCCGCCTGTACGCGGGTCAAACAGATGGGTAAATTTGCCTGCCTCGTCCATTACAGTGCCATAGCCGCCCGATGTGGCAAACGCTTGATTTTTCATGGCAATGGTGGTCAGGATTTGGTCTTCTTGGTCAGGATTGCGGATGCTGACATTCCACTCACGCTGGTTGGCATTATCAAAGCCGTAAATCTCCCCCATATCAATCAATGCCTGAGAAACGCCTTGCTGCTTCAACAATTCGGCTACTTTGTCGGTGATATAGCCTTGGGCAATGCCGTTAAGCGACAAGCCCATGCCTTTTTGGGCAAAACGGATTTCTTTGGTATCAAAATCGACTTTGTTAAAATCCACTAATTTGAGCGTGTCTTTGATACTGCGCTCAGATGGCGGTGTTTCGGTTTTCGGATTTCGTCTGAAATGGTCGGCATACAGATTCCACAAAGGCTGAATGCTAGGATCAAATGCACCTTGCGTCAGCTGATGGATATCTCGGCTGATACTGAGCAGCTGTAAAAAATCGGATGGCGGATTCTTCAGACGGCCTTCTCGGTTTAAGCGGCTAATCATGCTGTCATCCCGATACAGGCTGAAGATTTTTTCCAATCGTGAAACTTCCGCCAATACTTTGTTGACCAGTATTTCCGCCTGCTTGCGCTCAACGCCGAACAAACGCAACTCCGCACCCGAACCCAACGCAATACCTCTCCAAATAACTGGCTGCTCTTCTTGATTCAGACTGGTCGGATGAGTCGGTTGATTGGTTTTGCGGCTGATGGCAAAAGGAATGCCGACACCGGCGGCAAGTGTGGCGGCGATAGCAATGAAACAGCGGCGCGTTAAAGGGGTGGACATAAAGTATTCCTTAGATTTTTTATCTTTATATTGAAAGCTGCATTCATTAAATCATCAATCGGCAGCTTCCAACACAAAGGCCGTCTGAAACTGTTTCAGACGGCCTTTTATTGATTGTTTTATTTGAAAATGTATTCGTCGGGCATCTCTGTAAAACCGACTACTCTGCCGCCTTTTTCTTTGGCGAATTTTTCAGCCTGAGCCTTGTCGGCAAACGGAAGCGCGTCTTCCGCACCCATGCCGCCAATAAAGCTGCTTTCAATAACGTAATAGGCTTTTTTCGCATCTATCCATTCAGTGTCGGCATTGGGTTTTTCCCAATCTTTGACTTTACCCATATCGGTAACATAGATGGCATGAATGCCTTTAGGCTCTTCGGGCAGTTTGGTGTAGCCGAACATCTGCTTGATGGTGGAAAACCAAACCGGTTTGTCAGGTTTGCCGTTCAAGAAGATTTGCGCTTTAGGGCCGTTATGTTCAGTCAAATTCATGCTGCAGTAATGACCGACTGCGCTGTCGCTGATTCGTTGGGGCGTAGGCGGAGGAGTATTTTCCTCTTTGCTACAAGCAGATAAAGCAAGGATGGTGAATGCTGTAAATAATATTTTTCTCATATTTGTCTCTTTCCGAAAATCCAGGCGGCCAAGATCAAAGGAATGATAACCCATAATACCTGCGCCGTCAGCAAAACCGGCATAGTCAGGCTGATTTGATCGCTCAAACCGGCCATACCTGCGTACATCGCGGTGTTTTCATAACCGGTCAGGTTGAGCAGACGGTAAATGTCGGAAGGATTGAACAAGAGAATGGTTTCTACGACAGGCGCGGTAATGACTTGTTCGGTATCGGCAACCAAAACACCCAAAAGCGCCATATCGAAAATCACCACAAAAAACAGCCATACGCCGATGGCGATACCGGCGGCAGTACCGCGTTCTTTGACTTTCGCACTAATCAAATAACCCATAGACAAAAAGGCTGCACCAAGAATCACACTGGCAACAATCAGGAGGGCAAAAGGTTTCCATGCGGCAAGGTCAAAGCCGCCGTTGGCAAGCTGGAGGGTAATGCCTGCCAATCCGTAGCCTGCCGTGGTAGCAAGAGCAAGAATGATGAGGTGGCCAATAAATTTACCGGCAAGGATTTGGTTGCGCGAGATGGGGTAACTTAGCAGCAACGCCATTGTACCGCGCTCGATTTCGCCGATCAGTGCATCATAAGAGAGCAACATCGCAATCAGCGGAATCAGGAAAATCGACAGGCTGGAGAGGCTGACAACGGTAACGGTCAACGGATCGACTTTGACTGTACCGGTAGGCGAACTGCCCAGGAAACCCAATGACAGGGCAAGCGCGGCAAGCAGGAGTGCGGCGGCGAGGACCCAACGGTTGCGCAGGCTGTCGCGGACTTCTTTGCCGGTAATAATCCAAACGGGGTTCATACGTCTTCCCTTTTTAAGAATTGTGCGTACATATCGTCAAGTGTCGGGGTATGGATATCGATATAGGCAAGGTTGCCCAAATCACCCAATTCGCTCAAAAGTCCCATACGCTCTTCGGCTTTACATTGCGCCTTATACGACAGGCCGTCTGAAAGCGGCTGCCAACGCTCGCTCAACGGTCGTGCTTCTTTCAAACGGACATTGACGGTCAACGGCAAACCGCTTTGAACATGCAACTCATCCATGCTGCCATCGGCAACTTTCACACCGTTTTTCATGACGATAATGCGGTCGGCGTGGCCATCGAGTTCGGCAAGCGCATGCGTGCTGAGCAATACGGTCGCACCGCGTCCATTCAGCTCGCGCACGACTTCGTAAAACATTTGGCGTGAAGCCGGGTCAAGGCCTGTGGTCGGTTCGTCAAACAATAAGACTTTAGGCTCGCCCAACAAGGCTTGTGCCAAAGCGAGACGCTGGCGCATACCTTTGGAGTAAGTGCCGACACGGCGGCGTGCCGCTTGAGAAATACCAACGCGTTCCAACAACTCACGGTTTTTACTCAAGGGCTGTTTTTTCAGCTTGGCATAGAAATCCATGGTTTCAATGCCGGTCAATGAAGGATGAAGCGCGACGGTTTCAGGCAAGTAGCCGATTTGGCTGCGAAGCAGTGCGCCTGCCTTGCTGCCGGTACGCTCGCCCAGCAACATGACTTCGCCTTCGGTCGGTGTAATCAGGCCGAGTATCAGCTTCATGATGGTGGATTTGCCTGCACCGTTATGCCCTGCCATGCCGACGCTTTCGCCTGCTTTGAGGACTAAATCGACTTGGTTGACGGCTTTTTGACTACCGAATTGTTTGGTCACGTTTCTTAATTCGACGTGGTTGGTCATGAATAATTCCTTTGTGCTGTTTCAGACGGCCTCATTCAAAAGGCCGTCTGAAAACATGTTTAATTCAAAGATCCGTTTTCGGCATCGCTCCAATCGGATTGGCGCGTACTGGCTTCGTGCAACAGCTCATCCTTCATGGCTTCGTATTTGGTGCTTGTTTTGTTGCTGATCGGTTTCATCAATGGCTTACTGTCGATGACGCCGCCCGGCAAAATAGCGGGGAACTGAGATTGCGCCCATTTGACAATGCTGACGGCAGGACTGTTCATCAGCAGACGGGACACGGGCGCGCGCCAAATAATTTGGTCTATGATACCGTTCGGTCGATAGGCATTATCGCCAAAACCATCGCCATCAAGATCGAATGTACTGTTGTCGCTCCAATAATTGCCTCGGCCGCCCTCTCCCCAATCAAGGAAACGGGTGCTGACGTATTTAACTTGGCTTTCGTTGTTGATAAACGAATTATTGGACAGGCTTGTGCCTTCAATGGCCGCGGTAAAGTGGATGCCGATTTGACAGTTTTCAAAATGGTTGTCAAAAATTTTATTGAAGTTGGCGTTATAGGCGAATACGCATTTACCGGCTTTGTTGATAATGTTGTCGTTAATGTCGGAATAGTTGACGTAATTGAGCATGATGCCTTGGTCACGGCTGCCCACAGCGATATTGCCATACACTTTAAGACGCTCTGAGAACATCAACACATAGCCCATATTGTTGCCGACGGAGATGTTGTTGCTGACCTCGCTGTCGTTGGTGTACATATAATGCACTGCAAAACGCAAATCGCTGAAACGATTGCCTTTATAGGTATTGTTTGTACTGGTATTGGAAAAAATACCGTCACGGCCTTTGGAAATATCGTTGTCAACTACTTGCGCGCCCGGCGCATTCCAAACCGTTACGCCATTACCGCGCTCATTCACGCGCAATGTGGCTTCCCCGACAATCTTATTTTCACGCACCATCGATTCTGCCGCGCCATGGATGTACACGCCGACTGAGTTGTCCAAGACATTATTGTGTTCAACCAATGCACGCGGAGCCGTTTCATCGAGGTAAATCCCTGCATCCATAGCCGGCAGGCTCAAGCCTGAATTGGAAACGGTCAGATTGCGCAGGGTCACGTCAGGCGCATGAACGGCAATGGTACGCCCGCTCCTGTCGCCGACAATCTTGGCGGAGCGATCGGCCGGACCTTCAATGGTAATCGGTTTGTCGATATAGAGTTTGGTCTTGTATGTACCGGAGGCAAGCTTGAGCGTATCGCCGGCTTGGGCGCGCGCTAAAGCATCATTGAGATTGTCTTGTGCGGATACGTTGATGACTGAGGCAAAGGCCGTCTGAACCATACTGCCCAATAGCAATACGAATGCGGCACGTTGCCATTTGGAACGATGGGATGGTGTATGCGTCATAATTATATCTCAATTTCAGACGGCCTGTTTTCTACATGGTAAACATATGCAGAAACAGGTATTTTGATGTTATAGCAAAGCTGTCTGATGATGGCTTATATCTCATTGCAATATCTGCAGACAAACAGCTTTGCTATAAAGGCCGTCTGAAAGAATGTCTTTTCAGACGGCCTGAAGGATTA
This sequence comes from Neisseria sp. P0009.S010, assembly GCF_051958545.1. Taxonomy (NCBI): domain Bacteria; kingdom Pseudomonadati; phylum Pseudomonadota; class Betaproteobacteria; order Neisseriales; family Neisseriaceae; genus Neisseria; species Neisseria sp. P0009.S010. The sequence continues at coordinate 34,505 of NZ_JBQCVH010000002.1, forward strand.
AATCATCAAACCAAAATTATTTTGGTTTAACAATCATTTGACCTGACATTTCCATGTGCAATGCGTGGCAGAACCATTGGCAGTAATACCAGTGTACGCCTGGACGGACTGCTTTGAAGGTTACAGAAGATGTCGCTTGCGGGCCGATCTCCATAGCGATACCGTAGCCTTCCAAAGTGAAACCGTGAGTCAAGTCCTCAATGGTCTCAACGTTGGTTACGTATACGGTCACTTCGTCGCCTTGGTTCACTTCAAATTGAGGGATACTGAATGCAGGCGCAACGGCAGTCATGTACACGCGTACTTTGTTGCCTTCACGTACGACTTTAGCGGCTTTTTCCAGCTCAACACCGTCTTTTTGCGCTTGTTCCAAAGCATCTTTCCAGAACCATGGGTCTTTGCGGTCCCAAGTTTTGCTTGGGTTCACTTTGGAAGCGGAAACCAGACAGAAGTCATGTGGTTCTGCAAAAGTCGGGTTGTCGTGAACCAGACGCATTTCGTCGCCGGAGATGTCGATTAATTGGTCACACTCAGGTTTCAGAGGGCCTGCGTTCAGGAAGCGGTCTTTGGAGAATTTGTTCAAAGACACCAACCATTTACCGTCGGCTTCTTTAGTTTCACCCATGGTAGTGTGGTTGTGACCAGGTTGATAGTGAACGTCCAATTTTTGTTTAATCGGATCGATTTTCTCGCCTTTGTAGGCTTTAATCGCATCGTCGATGTTCCATTTCACCATTTGGCTGTCGATAAACAATGTAGTATAGGCATTGCCGCGACCGTCAAATGCAGTGTGTAATGGGCCAAGACCCAGTTGAGGTTCAGCTACGACAACATCGCGCTCTTTAATTTTGCCTGCAAACAAATCGTCCAGTTTGCTGACATCCAATACGGTAACGGTTGGAGACAGTTTACCGTTGAGCATGATGTATTTGCCGTCAGGGCTTGCGTTACAGCCGTGAGGAGAGTTAGGTACAGGGATGTAGCGGGTGTATGGAGAGTTGGCTTCTGCACGGCCGTCCAACATTTTCACGCCGTTAACTTCTTTGAAGTCGCCTTTTTTGATGCCTTCTTCGATAGCGGCCAGGTTAAATACTACACACCAGTCTTGCTCGTTAGAAGAAGCACCTTGTACAGTCAGAGCGCGTTCAGAGTTATAGCAGGTAGAGAAAGAGTATTTACCTTGGTAGTCGGCATCGCCGTTGTCCAAGTTACCGTCTACCAAAACTTGCCATGCGATTTCCATGGTTTCGCCGTCAATTGCGGTATAAACGGCATTCCAAGTTTTCGCATCATCCCATTTACCTACGCCGTCAACTGGAACAATGTGTTCGCCGTTGGCAAAAACGTAACCGGTTTTCGGATAACGTTGCGGACGCAGACCGTGGATACCTGAAGCATTAGGAATATCGATGATTTTATCGGTTTTCATTACATCCAAGCGGACGCGGCAAACACGGGTGTTTGCTTTATCGTTGGCGTAAGCATAACGGCCATCGTAAGTTTGGTCGGTGAAAGACAAGTGCGGGTGGTGCAAGTCGCCGTTAGGGTAGCAACGCAGACCGCTGTCTTGCAGGAATTTACGGGTTTCCGGCGTAATGTTTCCGTTTAAAACGCTCAGACTCTCGTTGGTACGACCCCAACCAGTAGCGCTGTCCATATTGAATACTGGGATACGCATCAGTTCGCGCATAGATGGCAAACCGATCAAGCGCATTTCGCCTGATTGACCGCCTGACAGGAAACCGTAGTATTGGTCAAGTTCGCCTGGACCGACTTCGGAAGTTTGTTTGCCCGGTTCGGCAGAATGAGCAGCGGCTTTTTCGGCAGGAGCTGCGCCAGAAACAGCAGCTTTGTCACCCTCACCGTTAGAGCAACCGGCCAAGCCCAACAAACCGGCACCGGCAATACCTGCGCCGGAAGCAGCGGCAGTACCTAAGAATGAACGACGGCTTAAGCCGTTTTGTTCTAATTTTTCGTCTGACATACGACACTCCTTGGATAAAATCCGGCGGCCGATTTTTTTCAGACGGCCTACCGATGAAAAAATTTCTAAGTTGGGCTGCCGATACAGCCCTCTTTTTTATAAATAACTACTTATCAACACTAATTGCCGATTCTTTTTTAACAAACTGAACAACTTGTTCTTGAGCATTTTTCGTTGCTGCCGCATCGTGCTGCTCAGATTTTGCTGCCGCTTGTTTTTGTTTTTTCTTATTCGTTGCCACTACTTGAGGACAACGCGTATCGTGGTGATACATTACCTGGCAATGCAGGCATTGGATACATTCGTTCGGATGGATATCGCCTTCTGGTGCAATGGCCTGTACCGGACATTCATGCGTACAAATCTGACAAGGATTGCCACACATTTTATAGCGGCGCAGCCAGTCAAACACACGGAATCGACCCGGCAATGCGATACCCGCACCCAAAGGACACAGATAACGACAGAAGAAACGTTCGATAAACAATCCGGCAATCAGCAAAGCTGCAGCAAACAATACAAACCACCATTCGCGCATAAACTTCAGAATAATTGCGGTTTTGAAAGGTTCAACTTCTGCAAATTTTTCAGCAGTACCCAAATCATACAGGGAAATAGCCAGCAAACCGAAGAAGATGACGTATTTAATGGCTGTCAGGCGCGTATGCAACAGATGTGGCACAGTAATTTGTTTTACGCCCAGTTTTTTAGCAATGCGATTGGTCAATTCTTGCAACGAACCGAAAGGACACAGCCAGCCGCAGAACGTACCCCTGTTCCACAACAGCATGGTTGCCGCTGTAAAGAGCCACAGGATGAACACCAGCGGATCCATCAGGAAGAATTCCCAGTGGAATTCAGTCAAAACTGCGGAGAATAAGGTCAGCGTATTGACAACCGATAATTGAGCTTGCGCATACCAACCAATATAAACTAAGGTAAATGTCAGGAAGCAGAGGCGGAAACGGTCATACCATTTTTCGTAACGTACAATCCAGTCTTGGAACAGGAATACCAACAGAAGAATTGTCAAAGCAATACCGACAACAATAATTTGACCTTGCTTGGCTTTCCAAACCTGTTTCCAAAGTTGGTTGGAAACACCATCATCACCGGCAGTCGCATCTTCGGCAATACCCGTACTTTCAGGAACTGAAGCTGCAGCCGCAACTTGCTCAACCGGCGCGCTGATTTCAACAGGTGGCGCTTTTGGATCATCGACATAGTAGCCTTTTGGCAATTCGTAATCCAAATCTGCATTCACAAAAGCTTTATCGTTAACGCTCAACACACGTTGAATCATCAGTTGTAAACGCCATGGCTCGGCAGCATCAAATTCCACACCTTCCGGGATGGTAAACCAAGAGACCTCTTTAAATGCAGGTGCACCTTCCGCTGCCAAAGCAACTACACGCTCATGTTGTGCATCGGTAAAACGGAAGCTGGTATCGCCCTGAATCATTTCGATACGGTCGAAGATACCGCCACGCACATAGCCTGAGCCTTTCCAAGAGTATCGGCCTTCACCGGCAACCATAATAGCCTGTTGACCTGGTTGCAAACGTTTTTGCAGATTATTCCAACCGGCTTCACCTAAAAGACTTTTACCGATAGAAGGTTGGCTGACCAAAGCAACATATAAATCAACGAATGTATCGTTACCATCGCCCTGCTCTGCATGGTCTGTAACACCTGCTTTACCACCTTTTTCAAACAATTTGTTGATATCGTCAACAGAAATATGCAGATGACCAACAGCTTTTTGTTCTAACAGTGCATTCCAAGACTGAATATCTTGTTTATCAGAATTCACAGCACGACGGGGACGGGTTTGAACCGCAGGCTCATTTGCAGCTTGTTCACCAGAAGCGGCAGCAGCACCGGCTTGAGTCGCTTTATCCGTACCCAAATGATATTGATGAATAACCGATTTGACAGAACGCTGAATACTGTCGTTAATCACCATTAACGTTACAGTCGCACCACTGATGATATCACCAGGAGCCACGCCAGGCTGCGGAGGATTTTTAATAAAATTTAAGCCAATATATTTATCAATGAATTTATCAACACGGGATTGCGGAATACCAATCAGCATAATTGGTTCATGATGTTCAACCAATTTTGCTCCGGCAATAGTGCCATCATTGGCCAATGCAACCATCGTATCAATCGGCTTACTCGAATAACCGCGCGTATTAACCACATCAGTCGTGATATAAACCAAGCCAAGTTGCTCTTCGCCTTTATATACACGAGCAACCAAAGGCTTACCTTCAGGTTTGCCGTAGCGATCAGCACCAGGAAAAATTTCAGAAGGCTGAATTTTTGCCAAGAAATCAGGCAAGCGCTCTGCGTAAGCAGGTAGGCTTACTATCATCATAGAAAATACAGCAAACAGCACAAGGATTCGTTTCCAAATGCCACTTAAGCACTTCATTTCAAGACAGGACATGGCTATTCCCGATATATCGATACTCTAAACACTTATATTATATGAATCATCTATCGGCAATAATTTGATTAAAATCAAATTTACAAATCTTAAAATCAAATTCCACATGCTAATAATACTTTAGAACTATAAAAATAAATCTTTTATTAGTAGACATGAAATATAGGAAAATCAACTTAATCAATGACCATCTTTATATTGTTAACTTATTTATAATAATACTCAAAACAATTTCTAATATTTTATTTAGCATATATTTAATAGAATATAATCTGACTTAGATTTTCATAAGCCGTCTGAAAATATCGAAAATACTTTAACCTACCCTTGCAATAATAAAATACAGTCCCTGCAAAAACAAAAAGAGCCTGTATAAAACAGGCTCTTTTTCAGGCTAATCTTAAGTCAGATTAGAATTTGTGACGCAGGCCAACAGTACCAGCAGTTTTCTCGTATTTGTTGTCGCCTTTACCTTCTTTCAACCAACCGGCTGACAACAAGGCAGAAGTGCGTTTAGAGAAGTCGTAGTCAGCACCAACGATAACTTGGTTGTAAGCGCTGTTCTCTTGTTTCACGCCTTCTTCTTTAGCTTTAAAGCCGTGAGCGTAAGAAACACGAGGAGTTACGTTACCGAAGCGGTAAGCAGCAGTTGCACCAACTTCAGTACGTTCGTTTTTCTTAGCACCAGCTACGTCAGCTTTGAAGCCTTCGTATTGACCTACAACAGCAACCATCAGGTTGTTAGCATCGTAACCAGCAGTCAGACGGTGAGCTTGGTGATCTTTATAAGTACCAGCAGTCAAAGTAGTGTTGCTGTTGAACGCATCCAGGTAACCAGAAGTCAAGTCAGCACGTTTAGCATAAGAACCAGCGTAGCGACCGAAGAAGCCAGAGTTTTCGTAGTTCAGACCCAAGTCGTAAGACTCACGGCTTTTCACAGTGTGAGTGTATTTGTCGCCAGGGTTAGCATTGTCACGAGGTTGGTATTGTACGCTTGCGCTGAAACCACCCAATACAGGAGTATCGTAACGTACAGATACTTTACGAGAATCTACACGTTTGATTTTACCCAATTGCAGAGCGTCTGCGTTAGCATCACTAGATTCCCAAGGGTCGAAGCTATCGCTGCTGTCGTTCAGAGCAGTATTCAAGTTACCGGCACGAACTTTACCGAAACCGCCTTCCAAGCCCAAGAAAGATTCACGGTTAGCGAAACCAGAGTCACCACCGGCGATAGAAGTTTTTTGTTCAACTTGCCAGATAGCATTCAGGTTGCTACCCAAGTGTTCGTGGCCTTTGAAACCGATGCGAGAGCCGAAGTCAGCAATCTCAGTAGCAGTTTTAGAAGAAGTCTTACCCTCTTTTACTTTAGAAATTTCTACGCCAGCTTTAATTTGACCGTACAGAGTTACGTCAGCCATAGCTGCAACAGGCAGGGCAGCCAGAGTCAGGGCAATCAGGGATTTTTTCATTGCTGTATTCCTTTTCTATTGTGAAGAAATAACTTAAGCAGACCGGACAATCCGCTTAGGCTTACTTTATCGCTGGAATCAGCGATTCCATGACTGTCACTATAATTGTTCCTTTCTAAAAAAACAAACTTTATTCAATTCCCCCCCACTACCGTAGAAACCAAATAAAGGTAGAGACAACCCAAATAATGGAAATTTATTATTTAAAATCAATGATAAATTTCTTCAAAACCCAAATTTGCATTTTTACAACACTTTATCAGTTTACACATCAATCACGCTATTTTGTTGCTTTTATACCAACAATCCGCAGTCAGGCCGTCTGAAAATCATTACCTAGAACGCTCATCCACTCGGGCAAAGATAGTTGTGTCACCCCAAACTCATCAGGATAGTCAACACCTGTTAAATATAGACCATCAGACATAAAAGTTGGCGGAGCCTTCAATCTGCTTTTTGCATGAAAGACCGACTCAAACTCATCTACACTGATTCTGCCACTACCTACGTACACCAATGCCCCCATAATATTGCGTACCATATGATGCAAGAATGCATTTCCATGCAAATCAAGGCACAGATAGCGAGAAGTTCCACTAATCTTTGTACTATATAGTGTCTTTATAGGGGACTTCGCCTGACATTCGGCCGCTCGAAAGCTGGAAAAGTCATGTTCCCCCTCCAACAAGGCAGCAGCCTGCCTCATCAGATTTAAATCTAATTTCAAATGCGTCCACCCTACTCTGCCAACTAATAATGGAGAACGAACCGGTGAAGATTCCAATAAATAGCGATAATGGCGGCCATAAGCATCAAATCGGGCATGGAAATGAGGTACAACTTTTTGCGCAACCAACACAGCAACACCATCAGGCAAATGTGCATTGACACCACGCACCCATGCTTGCTCCGGACGACTTACTGACGTATCAAAATGCACCACTTGAGCAGTTGCATGCACACCCGTATCCGTCCTTCCCGCAACAATAGTATTAATTTGCTCCCTTGCTATTGAAGACAACGCCTGCTCTAAGGCCGTCTGAACAGTCGGCAAATCTCCCGCCTGTTTTTGCCAACCATAAAAACGGCTACCGTCATAAGAGAGGGTCAAAGCCCAACGCTGCACGAGATGCCCTGTTGTATTTCCTTTTTCAGTCATTTCTTATACTTCTTGTAAATTGATATTGTTGCCTACGCTTAAGTAACAAATATTAAAAAGGCGTGATTAACACACGCCTCTCATGTATTTCAGACGGCCTTCATCTTAATTTACCATAAAAAAGATGCCGTCTGAAACGGCATCTTCATTTTACTAGTACTTATACGCCAAGCTCTTTCATCAGTTTTTGGGCTTTATACAGAATATCTCCTTCAGCCTCTTCAATCAGCGCTTGCAATGTTTCTCGAGCCGCTTCAGGATCACCGATTTCGATATACATCTTAGCCAAATCATATTTGGCTTCAAGCGGTGCAGTCATACCGACTGATTCTGAAACAAAGCCTCTTTCACTATTGCTTTTATCGGCAGCCACTGAAACATCTTCAGCTCCCCATTCCAATGCACCTTCTTCAATCACAAACTCAGAAGCAGCTTCTTCTTTCTCTACTTCTTCTTTGGTTTCTTGAATTTGCAAGTCTTGATCTTGCTTGATATCGAATGGCAACACATGGCCGTCTGAATCTTCAGGGGTATCTACCGTAAACTCGAGTGGCTCTTCATTTCTTGACTCGAAGACTTTTGTTTCTGTCGCAAAATCAAACTCATCAAATGTATTTACCTGCTCTTCTTTACGTTCAGGCATAACAACGGATACCGGCTGATATGGATTTTCCGGTTCAGGCTCGTACACGCTTTCTGTTGATTCGATACTATCCCAATCAGCATAGCGACGTTGCTCTGTCTCTGCATCATGCGTTACTGCACCTGAAAGAATACCTGTCTGACTATTGTCAATCTTACCCAAATCAAGTTTAACATCATTAATAGTGGAAGATTCTTCTACTTCATTGATGACCACATCATCTTCGAAATCGTCTTCGATAAACAGACCGTCTTGAATTTTTTCAGACGGCGTTACTTTAGTTGTAGCAACCGCAGCAGCTGAAGCAGCAACATTTTTCTGTACAGCCTTTTCTTCATCCTTACGGCTTACAGGCGCTGCTTCCGGCTCATCTTTACGTTTACCGGCAGCTTTCAACAACAACCAAGCAGCAATAAGGGCTGCACCGCCTGCCAATAACCATTTCCATAAATTACCATCTGATTCGCTTTCTGTTTGCTCCGCGACAGAATCAGTGGTTGCAACAGGCTCAGAAGCCACTATATTCTCTTGAGCATCGGAAGCCATAGCTTCTTGAATATCGGACGCAGGAACAGTCGATGCGGCTTTTTCATTAACCGCTGCAGATGCTGCTTGTTCTGTTTGTTCAGCTGAAGCTTGTTTTACTTCTTCCTGTTGCTGTGTATTTACGCCAGCATCTTTAACCTGAGCTTCAGTTTGAGCATCAGGCTGAACAACAGGTTTTTCTGTTTTAGCCTCTGTTGTATTAGCGGTTTCATTAGCTTTTTCTGTTGCCGTATTAGTTTTAGCAGGAGCAGAAGCAGCCAAGCGTTGCAATTCGCTACGGTTTGGAATATTCAGTACTTTACCTGCCAACATACGGTTGGCATTATTATCAATAAACACATCCGGGTTGGCATTTACCAAAGCCTGGATGGTTTGATCCAAGGTCATACCTTGCGGACGGATGCTCGACGCAATGGCCATCAGGGTTTCACCCGTACGCACCAAATGCTGTCTGCCTAAACGTGAGGCAGTGTCGTTTTTAGCAGAGGCCGTCTGAACTTGTTTTTTCTCAGCCTTACGCTGCACATCCTTACGCACCTGAGTGGCCTGATTACCTGCTGCTTTATTATTTTTCGTTGCAGGCTGTTGGACATTACGTGTCGGCTCGGAGGATTGAGATTCAGTGGCCGGACGGGTACGAACAGATGCAGCATCTTTAGAATCATATCCGGCCGGATCGATAATGGCGGTGTATTCACGCGATTGCGCGCCGATACCTACTTGGAAAACCAAAACAGGATCTTTGATGGCTTGAGAAGAGCGGATAGTAACGACTGCCTTATCGCCTGATTTGCGTACCGCCGCGCGCAAATTGCCATTTGAAATAGTGGCCTTACCGCCATTGAGCAGAGCCTGAGCTTCCTCACCAGTCACAGTGATACTGCCTGTAAAAGGCTCACCCAAATGAGATTGAACATTCAAGCCCCCCAAACCCGCAGAGGCACTGAGCGATGTCATTAAAGCGATAGAAGCTGTAATTAATTTAATATTGTGATGTTTTTTCAAAACGGATCCCCTGTTCGAAAATTATGGTACTAACCAATGTGCGCGCATTCAACCATATATTTACTAGATATTACGTCATGATATATTTTTAACCTATTCCTGCCAAGCAATAGAGGCTATTCAGCCTAAAATTCCTTAGCAAATCTATTACTTTTGCATGCTTGTGTTTCTTTTTTACAAATTTCGCTAACCCAAAACAAATATTTTATATAAATATATGTGGTATTAAAGTCATGGGGAAAGGTGCAAAAAAACACATCTCCCTGTATGATTAGCATTTACTCAATTAGTTTCATCATTAATATATGAAGATTTTGAGCGACTTATTCGCCGTATTCTTATTTTTCATCACATATATCATCACCAAAGACATGATTGCCGCAACAGCTGTTGCGGTTATAGTCGGCATTGCCCAAGCTGCGCTGACCTTTTGGAAACACCGTAAACTGGATACCATGCAATGGGTCAGCCTGATTTTGATTGTCTTTTTTGGCGGCGCAACGATTCTGCTGAAAGACAACCGCTTTATCATGTGGAAACCGACCGTTCTGTTTTGGATCGGTGCCATCGTCATGCTGTTCAGCCACCTTGCCGGTAAAAACGGGCTTAAAGCCGTCATGGGCAAAGAAATGCAGCTCCCTGATTTTGTATGGACGCACCTGACTTATGCATGGATTGGCTTCCTGATTTTTATGGGTGCGGCCAACCTCTTTGTCTTTACATATTTTCCAGACCAATGGGTCAATTACAAACTGTTCGGCACATTGGGTTTCACAATCATTTTTTCCATCGCACAGGGTATGTATCTGATGCGTTTTCAGCCTAAGGAGGATCAATAATGGAATATTTCATGCTTTTGGCTACTGATGCCGAAGATGTCCACGAAGCACGCATGGCAGCACGCCCTGCCCATTTAGCACGCTTAGAAGAATTGAAAGCGCAAGGCCGTCTGCTGACTGCCGGCCCCAATCCTCTACCAGATAATCCGGAACGCGTTTCCGGCAGCCTGATAGTGGCTCAATTTGAATCTTTGGACGCTGCACAAGAATGGGCTGAACAAGACCCTTACGTCGATGCCGGCGTATACGCAGAAGTATTGATTAAACCCTTTAAAGCCGTATTCAAATGAGCAATATGCGTCAAATTATCGAGGAACGCCTGCAGGCGCTTGAGCCTGAGTTCTTCGATTTTGAAGATGAAAGCCACCTGCACGCCGGCCATGCCGGTAATAAAGGCGGCGGGCATTACGCCATAGTGGTGGTCAGCAACGCATTTGAAAACATTGGCCGCCTCCAGCGGCAACGTATGATTAAGCAGCTTTTACAGGACTTGTTTTCAGACGGCCTGATTCATGCACTCAGTATCAAAGCAGCCACGCCGGACGAATACTTCCATTAAGATTACTGCCCAAACTTTGATTTCCAATCATTAATTTAAAAGAGAAATACGATGAAAAAAACCTACTTTGCTTCAGCCTTGATGCTTGCTCTGACTTCCGGCACCCTGTTTGCCCAAACTTTGGTGACCGTCAACGGCCAAGCCATCGACAGCAGCGTTATCGATGACCAAATCGCTTCCGTACGCGCCAGCAACCCGAACGTTCAAGACACTCCTGAATTGCGTCAAATGCTGACTGAACGCCAAGTTATCAGCACTGTTGTTACCCAAGAAGCTAAAAAATTAAAACTGGATCAAAGCGCTGAATTCAAAACTGCATTGGAGCAAGCGCGTGCCGATGCCGCCAAACAAGGTGCAGATAAAAAAGCCACATTCAAAACCGAATGGGCAGTTTTCGAAAATGATTTGTTAGGCCAAGCTTTCGCGGCGCATATCGTCCGTCAATATCCTGTCCAAGAAAAAGATGTCAAAGCCGCTTACAACGACTTCAGCAACTTCTATAAAGGTACTCAGGAAGTCCAACTGGGCGAAATCGTGACCGACAGCAGCAGCAATGCCCAAAAAGCCATTGCCGATTTGGATGCGAAAAAAAGCTTTGTTTCGATATTGAACCAATACTCAATTGACGAAGCGGCCAAAAAAGCCGGCGGCATCCCTAAAGCTTATGTTCCGCTTAAAGATTTGCAAGAATCAGCGCCTCCGCTTTACGCTGCTGTCAAAGACCTGAAAAAAGGTGCACACACTAAAACTCCACTGCAAAACGGTAATTTGTACGCCGTTTTCTATGTCAATGACCGTCGTAACGTTACTGTACCTTCTTACGAAGCCGCTAAAAACGAGATTGGCAACGACTTACAGGCAGCCCGTGTTGATGCGGCCATTCAATCATTACTGAAAAAAGCCAGCATCAAAGTCAACAAATAATATAAGGTGCCCGCCGTGATAGCGGCGGGCAATAAGGAACTCACATGAACATCAAGCCCAAAACTGCCGTTTTGGCTATCCTCGCCTTGTCAACCGTGAGCTTAGCAACCGCCAAAGCGCCTGAAATCGATCCCGCCCGTATCGACAGCATGGTCGCCGAAGTATTGAGACAGGCCGATCAACATCCCAACCAGACTGCAAAACCCGATGGCCAGGCAATCCGCAAAGATGTGGTTACACGTTTGCAGACTTTGGAAATTTTGAAAAATGAAGCCATCAAGGCTGGTTTGGACAAAGATGCGGAAGTGCAGAATCAGCTTAAAAACGTTGAAGCTGAGTTTTATGCCAACCAATACGCTGCCTATCTAGAACGCCAAACCGCGGTTGACGATGCTGAGTTGCGCCGTTTCTACGACCAGCAAACACGCATTATCAAGCTGCAACAAGTCAGCTTTGCTTCAGCCGACGAAGTACGCGCCGCGCAAGAACTGCTGCTCAAAGGCTTGTCATTTGAAGAGCTGATGAAACGCTATCCCAACCCCGAACAAGAGTTCGACGGCTTCATCTCTCCGCAGCAGCTCTCTCCTCAACTGGCTACCGCTTTTGCTGACATGAACCGAGGCGATGTAACGCATGAGCCGATTCAGATGGAAAGCCGTTTTTATCTGTTTAAACTCAGTGCAGTAGAACGCGATCCCAATGCCGAACCTTTCGAACTGGTACGCAATCAGATTGCCCAAGCCGTTAAACGACAAAAAGTCGAGAATCAGATCGAACGTATCTTAAAAGAAAACGACATTAATCCGTAAATTAATTCAATGGTTTCAGGCCGTCTGAAACTATATTTAAACCCCAAGGGCGTATCTTACGCCCTTTTTTACAAACTTCTTTTATTCAAAAACATCATGCGCGCTGTTATCCAAAAAGTTACCCAAGCTAAAGTTGACGTTTTGTCCGAAAACTCCTGCGAAACCTGTGGCGAAATCAACAACGGATTTATGATATTGATCGGCGTTACCCACACCGATACAGAAGCGGACGCCAAATACATTGCGGATAAAACCGCCAACCTACGTATCTTTGAAGACGAAAACGGCAAATTAAATTTATCGCTCAAAGATGTCGGTGGCTCGATATTACTGGTTTCTCAGTTTACCCTTTACGCCGATGCGCGCAGCGGCCGCCGTCCGTCCTTCTCCAATGCTGCCCCTGCCGAACAAGCAGACAAGCTTTATCAATACACCGCGCAACTTTTGCGCGAACATGGATTGACTGTCGAAACCGGCAGATTCCAAACCCATATGCAGGTCTCCCTTTGCAATGACGGGCCGGTTACCTTATTGCTTGATTCGCAAAAAACATTCTAAATCCCATAGGAAAAGGCCGTCTGAAATATTTCAGACGGCCTTTCCATTTCTGATCATTACTAAATCAAGCCTTGCGCTTTCACCCAGTTCACAATATCTGCCTCAACGGCTTCAGGCGAACCCGGATTGTCAATTTTGACACCGTACTCATCAGCACCCAGCTCTTCCAAAATCTCCAGCTGAGAATCCAGCATTCCGGCTTTCATATAATGCCCCTGACGCGACAGCATACGCTCAAGATTGATTGCTTGAGGCGGAGTCAAATGGATAAAAGCCACCTTCCCTTCTGCACCACGCAGAATATCGCGGTATTGGCGTTTGAGTGCGGAACAAGTAACGATGGAATATGTTTCCCCATTTTTTGCCTGCTCCGTCATCCAGTCACGCAAATTGCCGAGCCATGGGTAGCGGTCTTCATCCGTTAACGGAATACCTGCACCCATTTTATCGCGGTTGGCTTGGGTATGAAAATCGTCGCCTTCAGCATACGGACATTGGTTGAGATGTTTTTGCAAAGACAGCGCGGCAGTGGTTTTACCGCAACCGCACACGCCCATCATGACAAAATGTGTCGTCATTTTTCTACTCCTTGTTTATCTAGATTTTAACGGTATTTAAAAACGGGCGGATTGTGTTATCTCAAAAACACTATCCGCCCGTTCTTCCGATTAAACCAAAACAAACAACACTGACGATAAAGCAAAACCGATGAGTGCGATAAGTGTTTGGTTGACCGTCCATGTCTTCAAGGTCGTCGGCACATCCATATTCAACAGACGGCCGACAAGCCAGAAACCGGAGTCGTTAAAGTGGCTGCAACCAACGGAACCTGCCGCCGTAGCCAATACCACGCAAGTAATCTGCCAATCGCTGAAACCTGCCGCCGCAACGGCCGGTGCCATCAACGCGGCAGCGGTAGTCAATGCAACGGTCGCAGAACCTTGCGCAATACGCAAAGCCAAAGCCACCAAGAAACAACCCAGCAAAACAGGGATACCCAAGTCCGCCATACTGTCGGCCAAAGCCTTACCGATACCGGAAGCACGCAACACTCCGCCGAACATACCGCCCGCACCGGTAATCAAAATGACCGAGCAAACCGGACCCAATGCGCCATCAATGGTTTTCTCCAAAGCGCTGGCTTTTTCGCCACGTTTGCCACCCAATACATACAGGGCTACCAAAACAGAAATCAGCAAAGCAATCGGTGTCGAACCGATCATGCGACCAAATTGCACCCAGCCTTCATCTGCACTGACAACTTTCTCACTGATTAAAGTGGACAAACCGGTATTTAAGAAAATCAACAGCATAGGAATCAGCATAATACCAACAACGGTAGATGCTTTTGCAGGCGCTTTCGGTTGGTCATTATCTTGCGTACCACCACTGATCAGATCAGGAACAGGTACATGAATGCTGCGACCCAAAACTTTACCCAATAAATAGCCGCTGAAATACCAAGTAATCAAGGCAACAGGCAAACCCAAAATCAGCAGTTGACCAATATTTGCGCCATAGAACTCAGAAGCAGCAATCGGGCCAGGATGAGGCGGCAGGAAGACGTGCATGACCGAAAATGCGCCAATAGACGCCATCGCGTATGGCAGAACGGTCTGCTTCATACGGCGTGCCGTTGCAAACACAATCGGCAACATCACCACCAAGCCGGCATCAAAGAAAATCGGGAAACCAAAAATCAAAGAAGCCACGCCTAAAGCAAATGGTGCACGATTCTCACCAAAAATCTGAATCAGCGCATCTGCCAAAGACTGAGCGCCACCGGAAGTTTCCACCAAACGGCCGAGCATTGCGCCCAAACCGACCAGCAACGCCACGCTGCCGAGCGTACCGCCGAAGTTTTTGACCAATACATCATTAACAATGCTGCCCATAGGCAGACCTGTTACGATGGCAGTCAGCAGGCTGACCAATACCAACGTCAGCAAGGCATGAACGCGCAGTTTTACAATCAAAATCAAGATTAGCAAAATCGCTGCCGCGGCGATACCGAGCAAGGTACCGGCACTCAGCGTTTGAGTCCATCCATCCATTTTGAAGCCTTTCTCTGTAAGAAAAATACAAACTTATTAATGTTTCTTAACACACTTAGATAAGATAACACATTTCACTATGGGTTCATATGGATGGATTTAGTCAAAATATAAATTTCTCTTTTTCAAAACCCTTTTTGCAAGATGCTTGATAACTAAGAATAGCAAAGAAAAAACAAAGGCAATAAAAAGGCCGTCTGAAACGTAGTTAATTTTCAGACGGCCTGACATCATTCTTCTCGATAAAATAGAAACGAATATTTTTTCAATTACCTAAAATCAAGTATTTTCGGCTTATGCCTTGGTAAAAATCACCCCATTTCCCAAACGTAATTCCGGCAGTTTGGTATTAAAATCCAGCCCATTGAGGCATGAGGGACTGTTACACATTACTGCTTCGATTTCGGCAAAATCCTCGGTCAAAAATTTTAGCCGAATCAAAAGAATCTGGGCAGTAATGTTTTACGACTCCCCAAACATCCATCATACTTTTTCTTAAAAACTGAAGTGCGATGATACAAAGGCCGTCTGAAAAATTCTTCAGACGGCCTTGATTCTTAAACTTCTGCCGGTGGTTGCGGTGTATCTTCATCTTCCTGCTGCGTTTTCGCTTTGATAAAGCGGCTGAACCAAATGCCTGCTTCGTAGAGCAGAATCAGCGGAACAGCAAGCAGGGTTTGAGAAATTACGTCAGGCGGCGTGATGATTGCAGCCACGACAAACGCACCGACAATCACATACGGACGCGCATTCTTAAGCTGTTCAGTCGAAACAATGCCCATTTTTGCAAGTAACACCACAACGACGGGAACTTCAAACGTCGTACCGAATGCAACAAACATGCCCAAAATAAAGGACAGGTATTTGTCGATATCGGTCGCCATATTGACGCCGACAGGGGTTACCCCGGCCAAGAATTTGAAAATAACGGGAAATACCAAAAAATAGGCAAACGCCATACCGACAAAGAAAAGCGTCACGCTGGACAACACCAGCGGCGTAATCAAGCGTTTTTCGTTTTGGTATAAGGCAGGAGCGACAAACGCCCAAACTTGATACAGCGTGTGCGGCAACGACAGCAGAAATGCCGCCATCAGAGTAACCTTGACCGGCACAAAAAACGGCGCGATCACATCGGTTGCAATCATGCTGGTATCTTTAGGCAGATTGGCCATCAATGGTTCGGCAACAAAGGTATAGAGCTGCTGGGCAAACGGCATCATACCCAAAAAGCAGACGACGATACCGATGACGATCCACATCATGCGGCGGCGCAGCTCGAGAAGATGCTCGATAAGCGGTTGGACGGGTTGTTCGTGTTGAGGTTCGGACACCGGTTGACTCACTTTTTACTTACGGACGCGCAGTTTGGGTTTGGCGTGGAATTTCGGACGCATATCGCGTTTGCGGCTCATCGCCTGCTTACGCAAAGAAGTCGTATGCAGCGAAGGAACATCGGCGACAGGGGCTTCGACATAGCTGACTTCGACCGCCGGAGTGGGTGAAACCGATGCGGTCAAATACTCACGCCAAGCGCGGTCTTGCTCGGACTCGGCATTTTCAGCCCCGACAGGCTCTTGAGTTTGCGCTGCTCCACCCTCTTCAGGAACTTGGGCCGCACTTTCATTTTCAGTGCTGCTTGAAGCCAAATCAGGCAGAGGATTACCGAACTCGTCCACGCCAAAATCGGCAGGCGTTTTCTGTTCGGGCAGGCGTTCCCACGGCTTGAGGCCGTCTGAAATATCGCTCAGATTTTTTTGTGCATCGTTGCCCAAGTCTTTGATACCGTCGCGAAACTCGGATGCGGCGGTTTCAAATTCCTGCTTCACCTTGCGCAATTCGTCCAACTCAGCCTGAGTGTTGAGTTCCTGCTTGACGTTATTGACGAATCCTTGCAATTTACCGACCAAACGCCCAGCCGTACGCGCGGCTTGCGGCAGACGTTCGGGGCCAAGCACTATCAGGGCAACAACGCCGACCAGCAGCAATTCGCCCAAACCGAAATCAAACATGGATTATGCTTTGTCTTCGTCTTTTTTGTGTTCGATGACTTCGTCTTTTTTGGCATCTTTGCCGTCTGTACCTTCGTTCAGGCCTTGTTTGAAGTCATGCACTGCGCCGCCGAGATCTTTGCCGACGTTGCGCAATTTTTTGGTACCGAATACCAAAACGACGATAATCAGTACGATAATCCAGTGCCAAAGAGAGAAGCTACCCATGATAAGTCCTTGAATTTGTTTAATTTAAAAAGAGATAATAATTATGCGGGCGTACCCATGATATGGATATGCAGGTGGAAGACTTCTTGTCCGCCGCCTTTGCCTGTGTTGATCAGGGTTTTGAAACCGTCGGTCAAACCTGCCTCTTGGGCGATTTGAGGGACTTTCAACATCATTTTACCCAACAGGGTTTGATGTTCGGCAGTGGCGTGTGCCAGTGAATCGAAGTGTACTTTCGGAATCAGCAGCAGATGTACCGGCGCGGCAGGACGGATGTCTTTGAAACAAAGCATCTCATCGTCTTCGTAAACGGTTTGTGCCGGAATATCTTTGGCGGCGATTTTGCAGAAAATACAATTATCCATAATGGCTCCAATGGCCGTCTGAAAACGGGTGCAACGGGTTTCGCCAAACAAAGTGAAATCGTTTTTGCCCCAAGAGACGGATTCTGAAACAGGTCAAATACGGGATTGTAATATAAATTCAAGATTCTTTGCGAGAAGCTTTTTCCACCAATCCCGACAAACCTTGACGGCGCGCAAGCTCGTTGACCACATTTTCGGCGCGCAATCCGTGATGCGCCAATAAAACCATGGTGTGAAACCACAAATCCGCCACTTCGTAAACCAAATGTTCGCCGCCGCCATCTTTAGAAGCCATCAAGGTTTCGCCCGCTTCCTCGATGACTTTTTTCAGAATCTTGTCTTCGCCTTTGTGCAACAGTTGGGCAACGTAAGAAGCATCGGGATCGCCGCCTTTGCGCGAATCGATGACGTTTTGGATTTGGGTAAGGATGGTATCGGTCATGGTCGGTTTCTCTTATTTCTTTCAGACGGCCTTAAGGATGTTTATATCCGTAAATTGCTTCTTCGTCTTTCAACACGGCATCCACTGTCTGCCATGCACCCTCTTGCCAAACTTTGTAAAAGCAGCTTTCACGCCCGGTATGACAGGCAATGCCGCCGTTTTGTTCAATCAACATAACCACAGCGTCGCCATCGCAATCCAGGCGCAATTCGTGTACTTTTTGCGTATGCCCCGACTCTTCGCCCTTCATCCATTGTTTTTGGCGGGAACGGCTGTAATAGTGGGCAAAACCGGTTTCTACGGTTTTTTGCAGGGCTTCTGCGTTCATCCAGGCGACCATCAGCACACGGTGTGTCTGCCAATCTTGGGCAATGGCGCAAACCAAACCTTTTTCATCAAATTTTACGGCATTCAGCAGCGTTTCGTTTATATTCGACATTCGCGTTTTTCTCCCATATTTTTCAGACGGCCTTTGGGTAGCAATCACAAACGCACTTCAATTCCTGCTTCACGCATGGCCAGTTTCGCTTCGCGGATACTCGCTTCGCCAAAGTGGAAAATACTGGCGGCCAATACCGCATCTGCCTTTCCGTCTTTAATGCCGTCCACCAAGTGTTGTACCGAACCGACGCCACCGGAAGCAATGACCGGAATATCGACCGCTTCACTGACCGCGCGTGTCAAAGGCAGGTTAAAACCTTGCTTGGTGCCGTCCCGATCCATACTGGTCAGCAAAATCTCGCCCGCACCGCGCCGCTGCATTTCGACAGCCCATTCCACCGCATCCAAACCGGTCGGATTACGTCCGCCGTGGGTAAAGATTTCCCAACGGGTATTTTCAGGGTTGACCGCTTTGGCATCCACGGCAACGACAATCGCTTGTGAACCAAAAAAACCGGCCGCTTCATTTACCAAATCAGGATTGGTTACAGCGGCCGTATTGATGCTGGCCTTATCGGCACCGGCATTAAGCAGGCGACGGATATCGGCAACCGTACGCACACCGCCGCCGACCGTCAATGGAATAAAAACTTGTGATGCGACTGCCTCAATAACGTGCAAAATAGTATCGCGATTGTCGCTGGAGGCAGTAATGTCCAAAAAGGTCAATTCATCCGCGCCTTCATCGTTGTAGCGTTTGGCAACGTCAACCGGATTGCCTGCATCGCGTAAACCCAAAAAGTTGACACCTTTTACCACGCGACCGTCTTTTACATCCAGACAAGGAATAATTCGTTTTGCCAATGTCATACTCAATACCTCTTATCCGTTCTCAGGCCGTCTGAAACCGTCAGGCCAAAAATTTGCTCAACCAATCCGGCAAATGTTGCAACAGCTGAAAATAACCAATCCCCGCCATCATCGCCAAAACGCAGGAAATAATGAAATTGCTGTCGATGCGACCGACGATGGAAAAAATCAAACCGGCAAATGCCCATATTATCCCGTTGAAAATCATCCAATAGGTATCGATAATCGGCAAATCAAACGCCGTCAGCTGCCGCAATATCACTGCAATCAGTGTAAACCACAAACTTTCACTTAGTGGATACACTTCGCGGTCGGATGACCAGATAATCCAAAAACCCAAAACAAACGCTTCAAGCATACTAATCCCTTAATAAAATATCGATTGGGTTGTTTTTATAATTATTTCAAACAGATATAAACCCATGACCTATACAGGCAATCCCTTTGAGTGCATTTTTGTGTGCTGCGTCAGCCGCTGCGTTTTAATGGCCTGCAAGGTCTTATCCGCATAATCTGACACACTTAAGCCAAAGAATCGGCCAGTTTTTGCGCCTGTGCAAAATCAATGCTTCCCTCATAAATTGCACGGCCGGTAATTGCACCGCTCACGCCTTCGTTTTCAACGGCACACAATGCACGGATATCATCCAAATTCGTCAAACCGCCGGAAGCGATAATCGGAATATTCACGGATTGGGCCAATTTGACGGTAGCTTCGATATTCACGCCGCTCATCATGCCGTCGCGGCCGATATCGGTATAAATAATGCTGTTGACGCCATCGTCTTCAAAACGCTTGGCCAAATCGACGACATGATGCTCCGTTACCGTTGCCCAACCGTCTATCGCCACCATACCGTCTTTGGCATCCAAGCCGACGATAATCTGACCCGGAAAGGCCTTACATGCTTCGCGCACAAATTCAGGATTTTTTACCGCGGCCGTACCGATAATCACATCGGTCAGACCCAAATCCAAATACTTTTCGATGGTGCCCAAATCACGGATACCGCCGCCAAGCTGTACCGGAATATCTTTGGCTACGGCGGCCAAAATTTCTTTAATCGCCGGAAAATTTTGAGGAACGCCTGCGAATGCGCCGTTCAAATCAACCAAATGCAAACGGCGTGCGCCTTGATTGCGCCAATGCAAAGCCATCTCTGCCGGTGAATCGGAAAACACCGTCGCCTGCTCCATCAAGCCTTGTTTTAAGCGAACACAGCGTCCTTCTTTCAAATCAATGGCAGGTATCAACAGCATTTTCTTCTCCTCTATTCAATTTCAGTATATTTTACACAAATTAGCGATTTTTAGCAGATTTATGTTAAAAGCCTCAAATCTGCCAATTTAAAAAATTACGCAGCAGCAGCAATCCTGCCTGATGGCTTTTCTCCGTGTGGAACTGTGTGGCAAACACATTGTCCTTACCGACAATGCAGGCAAATTCATTCGGATATTCGCTAACGCCTAAAACAATCTCTTCATTTTTCGGTGCAAAATAATAGCTGTGAACAAAATAGAAATACTCGTTTTGCCCAATGTCTTGAAATAAAGGATGCGGACGGGTTTGGCGCACTGTATTCCAACCCATATGCGGCACTTTCAGACGGCCTCCTTGCTCATCGGTTTGATTGGGCAAAAACCGTTTTACTTGACCTTCAAACCAACCCAAACCATCTGTATCGCCTTCTTCACTGTGTTCAAACAATAATTGCGCACCTACGCAAATTCCAAAAAACGGCTTGTTTTTCAGGCCGTCTGAAACCGCCTCACCCAAACCGCTTGCCTCCAGCGCCGACATGCAATCCGGCATGGCACCCTGCCCTGGAAAGATAACCTTATCCGCCGCCATCACCTCTTCAGGCCGCGAAGTCAGATAAACCTCGGCATTTTGATTAGACAAAACCTGCGCCGCCTGAACAGATTTCAATACTGAGTGCAGGTTTCCCATTCCATAATCAACAATCGCTACTTTCATTGCTTCTCCTCAGGCCGTCTGAAAACATTTAATGATTAATATAATAATAAGAATGATTGTAGCAAAAGATGGTTTAAAACAAAATATTGTCGATATACAAGACAAATAATAAAGGCCGTCTGAAATCCCGATCGGTTTCAGACGGCCTTTATTCATTCACACGATGCCTTATTCTTCAGATGCGGCTTCTGCTTCTTCCTGAACAGACTCTTCGCTCAGCGTACCTTTGGTAGAAGGCGTTTGACCCATCATGCGCGGATCGTATTCAACCGCCATGCGCAATGCGCGGCCGAAGGCTTTGAAAACAGTCTCGGCTTGATGATGTGCATTACGACCTCTAAAATTATCGATGTGCAAGGTCATCATGCTGTGATTCACAAGGCCGTGGAAAAATTCTTCAAACAAATCAACATCAAAACAGCCGATCAGGGCGCGGGTAAAGTCGATGTTGTACACCAAGCCAGGGCGGCCGGAAAGGTCGATGACTACACGGCTCAACGCTTCATCCAACGGAACATAGGCATGACCATAACGGGTAATGCCGGCTTTATTGCCAAGTGCTTGTTTCAAGGCCTGACCCAATACGATACCGATGTCTTCAACCGTGTGATGGTCGTCAATGTGCAAATCGCCTTTGCAGGTAATATCCAAGTCAATCAAACCATGACGCGCCACTTGAGCAAGCATGTGTTCAAGGAAAGGAACGCCGGTATCCAAGCGGTATTTGCCGGTACCGTCAAGGTTGAGGCTAACGGTAATTTGGGTTTCGCAGGTATTGCGGGTAACAGTAACAAAACGGCCTTCAGTTGAAACACCAGCTTCGGCTGTTTCGACAGTTTGTTTTTCCAAACGCGCCGCTTCAACTGCTGCTTTTTCTTGGTCTTTGCTGTGATCACGGTTCAGCCAGCCTTTGCGTTTGTGCATACCGGATTCCAACTTCGCAGCCAGGCTCGGACGAATGCCGCGTGCAGACTCATCGCCTGCTTGTTGTTCCAAACGGCGTTTGAGCTGAGACAAAGAGGCGGAGTTTTCATAACCGCATGCGCGTGCGAGTTTGGTCAATGAGCCGGCTTCTTCAACCAGTAACAGAAAATTGGTCAAATGCAGTTGAGCTTTGTTCATAATGGTAGTTTCCTTGAAATCAAAGATTGGGGTAAAGGTTTCTAATAACGGCCAAGACGGCATCATTTTGCGCTGCCGAGCCTATGGTTATGCGGACACACTGATCCAAAAGCGGATGGCTGCCATGCAGTTTTTTAATCAGTATGCGGTTTTGCTTCAATGTTTCAAACAGCTCGTTCGCATCAGGTACGCGAACGGTAATAAAGTTGGCTTCGCTCGGAAAAACTTCCAAACGGTTTAATTTCAACAATTCATTCATCACGCGCGAACGCTCGTTTTTTAATGTATCAATGTTTTGCTGAATGATTGGATGATGCTTCAATGAGAATTTCGCCGCCGCCAAGCTTAATTGATTCATATTGTAAGGCGGAAGGATTTTGGCCAGTTCACCCATAATGCTTGGGCTTGCCGCCGCATACCCCATCCGTAAGCCGGCAAAGCCGATTTTACTGATGGTGCGCATTACGACCAGGTTTTCGACTTCGCCCGCCCACGGAAGGAAACTGTCATGATGAAACGCACCATATGCCTCATCGACAACCACAATGCCGGTATCCGCACGAATGACCGCCTCTACTTCTTCTCGCTTAAAGCACACGCCGGTAGGATTATTGGGATAGGCAATAAAAATTAATGACGGCTGATGTTGCTCGATAGCGGTCAAAACGGCAGGGAGATTTAAAGAAAAATCTGGATTTAAGGGAACGCCGACATATTCCATGCCATAAAGCGCGGCATTATGACGATACATAACGAAACTTGGCTCAATACCCAATACACGCGCATTTGGTTTGGCAACCAGCATAGTCAAAAATTGGATAAGCTCATCGGAGCCGTTACCCAATGCGATTTCCGCTTTATCGGGAATACCGAAAACCTCCCTCAATTCTTCATAAATACCGCTCTTGGCAGCATGGGGATACAAATGAATCGGCGCCTGCTTTGCCAAGTCCGCCCATTCCGATAATAAAGATTCATACCCGGCGAAAGGATGATGCGGACACTCCATGGCGTCCAACTTAATAAAACCTTCCGGCAAATCAGCAACCTGATAGGCTGTCATTACTTTAATATCATCACGGATAACATCAGCAACGCGATTCATGGTTTTCTATCCTCCTGAGATAAAGTATTTAGAATAATAGCACAATCTTTATTAAATATATATATTAATAAGACTATAAAACAAGATAAAGTTTCATTCGTTTGAAGAAAAAACAATAAATCCTTTCTTCAGCATCTTTAAGCAATATTCTTGGCTTACCCCGCCTTTTTAGCGGTATAATTTTAAGTTTTCCAGTACGGCTTTACGCCCTCAATATTGTGAACAATACACGCTCCCCATTACCTTATCTTGCAACTTCCATAAGCCTTATCCTGCTGATTCTGCTTTCCTTGTCATGGGAATTGTGGATCGCGCCATTGCGCGAAGGCGGCTCATGGCTGGCACTGAAAGCCCTGCCGCTGTGCCTGCCGTTGACCGGCATTTTGAAAAAACGCATCTACACTTATCAATACAGCTCCATGCTGATTCTGATTTACTTTGCCGAAGCCTGTATGCGCCTGGCTGACACAGCCGTCGCCAGCCGGATTTGCGCCGCCGTTTCTGTATTATTGTGCATTGCCTTTTTCCTCGGCTGCCTTGCATTTATCAAACAACAAAAACACACATCAAAATGACCTACCACACTCTTTCAGACGGCCTGACTGAATCTTCAGTAAAAACCTTTTGGCCTTTATGGCTCAGTTTTCTTTGGATTTGCGCCGTCCCTTTTCTCTCGCTCTACCGAGTCGGTCCACTGCCCAGCTTTTATTTGGAAGCCATCTCTCTGAGCGGCTCATTGGTACTGACTTTGATTAGCGCACACAAAAGTCTGCTGAATATCCGCCTTCCTGCACTCAGTATCGGCTTGTTTGCCATGGCCGCATTTTGGTCGCTCCAAGCGCGCCTCATGTATTCCACCTACCCCGGCATGAGCGATATTACCGCCTGGACCTTTGTTATTTTGGCACTGGGCGCATGGTCGGTGCGGGGCTGGGTAGCAGCTTACGGACAGGAACGCGTCGTCAGCATCTTTGCTTGGTCTTTATTGATAGGTGCAACCATACAGGCCGTCATCGTCTGGCTGCAATTTAAAGGCTGGTCTAACGTAGAGTGGTTGAACGGCATCATTGCCCGAAGCAGCGGTACCGTAAACGGCCAACTCGGCCAGCGCAATCATTTGGGACATTATTTAATGTGGGGCATTTTGGCGGCATCCTATTTATGGACGGCGCGCAAAATGTCCAATACAGCAGGTTTTCTGTTTGTATTGGCATTGACTGCGACCCTCGGCCTTGTCAACTCGCGCACCATCTTAGGCTACATTGCCGCCCTATTCCTGATTACGCCGTTATGGTTTTGGCGTACCCGTTTCCAACACAAACGCGCACTGTGCATTTTCCTTCTGACCGCCATCCTGGCCGCCGCTTTCCAATTCGGCATGGGCAGCCTGTTGGATTTGTTTGGCAACATCAAATACGAAACCGCCGTCGAACGCGCAGGCACCAGCGGTTTTGAAGGCTCCATGCGCCAAATCGAATGGAGCAAGGCATGGATTGCCTTTCAATCCGCACCTTGGTTCGGTCACGGCTGGAACAGCTTTGCCCAGCAAACCTTTCTGATCAATGCCCAGCAACAATATTTCCCCAACAATATCCTCGGCGTACTGTTTACCCATTCGCACAATATCGTCATGCAGTTGCTGTCCGAAATGGGCATTGCCGGCACCTTGCTGGCAACCTTAACCCTGCTTGCAGCCGTATGGCGACTATCAGGCCGCAACCAAACACCGGCTTCCCTATTTTTGCTGACTGCCGCCGCCGTCAGCCTCTGCCACAGCATGCTCGAATATCCGCTTTGGTATATCTACTTCCTTACCGTATTCAGCCTGATTCTGTCGCTGACACCTTCTTATCCGAAAGATGTTTCAGACGGCCCTTTATCTACCCGAATCAGACAATGGACAGGCGGTATAGCTGCTTTATCGATTTTAATCGGCATGGCAAACCTCAGCTGGGAATATCAAAATCTGACCCAATATAGCCGTGTAGGGAAAACCGACGATCCGCAAACAGTTCAAAACAAAATTGACGGCTTGCAGCAGCTCTCCAAAGAAAGCCCCATGCTTGCCTATTACGCCGATTTAAGTTTGAGCAGACGTGCCGACCCGACCGATGCCTACATCCGCCCATGGGCGGAAGAAGCCGCACTCAAAGCCCTGACCTACCGCCCCTACTCCAGCGCCTATCAAGTCGGCCTCTACCTATACAGACAAGGCAAGAAAGAAGAAGGTGCGCAATGGATGCAGGCAGTGCAATATTATTACCCCTATATGATGTATTTCTACGCCGACAAAATACGCAGCCATCCGGTATTCTCCCCCCTGCTGCCCAAACTTTTGTCCGATTGCAAAGATTTCATCAACGCACCGAAACACCAAACTGCCAAATCATGTGATAAACCCTAAACAAAACTCACTCAATTGTCAGTTTGTCCTTACAGGCCGTCTGAAAATGTAAAGAGCGACAAGTTTCTATGCAAAAAAGCGCAAAAGCACAGAAAATTACGCTATCAACAAAAGCAGATTGCATGTTAAGATTGAACACAACTCTATTTTAATCGCCGCACTGCCTATTTAGTGCCACGGCGCATACAATCACGAAAAGGAAATTCCATGAGTCGCGTATTACTCGTAGATGACGATGCCCTCTTGACCGAATTGCTGACCGAATACCTGACTGCCGAAGGCCTCAACGTTCACAGCGTTCCTGACGGCGAAGCCGGCGTTCAAGAAATTCTGACCGGACAATACGATGTCATCGTATTAGACTCCATGATGCCTAAAATGAACGGCTTGGACGTACTGAAAAACGTACGTACCCAAAGCACTGTACCCATCATCATGCTGACCGCGAAAGGCGACGACATCGACCGCATTATCGGTCTGGAAATGGGTGCGGACGATTACGTACCGAAACCATGCACACCGCGCGAACTCTTGGCCCGCATCAACGCCATCCTGCGCCGTGCGCAACACAGCAACGAACAAAACAACGCGCCTAACAGCATTTCCGTCAGCGACGTCGTTTTGTACCCAGCCAAACGCCAAGCCAGCATCAAAGACACTCCGCTTGAATTGACCAGCACCGAGTTCAATCTGCTCGAAGTTTTGATGCGCCACGCCGGACAAGTTGTCAGCAAAGAGACCCTGTCTATCGAGGCACTCGACCGCAAACTGGCTAAATTTGACCGCAGCATCGACGTACACATCTCCAGTATCCGCCACAAATTGGGCGATGCTTCCCTGATTCAAACCGTACGCGGCTTAGGCTACCTGTTTGTTAAAAACTAAAGATTAAACAGATCAATGAAACTGTTTCAACGCATCTTCGCCACATTTTGCGCAGTCATCGTCTGCGCAATCTTTGTGGCGAGTTTTTCATTTTGGCTGGTGCAAAACACCCTCGCCGAAAACCAATTCAACCAACGCCGCACCATCGAAACCACATTGATGAGCAGCATCATCTCCGCGTTTAACTCGCGCGGAGACAGCGGTGCGCGTGAAATTCTTTCCGAATGGAAAAACAATCCGGTTTCCAATGCCGTTTATGTGATTACCGGCGACGATAAAAAAGATATTTTAGGCCGCAATATCGATAGCCTGTCCATTGAACGCGCCCGCATCTTTGCCATCAACAATCCCGAATCTGATTTGGCACACATCGAATACGACCGTTTTGGCGAAGAATACCTCTTCTTCATTAAAGGCTGGGACAACCATCAGGCCCAACGTCTCCCTAGTCCGCTCTTCATTCCCGGCTTGCCGCTTTCGCCTATTTGGCACGAATTTATCATTCTGTCTTTCATCATCATCGTCGGCCTGCTGATGGCATACATCCTTGCCAACAACATTACCAAGCCCATCAAAATTCTTGGTGGCGGCATGGACAGAGTAGCCAACGGCGAACTCGAAACCCGTATTTCCCAACAAGTTGACGACCGTGACGACGAATTGTCCCACCTTGCCGTGCAGTTCGACAAAATGGCCGAGAAACTTGAAAAACTTGTTGCCAAAGAGCGCCACCTGCTGCACCACGTTTCTCATGAAATGCGTTCGCCGCTGGCACGTATGCAAGCGATTGTCGGCCTGATTCAATCTCAGCCGCAAAAACAAGAGCAATATCTCAAGCGGCTTGAAGGCGAATTGGTGCGCATGGATACTTTGGTAGGTGAATTATTGACCCTCTCCCGCCTAGAGACTTCCAATATTCCTTTGGAAAAAGAAAACCTCAAACTCGTTCCTTTCCTGACCAACTTGATTGAGGACAACCAAAGCATTGCCCACCAAAACAACCAAAGCGTTACCCTGAGCATTGATCCAAAAATCCCCGAAAATGCCGTAGTCAGCGCCAACGAAGGCTATCTATACCGCGCCTTTGACAACGTTATCCGCAATGCCATCAATTACAGTCCGGAAGGCAGCACCATTCAAACCCATATCGGACAAGACGGCAAAAACTGGATTATCGATGTTACCGACAACGGGCCTGGCGTAGATGAAATGCAGCTTCCGCATATTTTCACTGCCTTTTATCGCGCCGACTCCAGTGCGCACAAGCCCGGTACAGGTTTAGGGCTTGCCTTGACGCAGCATATTATGGAACAGCACTGCGGTAAAATCATTGCTGAAAATGTCAAACCCAACGGCCTGAGGATGCGTTTTATCCTTCCCAAAAAGAAAGCCGGAGACAAAAAAGAAGTCTAGAAATAAGGCCGTCTGAAACTTTTCAGACGGCCAAAAACACAAATAAGGAACCATCATGAGTGCAACCGTCCAAACCGGCTACTTCTTCATGCCTGAACACATCATTCTCGTCGGCGCCAGCGAACGTCCGCACAGCCTTGGCGAACGCATTTTCAGCCACCTGCTCGGTTCCTCATATCAAGGCAAAATCACTCCCGTCAATCTTCGACACAGCAGTGTCGCTGGCATTCCCTCCTACTCCAGCCTCAGTAAAATTCCGGGACAAGCCGATTTGGTTGTTGCCGTTATCCCGCCCGACCATTACGACTCGCTGTTCAAAGCCTGCCGTAAAAAAGACCTGCGCCACATCATCCTGATTCAAGATTGGGAAAACCTGCCGCCCGAATCCTGCAAAAACGCCCGTTCCATTATTCAAAAATATCACGACGACGAATTGAACATCACCGTATGCAACAGCGCAGGCATCCAACTCCCCTCGCTCAACCTCAACATCGGCACCCAAACCGACTATCCCGCCGGCCATATTGCCTTACTGACCGGCCACAGCACCGTCAGCCGCAACATCAACCACCTGCTGAACACACTGCAGCAAGGTGTATCGCGCCACATCAGCCTCAATTATGACCTAAGCCCCACCACATCCGCCGACTGGCTCAACCGCTTCGGCCACAACCGCCATACCAAAGTTGCCGTTATCCACTACAATCCGGCCGAAAACCAACGCGAGCTGTTCAGTGCCATCCGCCACTTTACACGCCACACTCCGCTTATCCTGTTGTCCACACACTACACCGACGACACAGACAAAGCCGTCCTACATAGCCTCGCACGCCATTGCAACTTCCTGCCGGTATTCAATATCAACAAACTCGAAGCAGCCTTAAAAGCCCATCTTTCCGGCATTCCCGTCATTACCCATCCCACTATTTTGTCCGATACGCCGATAGAATGGCTGCGCAGCACCGCCGATGCCTGCGAATTGACCCTCGACCTCCCAACCGATGTACCGTCCATCCGACAAGGCTGCATCGGCAGCAACCCCACGCCTGCACGCATCCACCGCTTGGCGCTCGAACAATTACAAAATCCGCATACTCAAGCCCTGCTCGGCATTATTTCGCCAGATACGCCGGATGCGTACAGCATTCATCAAACTCTGGATAATTTGGCACAAAAAACCAGCAAGCCCATTCTCGTCAGCTATCGTTTTTCAGACGGCCTGACTCGGTTTAACACGCCGGAAGAAGCCTTGCTGACACTTTATTTCCGCAATCAAACCGCCTATTTGCAACAGGTGCAAAATACCCCTGCCCCAGTAAAAACAGGCCGTCTGAAAACACCTAAAAGCAAAAGTATCGATAAAGCCATTGCGTCCGGCCAAACCGAACTGATTGCGGAAGCCCTATACCTGCCTCCGTGCCAAACCCAAAAACACAATGCCGTCCAATTCCGATTCAGCCGCTATGCCATTTACGGCAATATCCTGACCGCCCATTACAACGGCCAAACCCAAGCCGCATTACCGCCCTTCACCACGCTCGATATCCAGCGTTTAAGCCAATTTGCAGAACTTGATAACACTTCCGTTCTCAATCAATTCCTGCATTCCCTAAACACGCTTATCCACAACAACCAGCATATCGGCGACATTATCCTCAGCTACAATGGTAGCCAATACAGCAGCACCATCATTCCCGAAATCGTGGAAAAACCAGCCGCACCAACAACCAAAATTCCTAAAAAAGCCGTCCAAACCTTAGAACAGGCCGCTGCTAAAATGCAAAGTGCCGCCGCCTACCTCCAACAAAAAAATCCGGCCGCAGCCGAATTCCTACGCAACACCGGCGAAGCCGCTTCCGAACTGCTGCACCCTAAAACCGAAACGCCCGAGATACAAAACGTACTCGCACCCTATCCGAGCCAAACCGATACCTTTACCCTGCCCGACGGCAACACGCTGCACATCCGTGCACTAGAGCCTGAAGATGCCGAAGCCAAACAAAAATTTGTCCGCCAATTACCCGCGACCGACCGCTATACTCGCTTCATGACCCATACCAACGAGTTACCGCTGCCCACACTCGCACGGCTGACCCGTCCCGATTTCCATACCGAATGCGCGTGGGCAGCCTTCGCTTCAGACGGCCGTATCGTCGCAGTCAGCCGTTACAGCCGCATCAATCGTAATGAGTGCGAGTTCGGCATTACTTTAGCACCTGAAACGCGCAAAACCGGCTTGGCCGGCAAAATGATGAGCCTCATTATCCAAACTGCCACACAACAAGGTTACCAAACCATGAATGCGGAAATCCTCAAAGAAAACACACCGATGCTCAAACTCGCTGAAAAATCAGGATTTACCGTTACCCCGTCGGAAACCGACCGCGGCCTATATCAAGCCAGCCTCGATTTAAACGAATGGCAAAACAGCAACAAAAACAAATAAAAACTTGCATAACCCGTGTGAAATATCCTAAAATTAGCGGTTTCTATATATCCGCATTTTTCAAAAGGACTCAAAATGGTAGTTATCCGTTTGGCTCGCGGCGGCTCAAAACACCGCCCTTTCTTCAACGTAGTCGTAACTGACTCTCGCAACCGTCGTGACGGCCGCTTCATCGAGCGCGTAGGTTTCTACAACCCCGTTGCCAACGAAAAACAAGAACGCGTACGTTTTGACGCAGACCGCATCAACCACTGGGTTGCTCAAGGCGCGAAAGTTAGCGACGCAGTTGCCAAACTGATTAAAGAGCAAAAAATCGCTGCTTAATCAGCTAAAACGACCATGACAGACACTCAAAAACGGGTAGCCATGGGCTACATCAAAGGCGTATTCGGCATTAAAGGCTGGCTTAAAATTGCCGCCAATACCGAATATACCGACAGCCTGCTGGACTACCCCGAGTGGCAGTTGTGCAAGGATGGCAAAACCCTGAATGTTGTGCTTGAGGCAGGTAAAATTGCCAATGGCGAACTTCAGGTCAAATTTGAAGGTATAGACGATCGCGATCAAGCATTTACCTTGCGCGGCTATACCATCGAAATCCCCAGAGAGTCATTCTCCCCTACTGAGGAAGACGAATACTACTGGGCAGATTTAGTCGGCATGACCGTCATCAACAAAGAAAACATCGTCCTCGGCAAAGTCAACAACCTGATGGAAACCGGTGCCAATGATGTTTTGATGATTAAAGGCGAACACGGACAAATCCTGATTCCCTTTGTCTCCAACTATATCGAATCTGTCGATACCGACAGCAAAACCATTATTGCCGACTGGGGTTTGGACTACTGATGCTGATTCAAGCCATCACCATTTTCCCAGAGATGTTCGACAGTATTGTCGAATACGGCGTTACAGGCAGAGCAAGAAAACAAAATCTTTGGCAGTTTCAAGCCATCAATCCCCGAAAATTTGCCGACAACAAACTTGGCTATATTGATGATCGACCCTTCGGAGGTGGTCCGGGAATGATTATGATGGCTCCGCCGCTTCAAGCGGCAATTGAAGAAGCCAAAGCAAACTCGCAAAAACCTGCCAAAGTAATTTATCTCAGTCCGCAAGGTCAGCCGCTGACACATAAAAAAGCTGCAGAACTTGCCGAACTGCCCCATCTTATTCTTCTATGCGGACGCTATGAAGGCATAGATGAAAGACTGCTGCAAAGCAGTGTGGACGAAGAAATCAGCATTGGCGACTTTGTCGTCTCGGGTGGCGAATTACCCGCCATGATGTTGATGGATGCCGTCTTAAGATTGGTTCCGGACGTATTGGGCGATATACAGTCAGCTGAACAAGACTCGTTTTCAGACGACCTTTTAGACTGTCCTCATTACACCAAACCCGTAGAATTCCAAGGCATGATGGTTCCTGATGTCTTACGCTCAGGAAATCATGGCTTGATTGCCGAGTGGCGATTGAAACAATCCCTGCGACGCACTTTAGAGCGCCGACCTGATTTATTGGAAAAGCGCAGTTTAATCCCAAAGGAATCCCGCCTCTTAAAAGAAATCTTGCAAGAGCAACAGGAAATCCAATCATAACTTAGGAAAAACAAATGAACTTGATTCAACAATTAGAGCAAGAAGAAATCGCTCGCTTGAACAAAGAAATCCCTGAATTCGCTCCAGGCGACACCGTTGTCGTATCTGTACGCGTGGTTGAGGGTTCTCGCAGCCGTCTGCAAGCATACGAAGGTGTTGTTATCGCTCGCCGCAACCGTGGCCTGAACAGCAACTTCATCGTTCGCAAAATCTCTAGCGGCGAAGGTGTAGAACGTACTTTCCAACTGTACTCTCCTACCGTAGAAAAAATCGAAGTTAAACGCCGTGGTGACGTACGTCGCGCCAAACTGTACTACTTGCGCGGCCTGACCGGTAAAGCAGCTCGCATTAAAGAAAAATTGCCTGCTCGCAAAGGTTAATAGCCTTCATCAAAAACCCACTTCAATGAAGTGGGTTTTTTGTTTTTATACAAGATCTCCTCGTCTTTCTTACACCAATCCTGCAAGCCAACCACAATCTCCATTTTACATATAAACTTAAACAGAATCGTAACTTACCTACCTCTTTTAACCTTTATAAAAAAGGCCGTCTGAAACAAAAGATTCAGACGGCCTTTAATCACATCGGACGGTTATTTAAACCATCTTGCCAATGCTGGGATACGTGATAACAACAATGTATCCAAAATCCAAATAACAGCGATTGCGGCAATGGCTGTTGGGAAAATCACAGCCAAAATCAGAAGTGGCACAGCCATTGCCCACCATACCGGCAATTTGATTTTCTGTGCAGGAGGAACCAAACCACGTGCTTCCGAAGGACGACGTTTCCACCACATCACACAGCCGCTGACGCAGATGAAGATGACCGCCAAGCAGAACAAAACGTTCGCCAACACGCTCCACCAGCCCATCGTACCGATATGCAGCGCAATGCTGACCGCCATGAATTTACCAAACCAGTTGTAATCGTCGTAATGGATGTCGGCAAGGACTTTACCGCTGTATTGATCGATGTGTACCGTGCGGTCGGCGGTCGGACTGGGCATATCGTAGCTCATCGAGTCTTGAGACAGCGTCCACACGCCCGTTTCGCCTTTAGGCAAATTAAGCTTGTAGCGACCTTCAAAACCGATTTCGCGGGCAAAGCGGCCAACCGTTTCCAAAGTCATCGGTTCGCTCGGATTGATGCCGTTTTCGCCCTTCGTTGTACCGGAAACAGGCATAGGCGTAAGCTCCAGAACCCATGGCACTTCTTTGATTTTACCGTCGTTCAACACATCGCCATGGGTCGGCACGGTAGATACAGGGTTCGGTTTGACGCCCCATTTACCGGCAGGGAATTGGCTCCAAGACTGAACCAACTTACCACCCCAAATTCCCGCCCAAGCAACGCCCGACAGGCAGAACAGTAATAGAAGCAAAGAAACCCAAGTGCCGAATGCGCCGTGCATGCTACGCCACCATGTGCGCCCTTTGCCTGCTTTCGGCACAAGCATGGATTTCAGGCTGCGCTGTTTCGCCCACCACAAATAAATCCCCGTGATTATCAGCAGGATGGTCAGCGACGCGGCAGTTTCCAGCAGATAGTCGCCTACCGGACCGATCATCATATCGCCATGGATTTCGTCCATGATGTGATACCAGCCTTCATTGCGCGGCGTTGAATTGACGACCTTCGCCGTATAGGGATCAACGGCAACCATAGTAGCCTTATCGTCATTGTTCACGCGGAATACGGCAACCATATCATCTGCGCGCGGCGCAATATACTGCACTACCGAAGCAGTTTCCGGATTTACAAACTGTCTGGCGGCTTCAGCCTGAGCCGATAAAGGCTGAACCACTGCCTGCGGCGCAACATGTATGAGTTCGCCTTCTTTACCGGTGATATTGGCAAATAGCAGCATTCCCAACCCTGTAACAGCCAACAGGGTTAAAAACGGCGCAACCAAAAATCCGGCATAAAAATGCCATCGCCAAACAGTCAAATAACGGCGGTTAGCCTGTTGTTCATTTTGGGGAGTTGGTTTTGTTTCCATATAATCTCTTCGTATAGTTAAAGCAGACTAATTACTACGAATTAGCATCAGGTATTTTAATCAAAAACATTCATTTAAGAAACCGTTTTTCCCATGCAGCTTTGAAATACTTCAATATTTAGTTTTCAGGCCGTCTGAAAAAAACAAAATAGAAAGAAAACAACACTTTACTGAAAATCCGTTTTAATCATTGCGGTTTCGGCAGAATTTGGTAGAATACAGGCATTACTTATTTATTCATCAAGCCGCCAAGCTTTGGCGGCTTGTATTTTTATTTCCAATCCGGCTACCGCGCGTGGCCGGATAAAATTTTAAAAGCATCATCATGCTTTCATGGAGAACTCAATGCAAAAAATCCCTTTGACCGTCCGTGGTGCAGAATTGTTGAAACAAGAACTTCAACACCTCAAAAGCGTAGCACGTCCAGAAGTCATTGAAGCCATCGCCGAAGCACGTTCGCACGGCGACTTGTCTGAAAACGCAGAATACGAAGCCGCCAAAGAGCGTCAAGGCTTTATCGAAGGCCGCATCGCCGAGTTGGAACACAAACTCTCTATGGCGCACATCATCAACCCTGCCGAAATCCATGCAGAAGGCAAAATCGTGTTCGGTACAACTGTGACACTGGAAGACTTGGAAACCGAAGAACAAGTTACCTATCAAATCGTCGGTGAAGATGAAGCAGACATCAAAGAACGCAAAATCTACGTTGGCTCCCCCATTGCCCGCGCCCTGATCGGCAAAGAAGAAGGCGACGTTGCAGAAGTTCAGGCACCTGGCGGTGTGCGTGAATATGACATTATTGCCGTACAATATATCTAAATAAACAAAAGGCCGTCTGAAAACATTTTCAGACGGCCTTTTGTTGTATCTAAAAACACGATAATAGAGAAGTGAAATCTTCCCAGGAGAAGCATAATGAATCTACTGTACAAAATTATCCAAACCGCTGCCGCCATGTGGCTCGGTATGCAGCTGACAGCAGGCTATGTTACTGCCCCTATCCTGTTCCGCCTTCTACCTAAAATGCAGGCAGGAG
Organism: Neisseria sp. P0009.S010; assembly: GCF_051958545.1. NCBI lineage: Bacteria > Pseudomonadati > Pseudomonadota > Betaproteobacteria > Neisseriales > Neisseriaceae > Neisseria > Neisseria sp. P0009.S010. Next base: position 69,781 of record NZ_JBQCVH010000002.1, read on the forward strand.
AAATTGCCGGCATCTTGTTTGCCATTACAGCAATATGTGGCTTAGTTATTTTTGGCGCAGCCTATGCCTTTTTCAGAAAGCAACTGGCCTCACTTTCTTGGTGGATCTTGGTACTTTGGCTACTCTTAGCCTGCAACCATCTTTTGGTTACGCCGGTTATCGAGGCACACAAGTACGGACTAGATAACTGGCTGCTGTCCCTAGTAGGTGGAACATTCGGCGTTTGGCACGGCTTATCCAGTATCATCTTTTTGATTTGTACAATACTCGCCGCTGTTTGCGTATGGAAATGGCTCAAGCCAAACTAATCTGTCTTAATAAAAGGCCGTCTGAAAATAAGTCTTTCCGACGGCTTTTTATTTTGAATCATGAATTCCCCGACTCTTCAAATATAAACCATAAAAAAATGCCCTGCATATTGCAGGGCATTTTTCACAAACCGATTAAGGTTTAGCGTAACCGTGAACGCCATTGTAAGGAGCTGGGATCCAACCTTCATCAGTAGCAGGCAATTCGCCTTGACCTTCGATAGTTTGGCCTGGAGCAACTTGACGAGTAACAACGCTGCGGATTTTAACATCAACGCGACGGTCAGGTTCGATACAAGCGATAAGAGCAGCACGTTTCTTAGCTTTAGAAACTTTTTTGCCCAGTTTAGCAACTTCAGCTTCACAAGTAGCAGTCATGCGAGCTTGAGATTCGCCCAGACCTACTGCAGAGATTTTGCTAGAAGCAACGCCATGACCTACCAAGTAGTTAGCAACTACGTTAGCACGACGCTCAGACAGAGCTTGGTTGTATTCTTCAGAACCCATGAAGTCAGTGTGACCTTCAACACGTACAGTTTCTACGTTTTTGTTGCTCAGGCGTTGAGCCAAAGCGTCCAGGTTTTCTTGAGCTTCAGGACGCAGGTTGTCTTTGTCGAAGCCGAACAGAGTTTTAGTAGACAGAGAAACAGTTTCATCAACATACTCAGGAGCTTGTTGTACAGGAGCAACTGCTTCACGATCACCACATTCAACACGGCCTTGGGTAGCTTTGTCGAAGTAGCTGTTTTTCCAGCATTCGCCGTAGTTGTTACGGACGATTTCTTGAGATTGGCTGCTTACGGTGTAACCGTGTTTGGTATGCGCTTCGCTGGCCATTGCGGTGCCAGAGGCAACCAAGGCAACGAACAATGCGCTTAATTTCAGCTGTTTGGTCATTTTATTCCCTCATCAAATTGTTATGCGGCGGACTAGGAAAGCAACCGCTGCAAAGTACCAATATACAGGCCGCAGTATCAAAACAGCGGCAAATCGGATATATCAGGTTGCACTATAAAGAAGCGCAAGGCAAACTGTCAATACTCGATGCCTTCAAACAATTATGAAGTGCCTGCTTCCTAGTAGTTAATCATGCCGAAAAATCAATCTTGTGTCATTAATTTAGGGCAAAATCAGCCAATTCACCCGCCCAAAGTTGTACAAAAACAACAAAACTTCATCCCCCTTTCATTCACAGATTTCCTGTTTTCATATCATTAAAAGATATTTTCATTAAAAACAACCATTTTCAAAACTCGGGGCAAAACTGGGCAAAATATGTTAAATTACATGCCGTTTGTCGCACAAAATCCACATTAACAACGTATCCGGTACTGCTACCATGAAACTGCAACAATTACGTTATGCCCTTGAGGTTTACCGACACAATCTGAATGTCTCCGAAGCCGCTGATGCGCTTTTCACATCCCAGCCCGGCATTTCCAAACAAATCCGCCTGCTTGAAGAAGAATTGGGTATCCAAATTTTTATCCGCAGCGGCAAACGTGTGGTTTCCGTTTCGCAACCGGGCAAAGCCGTATTAGAGATTTCGGAACGGATTTTGCGTGATGTACAAAACATTAAAAATATCGGCAGCGAGTTTACCGATCATGACAGCGGCTCCCTGACCATCGCGACAACGCATACCCAGGCGCGCTATGCTTTGCCCAAAATCGTTGCGGAATTTGTCAAAAACTACCCTAAAGTCAATTTGACCATCAAACAAGGTAGCCCTTCTGCCATTGCGCAAATGGTCAGCAGCGGCGAAGCTGATTTGGCAATTATTACTGAACGCATTGACGATCATCCTGAGTTGGGCAAACTGCCCTGCTATGAATGGAACCATGCCGTCATTGTTCCGCACGACCACCCTCTTTTGGACTGCCGCAATCCTTTAAGCCTTGAAGATTTAGCTTCTTTTCCGCTGGTCACTTACGAATTTGCTTTTAATTCCGGCAGCAGTATCGCGCGTACATTTAATAAAGCGCATATTGAGCAACCTGATGTTGCCTTATCGGCTGCCGATACGGATGTATTGAAGACGTATGTCCGCTTAGGCTTAGGCGTTGGATTAATGGCCAAAATGGCGTACGATCCCATTGTCGATCAAGATTTACAGCTGATTGATGCGGCACACTTATTTGAACCGTCGCCCACTTGGATAGCCTTACGCACTGATACCTACCTGCGTGGTTACGCGTATGACTTTATCCAAATGTTTGCACCGAAACTGACCAGAGAAGTAGTCGACCGCATTCTGTACACGCCGGTTGTTGAAGATTTTTCAATTTAATATCTGACTATCACTTGCGTAACTTAACAATTATTCTTTAATTCTTGTTAAAAAGGCCGTCTGAAATATTTCAGACGGCCTAAGATTCAGATAGCGTGCGAACAACCGGAAACCATTTTCTTCAAGGTTGTCGCATCTAAGATTTTGATGTGCTTGTGTTCAACCGAAATCAAGCCTTCATGATGGAATTTAGACAAGGTGCGGCTGACTGTTTCCAGCTTTAGCCCCAAATAGCTGCCGATTTCCTCACGTGACATCCTCAAGATAAAATCATTGGCGGCGAAGCCTCGTGAATAGAGGCGCTGAGACAAGTTTAGCAAGAATGCTGCCAATCGCTCTTCAGCGCGCATATTGCCCAAAAGCAGCATAACGCCCTGATCTCGAACAATTTCACGACTCATTAAGCGGAAAAAGTGAGAGCGGAGGCTGGGAATATCCTGACCGAGTTCTTCAATGTGTGTAAACGGAAGCTCGCATACCTCGCTGTCTTCCAAAGCCACAGCATCACAGCTGTGAATATGGGAACAAATCCCATCCATACCGATCAGCTCGCCCGACATAAAAAAGCCGGTTACCTGGTCTCGTCCATCTTGGCTGGCGACTGTTGTCTTAAAGAAGCCCGCACGGATGGCAAACAAAGAGGTAAACGGCTCGCCGGCACGGAACAGGTATTCACCTTTTTTCAGACGGCGGCTTTGACGAATAACCGCATCTAATTGTGAAAATTCGTTAGGCATTAGTCCGACAGGCAAACACAGCTCGCGTAAAGAACATGTGGAACACAAGGTTTTCATTTGATGTGTTGCATTGTGTGTAGCCATAACGCACCTTTAATTTGCTTAATTCTCTCAACCCCTGATTAAGCCGAATAACTATTGACCCATGTCAAAGTCGGCATATCATTATGAGGCATTCTACCAAACTATCGAAATTTTGACTAAAATTTTCCCTAATTTCCTCACTTTATACTACAAGCCCCGACCATGAAAATCATCCCCATCTCAAATAACACCAACACAAACAATGAATTACCGGAATTTGACCGTGAATTAATTGCCAGTTTGCCATCAAGCGGTCCACGTTATACATCCTATCCGACCGCCGACCGCTTCCATGAAGGCTTTAAAGAAGCCGAATATATCCAAGCTTTAAACCTGCGCAATATGGGCGCGCTCAACAAACCCCTTTCACTCTACATCCACATTCCCTTCTGCAATACCATCTGCTATTACTGCGGCTGCAATAAAATCATTACCAAAGACAAAAGCCGTGCCGATGCCTATATCCAATATCTGGAAAAAGAAATGGAGTTGCTGGCACCTCATTTAGGCGGAAGACACCAGCTCGCACAGCTCCACTTCGGCGGCGGTACGCCCACATTCCTGAGCGATGACCAACTCGAACGCGTCTTCGACATGATTCGTAAATACTTCCAGCTGATTCCCAACGGCGAATACTCCATCGAAATCGACCCGCGTAAAGTCAGCCGTGAAACCGTCCTCAAATTGGGCAAACTCGGTTTCAACCGCATGAGTGTCGGCATTCAAGACTTCGACCCTAAAGTGCAGGCAGCCGTCAATCGTATCCAAAGTTACGAAGAAACCAAAGAAGTCATCGATGCCGCCCGCGAAGCAGGGTTCAAATCCGTCAGCGTTGATTTGATTTACGGCCTGCCGCACCAAAACACCGAAAGCATCAAAACCACCATCGACACGGTCTTGTCCCTCAGTCCCGACCGCCTCGCCCTCTACCACTACGCTCACTTGCCGCATATCTTCAAACCGCAACGCCGTATCGACACCAATGTCGTTCCCGACAGCGAAGAAAAACTCGATATGCTGCAATATTGCGTCCAAACCCTGACTGAGCGAGGCTACGTTTTCATCGGCATGGACCACTTTGCCAAACCTGACGACGAGCTCTCCATCGCCCTCAAAGAAGGTTTCCTGCAACGAAATTTCCAAGGTTATTCCACCTATGCCGACTGTGACTTGGTGGCGATCGGCGTATCCTCTATTGGCAAAATCGGCAGCACCTACTCCCAAAACGAGCGCGACATCGATACCTATTACGCCGCACTCGATGCCGGACATCTGCCGATTATGCGCGGCTACCAGCTCAATCAAGACGACATTTTGCGCCGCAACATCATTCAGGATTTGATGTGCCGCTTCTCGCTCGACTATCGGATTTACGAAAGCGTGTTCGGCATTCCGTTTAGCCGTTATTTTGCAGCCGAACTGGAAGATATGAAGCAACTGGAAACCCTCGGCCTGGTCCACCTCAAACCGCACGGCCTGACCGTTACGCCGAAGGGCCGTTTCCTGATCCGCAACATCGCCATGGTGTTCGACTACCATTTACGCCATAAAGAAACCAAAGCCAAATACTCGCAAACCGTATAAACACTTAGGCCGTCTGAACATATGTGCTATATTTCAGACGGCCTTTTTTCACATCAAAAGCAACACAAAATGGATCAACCCGATTTCTTCCCCATTCCCAGCCCCTGCATCGGCGTTTGCGAAGCCAATGCCAAAGGTTATTGCAAAGGCTGCCTGCGCAGCCGGGAAGAGCGCTTGTACTGGCTCCAGATGACCGACAGCCAAAAACATCAAGTCATGCACCTTCTATCCCTCAGGAAGGCCAAAATCCGCAACCGCAAACAGGAAAAAACCGAAACGGGCGAACATCCGGTTCAAAACCTGCTCGATTTCTAAATTGCCCTTGCCTACCGCACACCACAATAAGGAAAAACATGAAAAAACTGCTTGCCTGTCTGCTGATACCATTTACCGCCCTCGCCTTAGGTACCTGCAAACCCGCTGCAACTTTACCCGAAAGCAAACCTGCCGAACTCAATTGGCAGCAGCCTAAACTCACCAGCAATGTTTGGAAAATCAGCAAAGAAGGCCAACCCGATTCCTATCTGCTCGGCACCATCCACATGGGGAAAACCAATCAGACCTTGTCTTCCGATGCCCTCAAACTGTTGCAATCCACCAACCAACTGACCACAGAAGTTGACGCATTGCCGGACAGCAGTCCGGAAACAAAAAAATGTATCAAAAATACTTCAAAGAGGTCATGAGTACCGAACCGCTCAGTCGCAAGCTTGGCAAAACAGATTTCCGTCTTTTACAAGAAATCTATTCAAAAAATGAAGAAAGCCGACCCATTGCCCAAATTGCCGACAAACTCCATCCGTGGGCAGCATTGGTTTTTGCCGGCAGCGCATTTCCCCAAGGATATAGCGCAGAAACCGGTGCAGATATGTTGCTGACCAATGCGGCCGCCGACATCAATAAGCCGCGTGGTTCATTGGAAAGTTTGGACGATGTTACCGCGATCTTCAAAGCCCAGCCTGAAGAGACCATGCTCAACTTTCTGAAAGCCAGCATTAAAACCAATAAAGAAGAAACCGAAGATATCAAAAAACTCCATCAAGCCTATTCAGACGGCCGCTTTGAAGAACTCATCCCACTTTTGGAAGAAACCGAACAGCGCACCCTCAAACTTGTTGATACCAAGTACGCCAAAGCCATGTCCGATTGGCTGAAAAACGACCTCCTGATCCGCCGCAACTTGGCATGGTTGCCTGAAATCCGCAAGCAATCGGCCAAACAAAGCACCCTCTTTGCTGTCGGCATTGCCCATTTACCCAGCGAAAAAGGCCTAATCGAACTATTGCGTCAAGAAGGCTATCAAGTAACCCCCGAACCCAAAGTCCTGATTTGGCAATAAACCCCCAATCCAACAACAAGACCGTCTGAAAGTCTTTCTTTCAGACGGCCTTTATTTAATCTCTATTAAATGAAGCAGTAAGCAGCGTTGAGCGCCAAACTCAATCGCCCAATGCCGCTACCATCACCGCTTTAATCGTGTGCATCCGGTTTTCTGCCTGATCAAACACGATGCTGGCTTCGCTTTCAAAGACTTCTTCCGTTACTTCCACGCCATTCAGGCCGAATGTCTCATAAATCCATTCGCCGACTTTGGTTTCGCGATTATGGAAAGCAGGCAGGCAATGCATAAACTTGACTTGCGGATTTTCAGCCGCGGCCATTAATTCGGGCGTAACGCGGTAATCTTTCAGCAAATCGATACGTTCCTGCCAAGCCTCTTTAGGCTCGCCCATGCTGACCCACACATCGGTATGGATAAAATCCACGCCTTTCACGGCTTCTTTCACATTCTCCGTCAACAGAATCCGTCCACCGATCTCTTTAGCAACAGCCTGCACCGTCTCGGTAATGTTTTCAGACGGCCACAAACTTTTCGGCGCACCGATACGCACGTCCATGCCCAGTTTTGCAGCCAACACCAGCAACGAATTAGCCATGTTGTAACGCGCATCGCCGACATAGGCAAACGCAATTTGGTTCAAAGGCTTATTGCTATGCTCGCGCATCGTCAGCGCATCAGCGAGCATTTGAGTCGGGTGGAACTCGTTGGTCAAACCATTGAACACAGGCACGCCTGCATACTTGGCCAGCTCTTCCACCACATCCTGTCCAAAACCGCGATATTCGATACCGTCAAACATCCGCCCTAAAACACGCGCCGTATCCTTAATGCTTTCCTTATGCCCGATTTGGCTGGCAGAAGGCTCTAGATAAGTTACCCCGGCCCCTTGGTCGCGTGCAGCCACTTCAAACGCGCAACGGGTGCGAGTCGATGTTTTCTCGAAAATCAGGGCAATGTTTTTCCCCTTCATCCGCTGCACTTCGCGCCCTGCTTTTTTAGCAGCCTTCAATTCGGCGGCAAGGTCGAGATAGGTGGTAATTTCTTCCGGCGTAAAATCCAAAAGTTTTAAAAAATGGCGGTTTTTCAGGCTCATGTCTTATTTCTCTTTTTTCTAGCGTGGGCGTTGCCCAACATTTTTCTCCATGCAGATTTTTCCGGGCTTCCCCGACCTTCTGCTACTCAATTTTTCAGCGCGCGAAGCCTGCCCCTAATGCAGATCCTCTCAAAACAAGGCCGTCTGAACCTCGCCTCTCTCCAAGGCAAGCAACGATTGTTTGCGGTTCAAACCGCCTGCGTAGCCGGTCAGTTTGCCATCACTGCCGATAACGCGGTGACAGGGAATCAGGATAGACACCTTGTTCTGCCCGTTTGCAGCGGCAACGGCGCGGACGGCTTTAGGATTACCCAACTGTTGCGCCTGCTCCTTGTAGCTGCGCGTTTCGCCGTAAGGAATGGTCAGCAGCGCATTCCACACCTGCTGCTGAAAGGCCGTGCCTATCGTTTCCAAAGGCGTCGCAAAAACTTTCAGACGGCCTTGAAAGTATAAATCCAATTCTTGGCATAAAAGTTGCGTTTGCTCATTTTCTTGGAAAATAAACTGCCCACGCAAAGCTTTTTGGACAGCCATGATTTCCTGCTCCATATGTTTCTGCCCGACAAATTCCAGCAGACACAAACCCTTACTGCCGAACACCGCCAACATCTCGCCCAACGGCGTGGCAACCGCAGCCGCAGTCAGTTCGTGCGGACTATCAGGATAACGCGTTTCCAACAGTAGGATAGCTCGGCGGATACGGACATATTCTTCAGGCGTACAACCGATACAGTCAATAAAATCCTGCTCGAACTGCTTGGCTTCGTGTTCTATAAACCGCTCGTGCAGCAAGGCTTCGAGAGTAGCGGGAAAGTCAGTTTCCAATTGCTCTCGGATATCATTCCACTTTGATGGAAGGTCGTTTAAAGAAGGCAGAGTAATCATATTTTGCCTTGTCTAATTATCGATAACTTAAACGAAAACAAAAAGAGCAAAAGAATCATATCGCCCTATCGTTTTTCAAAGCCTATACGGCCTTTTTCACTTAAACAAACGTTTCAACATACCTTCATATACTGCCGACAGCTTCGGAATATCTTCCAAACGTACGTTTTCATTGATTTGGTGGATGGTCGCGTTAGACGGGCCTAATTCGATGAGTTCTTTGGCAATGGCTTTGATGAAGCGTCCATCCGAAGTACCGCCGGTAGTGGACAATTCGGCCTCAACGCCACAAATCTCGGCAATGGCTTCGCGCGCCACATCGGTCAGTTTTCCGGCCTGAGTTAAAAACGGTTGGCCGGAACAAGACCACTGCAAATCATATTGCACGCAGTGTTTGTCCAAAATGGCGTGGACGCGTTGTTTCAGCCCTTCTTCGGTGGACTCGGTAGAAAAGCGGAAATTGAATTTGACGTTCAGCTCGCCCGGAATGACGTTGGTCGCGCCTGTGCCGCCGTTGATATTGGAAATTTGGAAACTGGTCGGTGGAAAGTATTCATTGCCCTCGTCCCAGACTTCTTGTGTCAGCTCCAGCAAGGCTGGGGCAAAAGTATGCACGGGATTGATTGCCAAATGCGGATAGGCAATATGGCCTTGCTTGCCTTTGACGGTCAGATTGCCCGACAACGAGCCGCGGCGGCCGTTTTTCAACATATCGCCTAATTTATCCACAGCAGTCGGTTCGCCGACGATACAGTAATCAATCAACTCGCCGCGCGCTTTCAACACATCGACGACTTTGGTCGTACCGTCCAGCGCATCACCCTCTTCGTCCGAAGTAATCAGGAGCGCGATGCTGCCTTGATGATTGGGATTTTCGGCAACGAATCGCTCGCAGGCGGTAACAAAACAGGCAATGCTGGTTTTCATATCCGCCGCGCCGCGGCCATACAGACGGCCTTCACGCTCGGTCGGTTCAAACGGTGGCGAATCCCATTTTTCAACAGGGCCTGTCGGCACGACGTCGGTATGTCCGGCAAAGCAGAACACCGGAGCCTGTGTACCGCGGCGCAACCAAACATTTTTGGTGTCGCCAAAATGAAGCTCTTCTACGGCAAAACCGATTTTTTGCAGGCGTTCGGCCAGCAGTTGTTGGCAGTTTTGGTCATCCGGTGTAACGGACGGGCGGGAAATCAGCGCTTTGGCAAGCTCTAGGGATTGCGTTTCGGTCATATTTGTTCACTTTGAGAAACAGGCCGTCTGAAACGTTCTGAATATAATTTTCAGACGGCCTTGAGTTTATTTGAAGATACTGAATGGGCAGTCTGCCTTTCGGTATTCTGAGTTATTTTCCATGACAAGCTTCATACAGCGGCAGTAAGTCTTCCACTGTTTCCACTATCCATTTCGCGACATCCTGCTTGCCTAAATCATCGCGTTCGATGTGTTTCCCGATGCAGAAGAAATCTTTGTCGTCTCGAAGCTTTCTATCGCCGTCGCTTTGTTGGGAGACGGTACGATAATCATCATATTCGCTTTCCGCACCGTGCCACATATCGAATGAAGCGTATTTTTCAGTATCAAAATTATCCAGCCAGCGGTTGTAATCAGGCAGCGCAATTGGGGAAACATCGGCTTTATAGCAATGCCAATCCAAGCTGACGCTCAGGCGGCGGCGATTCAGCAAAATCGACAAAATTGCTGCGGAATTTTTATATTGTTCGTATTTGAAATAGGCAAAGAAATGAGCGCGGACCTGCCAGCCGTTACACCAGCGTTCGATATGCGGCGGCGCAAACGGTGCACCCAATTCAGCGGCAACCTGCTGGATCAGCTGCTGCCATACTTGCCAGTTTTCTTTATAGTCTGCCTTGATTTGCGGAATGCTTTCAGGCTGGTATTTTTTAAGCTGGGAAAACTGGAAAAAAGGGATATTGAACAAATCGCAACTTTTTGGGGTCAGCATCGTGTATTCCTTGGGACGATTGTTTCAGACGGCCTTATTTGTGGCGGCGTGCGGCCATAATTTCGCCGATTTCGGTCAGTTTTTCTTTGGGGATAAAGGTTTTGCCCATATCAAACAGCGGCTCTTCAATCGCCAGATGAACATCATATCCTGCGACAAAGCGTTTGAATGCTTCGGCATCAGGGATATAGGCGTTGTCCGCTTCAAGCTTGGCAAATTCAGCCGCTACGCCGTCCCAGTTGCTATGCAGGCTAACATGTTGGCGCAACAGCTCGTCAACGCTCTCTTGGGCTTGCGGCGCATATTGCAACAAAAGCGGAAAGAAGTTTTCTTCTTCATCTTCATGGTGCAACGGCGCGGCAACGTTGAAATACTGGGCAATTTGGCGGATGGTTTGCAAAACAACCTGATTGCAGCCGTTTTCGGCAATATAGTCCGACAACATGGCAACCTGGCTGCAGAAACGGCGCACTTTGCCGTGGCAGGCGTACAGCATTTCAATGGGTTCGGCAAAAGTAACGCTTTTGGTTTCAAACGGATTCATAGGATTTATTCTTAAATTAATGTTTCCAGATTATAACAAAACAGCCTGCGCAAGGCAGGCTGTCTGTTTTCGAACTTGAGGCGGATTAGTCAACCAAAGTAACTTTACCGTTCATCAAAGCACCGTGACCTGGGAAGGTACAAGCGAATTTGTATTCGCCGTCAGCCAGTTTGGCAGGATCCAGAGTCAAAGAAGATTCTTCGCCGCCACCGATCAGTTTGGTGTGGGCAACAACGCGTGCATCATCAGGTTTAACGTAGTCAGTGTCAGCTGCGCCAACGCCATCTTTGAAAATACCGTCCATGTCTTCAGTTTTACCGATAACAATGTTGTGACCCATGCTGGCTTTAGGTTGGGTACCGGTGTGTTTCAGGGTGATGGTGAATTCTTTACAAGCTTTGCTTACTTGGATTTCTTTAGTGTTGAACTGCATAGCGTCGTTGGCTTCAACAGTAGTCGCGCAGTTGCCGGCAGCAGGAGCAGCGGCAGCGTCGGCTGGAGCGGCTTCAGAAGCAGGAGCTGCATCAGCAGGTGCAGTAGTTTCTGCAGGGGCAGCTTCGGAAGCAGCAGGGGCTTCAGCAGGTTTTGCAGCTTCTTGAGAGCATGCAGCCAAGCCGATAACGGCAGCGGAAATCAGAGCCAGATAAGCTTTCATTGATGTATCTCCTAATGATGAGAGTTTTGTTAAGTTCTATTAATAGCACCACACGAATATATTAATAAAAGGCAAACGCCAAACTAAAATTTATCCGCATAGCGTGATGTGAAATTCAGGCGTTATTTTGCTACAAACTTCACACGAAATCAAAGTTTCAAGCCAAGTTTACATCAGTTTACCTAAAAGAAAACAGATACTTTCTAGGTCGTATTTCTTTAGTATTAGATGCTATCATCCGAATGAAATAAGTTTTAACATTTATTAACAATAATCTCATCTGACATAATTTTAACGGCTGTGCTTGCGTACCAATTCTGCCAATGCCGCCGCCAATTCGGGATGTTTGCCTTCCAATTTGGCTGCCGCCTCGTCAAAACTGTCTAAAGCTGCCTCGCTCAATCGCAAACTATTGGTTTTCGGCTGAGTCGGAGGCTTGGGGACTACCCTGACCACCACTTCCCTTACCCCTGCATGCAATGCTTGCAACTTGGGCAACATGGCAGGCAGGATCATCTTCAAACGCGAAGCAGCCATATTGTTGGCGGCAAGCAAGACCAATCTTCCGTCTTCTACGCAGGCCGTCTGAAAATGCAGATGCAGGTTGGCCGGCAAAACCGTTTTGATTTTTGCATCCAATTTCCGCCATTGTTGCGATTGTTGCAACAAGCCCGCCAATAAATGATCGCGCTTGCCTAATTGTGCTAAATCCATATATTTCAGACGGCCTCTCAGTAAATTAACCAAACAATTACAATTGAAATACAGCAAAACCGCCTTTATTTCAAACAGCATTACCGCGTTATACAAGCGCTTGTGTTAAAATCCCAATTTCGCCCACTATTATATCAAGGCGCAGGAATTATTCATGCTGACAAACATTGCTAAGAAAATCTTCGGCAGCCGCAACGACCGCCTGCTGAAACAATATCGTAAATCCGTTGCCAAAATCAACGCGCTTGAGAAACAAATGCAGGCCTTGAGCGATGCAGAACTGCAAGCTAAAACAGCCGAATTCAAACAACGTCTCGCCGATGGACAAAGCCTGGACGACATCTTGGTCGAAGCCTTTGCCGTCTGCCGCGAAGCATCGAGCCGTGTATTGGGCATGCGCCACTTTGATGTACAGCTGATCGGCGGTATGGTCCTGCACAACGGCAAAATCGCCGAAATGCGTACCGGTGAAGGTAAAACTCTGGTGGCCACCCTTGCCGTTTATCTGAATGCATTGTCAGGAAAAGGCGTACACGTCGTTACCGTAAACGACTACCTCGCCTCCCGTGACGCGAGCATTATGGAGCCGTTGTACAACTTCTTAGGCTTGAGCGTCGGCGTGATCGTCGCCGATTTGCAACCTTTTGAACGCCAAACTGCTTATGGTGCCGACATTACTTACGGTACAAACAACGAGTTCGGTTTCGACTACCTGCGCGACAATATGGTGACCGACCAATACGACAAAGTTCAACGTGAATTGAACTTTGCCGTTGTCGACGAAGTGGACTCCATTCTGATTGACGAAGCGCGTACGCCGCTGATTATTTCCGGCCAGGCGGATGACAACATCCAGCTCTACCGTGTAATGAACGCTGTTCCTGCCCACCTTATCCGCCAAGAAACCGAAGAAGGCGAAGGCGATTACTGGGTAGATGAAAAAGCACACCAAGTCATCCTGAGCGAAGCCGGTCACGAACACGCCGAGCAAATCCTGACCCAAATGGGCTTATTGCAGGAAAACGATTCGCTCTACTCTGCCGCCAATATTTCCCTGATGCACCACCTCATGGCGGCATTGCGCGCACACACCCTGTTCCACAAAGACCAACATTACGTCATTCAAGACGGCGAAATCGTGATTGTGGACGAATTTACAGGCCGTCTGATGGCCGGCCGCCGCTGGTCCGAAGGCTTGCACCAAGCTGTTGAAGCTAAAGAAGGCGTAGAAATCAAACGCGAAAACCAAACGCTTGCATCTATTACCTTCCAAAACTACTTCCGCCTGTACAGCAAACTGTCCGGTATGACTGGTACGGCCGACACCGAAGCCTTCGAGTTCCAAAGCATTTACAACCTCGAAACCGTCATCATCCCGACCAACCGTCCTGTACAACGTAAAGACTTCAACGACCAAATCTTCCGCTCAGCCGAAGAAAAATTTGAAGCCGTTGTCAAAGACATCGCCGAATGCCATAAAAACGGCCAACCGGTTTTGGTCGGCACAACCAGCATCGAAAACTCCGAACTGGTTTCTGACTTATTACATAAAGCAGGTCTGCCGCATAACGTTCTGAACGCCAAAGAACACGAGCGCGAGGCATTAATTGTCGCTCAAGCCGGTAAAGTCGGCGCGATTACCGTTGCCACCAACATGGCCGGCCGCGGTACCGATATTGTCTTGGGCGGCAACCTCAAACATCAAATCGAAGCCATCCATGCCGATGAAACCTTGAGCGAACAGCAAAAACAAGCGCAAATTTCAGCCCTTGAAAGCGGTTGGCAAGCTGAACACGACCAAGTTGTGGCCGCAGGCGGTTTGCACATTATCGGTACAGAACGCCATGAAAGCCGCCGTATCGACAACCAGTTGCGCGGTCGTGCGGGCCGTCAGGGCGACCCCGGCTCCAGCCGTTTCTATCTGTCGTTTGAAGACCCATTATTGCGCCTGTTTGCACTCGACCGTGCCGCTGCCATCCTCAACCGTCTGGCACCTGAACGCGGCGTTGCCATCGAACACGGCCTGCTGACCCGTCAAATCGAAGGCGCGCAACGTAAAGTCGAAGGCCGCAACTTCGATATGCGTAAACAGGTTTTGGAATACGATGACGTTGCCAACGACCAACGTAAAGTGATTTACCATCAACGTAACGAAATCCTGACCAGCAAAGACGTCAGCGATTTGACCCGCGAAATCCGCGCCGACGTTATCAGCGACTTGGTTGATTACCACATCCCGCCTGACAGCATGGAAGAGCAATGGGACATTCCGGCACTGGAGCACCAACTTGCCGCCGATTTCCGCCTGCATGTCGATATTAAAGGCTGGCTGAAAGAAGACAGCACTTTGGACAACCAAGACATTAAAGAGCGCCTCATCAAACGCATCGAAGACGAATATGCCGAGAAAGTCGAATTGGTCGGCAAACAGGCCATGTCTGACTTCGAACGCAATGTTATGCTGCAAGTTATCGACAACCAATGGCGCGAACACCTCGCCGCTATGGACTACCTGCGCCAAGGCATCCACCTGCGCAGCTATGCTCAGAAAAATCCGAAACAGGAATACAAACGCGAAGCTTTCGCCATGTTTGAAAATCTGTGGCGCGGTATCAAACAAAACATTGCCGCTTTGCTGACCGCCGTTCAAATCGAGCGCAACAGCGAATACGACCATACTGCCGCACAAAGCGTCAGCGATGTTCAAACCGTCCACTCCGATGCGCCTGATATGGAAGAATTGCTAGGTCAATCGCAAACCGATTTGGTTACCGAAGCATTCGATCCTGACGGCACAGACTTCAGCCCTGAAGCGCTTGCACAAAATGGCCTGATTGTTCACCGCAACGATCCTTGCCCTTGCGGCAGCGGCCTGAAATACAAACAGTGCCACGGTAAATTAAACTAAGCAGTCATCTCAAAAGGCCGTCTGAATAAGTGTAAAAACGAAATCAAAGATTCTCGTTTCACCGTTCAGACGGCCTGAGAATTATCCAAATAAGCAAAAAATTTCCAAACCCAATTTCAAAAGAGTATCCCTATGGCAGGCAATACCTTCGGACAAATCTTTACCGTTACCACTTTCGGCGAAAGCCACGGCGCAGGCTTGGGCTGCATCATTGACGGCTGCCCGCCCGGATTAGAATTGAGCGAAGCGGATATCCAATTTGACCTTGACCGTCGCAAACCCGGCACCAGCCGCCACGTTACCCAACGCCGCGAAGCCGACCAAGTCGAAATCCTCTCCGGCGTATTCGAAGGCAAAACCACCGGTACCCCCATCGCCCTCCTGATCCGCAATACCGACCAACGCAGCAAAGACTATGGCAATATCGCCACCAGTTTTCGTCCCGGACACGCCGATTACACCTACTGGCACAAATACGGTACACGCGACTATCGCGGCGGCGGTAGAAGTTCCGCCCGCGAAACCGCTGCCCGCGTTGCAGCCGGAGCAGTTGCAAAAAAATGGCTGAAAGAAAAATTCGGCACGGAAATTACCGCTTACGTTACCCAAGTCGGTGAAAAAGAAATCCAGTTTGAAGGTTACAAATATATTTCCCAAAATCCTTTTTTTGCAGCAAACCAAAGCCAAATTGAAGACTTGGAAAACTATATGGACAGCGTGCGCAAATCATTGGATTCTGTCGGCGCAAAACTTCATATCGAAGCAGCCAACGTCCCTGTTGGCTTGGGCGAACCGGTTTTTGACCGCCTCGATGCAGAAATTGCCTATGCCATGATGGGCATCAATGCTGTCAAAGGCGTGGAAATCGGTGCAGGTTTTAATAGCGTAACGCAACGTGGCAGCGAACACGGTGACGAGCTCACGCCACAAGGCTTTCTATCCAACCACTCAGGCGGCATCTTGGGCGGCATCAGCACCGGACAAGACATTCATGTAAATATTGCCATCAAACCCACCAGCTCCATCGCCACACCGCGCCGGAGCATTGATATAGAGGGCAACCCTGTCGAGCTTGCCACACACGGCCGCCACGACCCCTGCGTCGGATTACGCGCTGCTCCGATTGCAGAAGCCATGCTGGCATTGGTATTGATTGACCACGCCTTACGCCATCGTGCGCAAAATGCCGATGTTCAGGTTAATACACCAGACATTGCCAAATTGGAAAAATAACCGTTTATTTCTGAATATTCTCAGAAAAATTTAGCCAAATCCCAGTCTTTATACTACAATAGCACCTTATTGCCGTATGACGAAAATACGGATTTATATTAGAGGAATACAACCGCAATGGCACAAGAAACCGCTTTGGGCGCTGCGCTGAAATCTGCCGTCCAAACTATGAGCAAGAAAAAACAGACAGACATGATTGCCGACCACATTTACGGCAAATATGATGTATTCAAACGATTCAAACCGTTGGCCGTCGGTATCGACCAAGACTTGGTTGCCGCCCTGCCCCAATACGACCCAGCACTGATTGCACGCGTACTGGCCAACCACTGCCGCCGTCCGCGCTATCTGAAAGCCCTGGCTCGCGGCGGCAAACGTTTTGACTTGAACAACCGCTTCAAAGGCGAAGTCAGTACAGAAGAACAAACCATTGCCCAACAGCACCCAGCCGTTCAACAGGCATTGGCTGCACAAGCCGAACGTCAAGCCGCTAAGGCTACTACAGAAGCAGAAGTAGCTCCTACTCAAGCCGAGACCAACGAAGCTGCTGAATAATGTTCAGACGGCCGTAAAGGCTTACACTAAATAGAAAAACCCCAATTCAATACGACACTTAAACGTCGATGAATTGGGGCTTTTTTATTACCTTAACCTTATAGCAGACTAATTAAAAATAGCTTTGTTTATCCTCACTAAACCCCAAAATCTTTTCCAAGATATTCCTAATAAGGTATTTCTCTATTACCTTGATTATTCTTGTATCAGTTCAAACATTGAAAAGCATGATTTGTGCATCGTTAAAACAAACTAAAATCTATCCTTTACAAAAATAAGTAAAGGCCGTCTGAAATCTATCTTTCAGACGGCCTTTTGAAATCAAGCAATCAATTAAAACACGGCTTGCAAAACCAAATAGCTGACAACAGACAAAACGGCAGCAGCAGGCAAGGTAATAACCCAAGCAAGGCCGATCGGTTTCATCAATTTCCAGTTGGCATTGCGGTTAACCAAGCCGATACCCAAAACTGCACCTACCAAGATATGGGTACTGGAAACAGGCAAGCCCATAAATGATGCGGCCATCACGACGGCGGCAGCAGAAAGCTCGGCTGAGAAGCCTGACGCGGGATGCATCTCTGCCAAGCTGGTGCCTACGGTTTTAATCACTTCTTTGCCGACAAACCATAAACCGACGATTAAAGCGATACCGAAAGTCAACATGGCAATCGGCGGCACGGCGTTTTGGGCAGTAATGCTGTTGGTACGCAACACATCCATAATCGCGGCAAACGGACCAATCGCATTGGCAATATCGTTCGCACCATGGCTGAATGCGAAACCGCAAGCGGTAAATACCTGCATCCATGAGAACATTTGGAAAGTCGATTTATCCAAATCTTTGCGTTTTAAACTTTTGGCAAATACAAACGTACCCATCCAAATAGCCGCACCGATCATGAAAATGGTCAGGAAGCTGTTGACGTTGCTCATGCCCAAATGCAGATTTTTCAGACCTTTGAAAATCAACATGGCCGCAATCATCATGCCGCCGACAGAAGCGATAAACGGCACCCAAGAGTGCAGGGCTTTGTAAGAATCTACTTCGCCCTTACGGCTGTCAAAGCGGTGCAGACCGCGATAATACTCAGACTGCAATTCTTCAGGATCAAAGTCCGGCTCATCATAAATTTGGGCATCGTGCGCCATTTTGGTGGCGTATTCGACTTTTTCAGATTCACTCAAGGCTTCAAAAAACAGGCGGTGTTCTTCTTTATAGGCTTTCTTCTCCAGCTTGATGCCTTTGAGCGTATTATCGGCCCAAGAGTTGTAGTCCAAAACGTTTTTCTTAATTCGTGAAAACAACAGATAGGAAACGATACCGCCCAATACCGGAGACAAAATCCAAGACAAGGCAATTTCGCCCAACTTGTCCCATTGAATCAGCGCAACGGAATCCACACCGTTCAATGCCGCCATACACAAGGCACTACCGACGATACCGCCGATAATGGCATGTGTCGTGGAAACCGGCAGACCTTTGCGTGATGCGAAAAGCAGCCACAATGCCGCAGCCAAAAGCGCAGACATCATAATAAAGACAAACTGCATCGGATCCAGATGCATGCCATTCAAATCGATAATACCCTTACGGATGGTATCTGTTACCTCGCCGCCGGCAATCACTGCGCCGCTGACTTCAAATACTGCCGCAATCAGCAAAGCTTGCGGAATGGTCAATGTGCCGGAGCCGACACTTGTACCGAAAGAGTTGGCAATATCATTACCACCCACATTAAACGCCATGAAGACGCCGAAAAAGGTAGCAAGGATAAACAGGACTGAGTGGTTGTAGTGGGTATAACCCAAACCCCAATAAATAAAATAGCCGACCATGCTCACAAGCATAGCGGCAAAAACCGTATTAATCAGCTTCAAGTTCGCACTCGACTGAGTTTGAGCCATGGAAAGTTTCCTTTTGGAAAACATGTTGAGTCGCGTTATTTTAACCTTTTTGTAATCTTTCTTGCACCAACTATTTACATTAAATGCCGAAATTCCCGTAAAAACGTCAAAAGGCGTTAAAATGTCGTTTTACCTTCTCTTTCTGTAACCGAAATGCAACCCCAATACTATATCGGCATCATGTCAGGAACCAGCATGGACGGTGCCGATGCCGTACTGATTCAAATGCAGGGCAAGCAATGGCAACGAGCCGTTGCCCACAGCTTTCTACCCTATTCAGACGGCCTGCGCCAAGAATTGTTGGCACTGCAAGACATAGGCGAAAATGAATTGCACAGAAGCAATATCCTGGCGCAAACACTCAGCCGCCTATACGCCCAAACCGTCCAACAACTATTGGCAGAACAAAACCTGTCGGCCAAAGACATTGCCGCGATCGGCTGCCACGGACAAACCATCCGCCATGCGCCTGAACACGGTTACAGCATTCAACTGGTCAACCTCTCCCTGTTAGCTGAACTGACCGGCATTTTCACTGTCGGCGACTTTCGCAGCCGCGACCTTGCCTGCAACGGCCAAGGTGCACCCCTCGTTCCAGCCTTTCACGAAGCGCTGTTTCAAGATGCGAATGAAACCCGCGCCGTACTCAACATTGGCGGTATTTCCAATATCAGTATCCTCCCACACGACAGCCCTTCTTTCGGCTTCGATACCGGCCCCGGCAATATGCTGATGGATGCATGGATGCAACATATTTGGCAGCAGCCTTACGACAAAAACGGGGAAAAAGCTGCACAAGGCAAAATCCTCCCTGATCTGCTCGCTTCCCTGCTCGACCATCCTTATTTCAGCCGCCCTTATCCCAAAAGTACAGGCCGAGAGTTGTTTTCCCTAAGCTGGCTTCAAGGCCATCTGAAAGGTAATGAAAAGCCGGAAGATGTGATACGTACATTGGTCTTTTATACCGCACAAACCATTTTTGACGCGGCCAAACAAGCTGCTCCGGTGATTCATCATCTTTATATCTGCGGCGGCGGCATCCGCAATCCTGTTTTGATGCAAGACTTGGAAACCCTGTTTTCTCCCGACACCAAATTGCACAGTACAGCCAAGCTCCATCTTGACCCGCAATGGGTGGAAGCCGCCGCTTTTGCCTGGCTTGCAGCCTGTTGGTGCAATCAAGTCCCGAGCAATCCCCACCATGCAACCGGCGCACATTCACACCGAATTTTAGGCTCAGGACATTACGGCAACTAAAGTTAAATCAATAAAAAGGCCGTCTGAACATTTTCAGACGGCCTTTACTATATTAGCCTTTCCTTATTCTTCTTCCGGCAAACGATTGATTTTCACACGGGCAATCCGTTGTCCGTCCTTCTCAACCACTTCAAAACGCCAGCCATGATAATCGATGAAGTCGCCCACATCAGGAATACTTTGCAATTCTTCCATAATCAAGCCGGCAACAGTATGGAAGTCCGCATCTTCTTCTTGAGCAGGCAGATTTAACTGGGAAGCCAATTCCACATACTCCAATGCACCATCCACAGACAGCGTTTCATCCTGGCTGGCTGGAGCAGCTTCTTCTTCCTCACGCTCGAATTCCTCTGGGAACTCACCGGCAATGGTTTCCAACAAATCTTTCATGGTCACCATACCCAACACCGCGCCAAATTCATCCACCACCAACGCATAATCCGCGCTGCTTTGACGGAACAATTCAATCGCATTTAACGCCGTCGTACTGTCCGGCAAAATCAATGGCTGGCGCAAGGCCGTCTGAATATTGATTTCTCCCGATTCAAGCAGCTGGTTCAGCAAATCTTTTTTACTGATATAGCCCAAAGGCTCATCTACACCTGCCTTACCGACAACCAACAAACGGCTATACGGCGTATTTTTCAACTGCGCATTTTGTTCTTCCCGACTTTGGGAAATATCCAATTTCTCGATTTCCCGACGCGGAATCATCACGCCCATAATCGGGCGTTCCGCCAAAGTCAGCACGCTGCGAATCATGGATTTTTCGTTTTCTTCAAAATGCTCGTCATCGCCGCCGTTGTCGCCTGCTTTTGCCAAAATGCTTTCGCGGATACCCATCATGCCCAACACATTTTCAGCGGTACGCTTACGCCAAGAAGTGCTGATATAGTCATTTTTACGGGCATTCTTTTGCGAAACCTGATTAAACAGTTCGATCAAAATCGAGAAGCCAATCGCCGCATACAAATAGCCTTTCGGAATATGGAAATGGAAGGCTTCTGCAATCAGGCTGAAACCAATCATCAACAAGAAACCCAAACACAACATCACAACGGTTGGATGCTTGTCCACAAAGGCAGTCAACGGTTTGCTGGCAGAAATCATCACCGTCATCGCCACAACAACCGCACCCATTGCCACCACAATATGATCCACCATCGCCACTGCCGTAATAACAGAATCGATAGAGAAAACTGCATCCAAAATCAAGATTTGCGCCACAACGCCCCAAAAAGCAGAATGCTTCTTCTGCCCTTCAGCAACAGCAAATTGATTGTGGCCTTCAAGTCGTTCGTGCAGCTCGGTAGTCGCTTTATAAAGCAGGAAAATACCGCCGGCAAACATAATCATGTCTTTACCGGAAATCTCCAGGCCGCCCAACTCAAACAAAGGACGCGTCAGCGTCATGATGTGCGCCATAAAGCCCAGCATGAAAATCCGAATAACAACGGCCAAGCCCAAGCCCGTTATCCGCGCCTTATCACGTTGCGACGGCTTAACCTTGTTTGCCAAAATCGCTACGAAAACAAGGTTATCAATACCTAAAACAACTTCCAAAACCAGAAGCGTGGCAAAGCCTATCCAAGTATGCGGCTCTGCCAACCAACTGAAATCCATAATGATTGTGTTCCTTTAAAATACAAAAAGGCAGCCGCTCCGCTTAAAACGGACAGACTGCCAAAGTTCGGACATAAATAAAGGGAAAGAAGCGGTATAACAACTACTCTGCTCTGCGTCTTTCATGAAAAATTTATACCTCGATCAACAATAATGGCAATCAGTTTATCAGTTTGACGAAAGAAAGGCAAAATCTGACAGCATATTTTCTTTTAAAAACAGCCTATACCAGCACTTACCAGCTTTCAGACGGCCTTTTCTTACTTGATAAAACCATCAATCGGCGCATAACCCAAGAAATCTGCCTGTTCATTCAATATCACAACCCATTCTTTACTTCGCGCACTGGTAAACGGCAAGAAATACAACTCTTTCCCATCATTTCTCAGCGAAGCCTGTTCCAAAATTGACTCCTCATTCATGCCACGGGCTTTTGCCAAGACAGACAACGGTTTCATTGCTTTACGAATTTTCTCACGTTCCTGCTGCGAATCTGGCAACCACCAAGAAGGCCTCATACTCGGTTCAACACCTTTCAAAGACAAATCAAGACCTTGGTTAGCTTCGTCCGGGCTCATCGCTTCACGCAACCCAACACGGCGTACGCCAAACCAAGATAAATCCTGCAAATCCTTCGGAGCATGGCTCAAATCATTTACATCAATTTCTGCAGCAGTTACCACATTTATCCTATCGGTTTCGAATGCGGAAACCACTGGACGCGCCAAAGATACGTTGCACAAACCATAAATTAAAGCAGCCAGCTGAATCATGCCGATTAAGGAAAAATCAACAATCCTCTCTTTAAGTTTTTTGCTCGGACTGGCAAGAATCAAAGTCAGCAACGGGCCGCAAACAATATCTACTGAAATGACCAGTTTATATAAAGCCAATCCGCCTGTCAGCTCGGCATACGGATAAGGATACCAAACTCCAAATACTAACAAAGCGGCCAATCCTGCCAAAATCAGACTAATCAACAAATGCCATGCCGCATTTTTTAATGCGAACCGAAAGCGTGGTGAAGAATGTAATGTATGTGCGTTTTCCATAGATAACAATAAGATATTATTTCTTCTATAAATATTATGTATAGCTAAAAAAATAAATGAGATATTTAAATATGCTGGTAGGCCGTCTGAAAATTGAAGCATTAACTGCAATCATCTCACCACGCATTATCAATATATTAAAAATACTAATAAATAGATAAAATAAAAACCACCATGTAACATGGTGGTTTTAAAATTTGGCTCCCCGACCTGGGCTCGAACCAGGGACCTGCGGATTAACAGTCCGTCGCTCTACCGACTGAGCTATCGGGGAATTAAAGATGGAATTATATAGAAAATATCAGAAACCTGTCAAGCAACAATCTATATAAAAACAAAAATATTTTTATATCTTTTTAATTTATAAAAATTTTATAAGATTTCAGCAATTTGTTTGGCTGCACGTTTCGCATCCAACAAAATCAAGCCCAATTTACCGCTTTCTTTTGCCATCAATACCAACACTGCATTTTCACCTGCTTGACTCAACAGAATATAGCCATTTTTACCTTTAACCATTACCTGATCCAACTCACCGCAAGCCAACTCATGTACGGAACGATTGCCCAATGCCAAAAGCGTTGCCGACATCGCACCTACACGGTCTGCATTCAAGTGGGAAGGCAGCATGGTTGCGATCGGCAGGCCGTCTGTAGAAATAACTGCAGAGGCAGTGATATCCGCAGAAGTATTGTTCA
Organism: Neisseria sp. P0009.S010; assembly: GCF_051958545.1. Lineage (NCBI taxonomy): Bacteria > Pseudomonadati > Pseudomonadota > Betaproteobacteria > Neisseriales > Neisseriaceae > Neisseria > Neisseria sp. P0009.S010. Next base: position 93,214 of record NZ_JBQCVH010000002.1, read on the forward strand.
AATCGCTTAATACAGAGATTAATAGTTGTTGCATAGTCGCTCCATTCTAAAATAAATATCGGTCAGGCAAAAATCAACGGCTGCCGTATCGGTGATACAGCACTTTAACCAAAGTAACAAAAGCCTCTTTATTTAAGTCAGGCATTCCACCAATTACCAAAATCAGCTTGGTCATGCCAATATACAGGGGGAAAAAGGTCAATTCACTTTGGCCTGAAGGATCACAAATACCCCATGCGCTATTATTGATATGTAGGTTATTGCGAATCAAAAGACGGTGTTTGTCTTCCATTTTGGCTACTTCACTCGCCAAAAGGCCCAACTCTTCCGCAGCCTCGTGATGGAAATTGGCATTGGCAAAATACAAACCGTTTTCATCAGCCAATAAAGCCTTGCCAGAATTAGACAACTGTCCCAACAATGTAGGCAATTGCTCGTCAGTCAAATGGATATCGTCTGTACTGATTTCTTCATCACCATACAAAAATTCCAAGCGTTGGAGCCGATACAGCAGGTTCAAAGCAGTATTGATGTCGCTGGTATCCGCCCATGCCAAGATTTTTTCGCTGCTGATGGTTTCAGACGGCTCTGCACGCAACAGGCCATACAATAAAGTTCTGCTGGCACTGGGCGTATCATTTGAAACAGCATAATACGCACCCGCCGGTGTAATCTTAGGATATAAATTTGCTTGTAAAGAAAGTGTCGCTTCCATCTTATACCTCTAATCCGGGGTCAATTGAGAACAACATGGCAGTAACCAATTGTTTTACATCGTCTTCTCGACGCGCATCAATCTCAAAAACCGGGACATTAAAATTATTCTGTGCTAAATATTTTTGATAAACATCCACGCTTGGTAAGGATCGGATATCCATCTTTGTTACCCCTACAACCAGAGGCGCTTTTTTCAGCAACTCCCGGAATGCATCCAAGAAGAATTGCAGGTCTTTCAATGGATTGCTTCTTGTATTATCCAAAAGAAGCACCAAGCCCATACTGCCTTGGCTCAGAATTTCCCACATGAAATTAAAACGCTCCTGACCAGGCGTACCATACAGATGAACCTTGGTTTCCTCATCCAAATGAATGACACCGTAGTCCATCGCCACAGTCGTGTACCCCTTGCGGACAAGTGTCATATCGGATGCGGATGCATCGGTTTGAACTGGTGGTTCATCAGATAAAGCTGAAATTGCAGTGGTTTTACCTACGCCAACAGGACCGGTAAAGATAATTTTATTTTCTTTCATGACGTGTCCTTTACGATTTACCCAGCAACTTACGCATCAGGCGTTGCAACAGGCCGCGAGGTTGTTCTTTCGACGGACCGGCAATTTTTTGAGCCTCTTTGCTCATTGCTGTTTCAGGTACGTCTTTGCTATTCACATCAATCTGTTCATTCAACGAAGGCGTATTGTTCGCATCAGTTGCAAACTCTGTATCTGTTGCCAAAAAGCCTGTCATATATGTTGCCGATAAATAATTTAAAATATCAGGCATTTCTAAAGGCATAACTTTATAGAGGATGTTCAGATTAACAGACGTTTTTGTCAGAAATGCCGACAGACGCATAGATTCCGGAACATGTGCCAAACGGGTTAAGTTTGGCCACCGCTTGAGTGTAAAAACAGTTTGCGGCGTCATCGGATAAATCAGACGGCCTGATGCAGTCCAAATAGCCATTTGCCACAAGCATGACATAATGGTGACTTTGGCTTTTTCTTTCCATTGAGGATTATCAGGAACAGCCTTACACACGACAGCCAAGTTATCGTTCTTACACAATTTCTCCAACTCATTGGCAGTGACTGTCAACAGTACACGCTGAATACTAGGAAACACGATTAATATCGGCTTGCCTTCATGCAAGACGGCAATATCTTGGTGTCCTTGACTGGCAAATTTCAGCGCACCCAACAAGCCTTTATTTGGATTAAATCGGCGAATGGTTGCTTTTCTAGTGCCATCGGAATTTGATTGTCTTTTATTCTCTTCAGCCGCTTGTTGCTCAGACGGCTCAAAAACATTACCGCCTTGAGCCAGGCTGCGCAAAACAGGAAACAAGGTATCAAATTTGACCGGCTTAGCCAAATAAGGAGTCGTTACTGTCGGCAACTCGGAAGAAAACATAGCCACAGGTACTTCCGGATAAGTTTTCTTCGACTCTTTCCAAGCTTCTACACCTGCCGGAGTATCGGTATCAACCAATACCAAATCCGGTTTTTCATCAGAATCAGGGGAAACGATGACGTAATTCGTCGTATTGTGCATTTTAAATGCCATACGGAATACCGCCTGCTGTTGCTCACCCATCTCCTGTAACATAACCCGTATGGTTTTAATTTTTGGTAAATGATTATTCATCACTCGTACTTTCTACGATTATCTTATTTTTTTGAATATTGGTTCATTCGTTGCAAGAGACGACTCATTGCCAAGACAACCTCTTCAGGCAGGCTGACAACACGTTCACGCAACAAGCGCAGAAATTGTTCCAAACGTCCCCAATCTTCAACGCGTTCGTACAAATCAAACAAGATAATGTACAACTGCGATTCTTGAGGATACTGCAAAACAGCCTGTTCCAAAGTACCGATGGCCAAATCCAACTGACCATAGGCCAACAAAGATTCGACTTCTTTCACAGCTTCATCTGCAGGTGAAGAGCTCGCGCTGATGACTGAAGAGTCTTTTTGAACCAACTCACGATATTTGGCTTTCATCTGCAAAGAACTTGGCTGGATATAACCGCGTTTCAAGCCAATCTCTTTAATTTGCTGTTCAGACGGCCCTTTTTCCAAATCATCAAAAATTTCGTGATAACCAAGGCTATAACCCCAACCAAGCATACGTTCTTTTACTTGACGGCCATATTGACCCAAAGAGTGGTAAAGCTTCCACAGATGCTTGGCAAACTGCCCTACTTCTTCATTCTGATAATCCAGACGCAAGGCATCGATAATGAGACCAGCAGGTTTCGCAGAAGTTTGGATTGCTTTGTTGTATTGATGCAAAGCAGTCTCGTAGCTAATCTTGTCTTTCAGGATTTTTGCACTACGTTCCGGCTTGGCAAAACCAATAACTGCCCCCATCTCTTCAGGGCTGATTTCGCCAAAATCTTTCTTGCCTAATACGATAGGCGCACGGTTGCCCATACCTGGAACGACAATGCGTTCAACCGAGTCGTTCTCAAAGGCAATATGCTCGTCGGAGGCAACTTCCAAACCGCTTTGCTCGCCAATTTGACGATCGACTTCCTGCATATTCCAACCGAGATGATGCTCGGCAAAAACACGCAGGCGCAGGTTAGTAGAATCCAAAGCCAGACCGGCTTTCAGGTATTCGGCTACGCTGTCTTCAGAAAGGGAAGCACTATGACGCTCAAGCGTATCCGCCAGCATGTCGATATTGCCGACTCGCAGATTCAAACCAATTAATTCATGAACCAGTTTTTCCGGAGCGCCGTCCTCCAACGTATTGAGATAACCGGCCAAAGACTCTGCAGCCTTACTCTCATAGCCGAACTGTTTATAAACCTGATATTCGGTCAACGGATCGACTTCTTGCGCGGAGACAGAAGCTGTTGCATCGTTTGATCCGCTTCCGCCCCATTCCCAGTCTTGATTATCCGCATTGGAAACTGTCTGGTTGACTTTCTCAATCCAGTCGTTTCCATCCTCAGAGGAGGCTGTATGAGCAGCAGATGTACGGCCGCTTTTTGATGCATGTGCGCTTTGTTTGTCTGAATTGTTACTTTGTTTATGACGAACAAAAACCAACACCAGCAAAAAAAGCACCAGCAAAAGAATAGTTAAAAGTTGATAGTTCAAGAACACCTCCCGGTCTTGTGCTGCAAACTGCATTTATTAACATCTGTTGCTTTACACGCAACTTCAACGCTATTAATTCCCCAAACGAATGATGATAACATGAACGCACCCATTTTCACATTAGAAACCCTACCCCCATAAAGGACTTGATACCAATTTACAACTCAAACACACCAATGGATTCAACATGCGAGGTTTGTGCAAACATATTCATGATTCCTACCGCCTTAAACTTATAGCCCTTATCAACCAAGACACCGGCATCTCGTGCAAATGTTGATGGATTGCACGAAACATACACTATCTTCTGAGGCAAAAACGGCTTGTGTAGCGATTTGACAACAGCATAAGCCCCGTTTCTCGGAGGATCCAGCAACATCTTGTCAAATTGCCCCCACGACTCAACAGTTTTTTCATCGGTATCGAACAAGTCTGCAACAGAAAACGTCATATTCTCGGCACAACGATTCAGGCGTGCATTTTCCCTTGCCCTATCGACCAAATAATCGGCACCTTCAATACCGACAACCGATGCACCACTTTTTGCCAGCGGCAAACTAAAATTGCCCAAACCGCAAAACAAATCGGCAATCCTCTCCCCTTTTTGAGGGTTTAAAAGCCTGACCGCCCTTGCCACCATCACTTCGTTCAATTGCGCATTAATCTGCGTAAAATCACCCGGCTTGTAAGGCATTTCCACATCAAATTGAGCAAAAGTATAGTTCAGGGCAGGCGCGTTCTCAGGGTAAAACGGCAAAGACTCGGCATGATCCTGCAGCCATATTTGCCATGCCTTTTCAGCACCCGACAATATCTTATCAAACCAATTACGCAATTCGCTTAATATTTGTCCAAACGGTTGATTTACGAAACGAATGTTGAATACGGTCACATTTTTTCCGCAATAAAACTCAACAAATTTCACTTTCACACCGTCATCATGCAGCTTTTGCAGCAAATTGCGGACATCAGGCAACCTATCGGACACATGCTTAGGCAAAATATGGCAATGGCGGATATTGACGACATCATGGCTTTTTTTGGCCTGAAAACCGAGTTTCAGACGGCCTTGCTTATCCATCGAAACACTTAAACGTGCTCTATCGCGATAATACCAGGAGTAACCATATAAAGGGGGCAAAATTATCTCAGGCTTGACCTTACCTATCCGTTCCAACTGCTCTTCCAAAATCCGTTGCTTTAATGCAACTTGCGCGCCAAAGGAAACATGTTGAAGCGAACAACCGCCACATGTATCAAAATAGCAACAAGCTGGCTCAATGCGTTCGGAAGAAGGTTTTAAAACCGTTTCGACCTGAGCTTCTGCAAACTGCTTTTTTTCTTTATGAATGGCAAACGTTACACGCTCTCCGGGCAGCGCACCGCCGATGAATACAGTCTTCCCATCGACTCTGGCAACACCCCTGCCCTCATAATCCAAAGAAAAAACTTCCGCCTCTTGATACCGTTCTTTCACACTCATACCGTTTCCGTCAGACAGCCGCTTACCGGCCGTCTGACTGTCTTCCAATACCGAAAGCGCATATTTTCTCACAAAAACACAGAGTTTCAGGTATCATGCGCCAAAAACTTTCATTTCAATCCCTACAAAAAAAGACGACATGAAAAAATTATTCCTTGGCCTGACAGCTGCCCTTCTGACCTCGGCCACTACTGCAAACACACTTATTCCAGACGTCTCCCCCGCCTCTTCCGGACAACACGTCGTTATCAATATTACGCAACAGCGTTTGTTCCTCTACGACAACGGCAAACTGAGCAAAATTTATCCTGTTGCCGTCGGCAAAGCCATGACCCAAACCAATCTAGGCGAACATAAAATCGGCGCAAAAGCCTACAACCCGGTTTGGCACATCCCTAAATCCATCCAAAAAGAACGCAATGACGGCGTAAAAAGCGTACCTGCCGGCCCAAATAATCCGCTGGGCCCGGTATTTGTCCGTCTTGGTGACCCTAAATTGAGCCTTGGTATCCACGGCACCAATGCCCCTGCCAGCGTACCCGGCGTCCGTAGCCATGGTTGCGTGCGCATGAAATCGCCTGACGCATTGGAATTCGCCAAAACCATCGCAACAGGTTCTCCTGCCTCCGTTATCTACCAAATGGCGAGCCTGAACGAAGATGCCAACCAAAACTTGTGGCTGGCTGCCTATCGTGACCCATACGACAAGAAAAACCTTGATACGGCTGCCCTGAAAAAAAGCATTGCCGCCTGGGCAAAAGCGCACGGCAAAACCATTCCTGCCGCACGTGTGGATGCAATCCTGAAAGGACGCACCGGCGCAGCAAACTGTCTGACCTGCGCCAAAGGTGTGAAACTCAAATCGCCTTTGAAGTCTTTGGCATGGACCAGCGGCACGGATGCTTACAGCAAACCTAAAGTCATGCCGAAACCGGCTCCTGCTAAAGATGTGGTATTGCCTCAAGGAACTGAAATCGAAGTCGATGCTACCGACGATACAAACAAGGCAGCATCCGAACCGAAACAAAGCGTTCGTCCGACTCCGGTGAAACCGGCAAAACCTGCTGCCAAACCGGCAACCACTCCGGCCGATACTCCTGCTTCTGTGCCTAAAGCCGCTTCCGAACCGGCTACTACCCCTGCCTCTTCCCCTGCGAAAGATGCTCCGACAAGCAGCGAACCTGCAGATTTGTTGTTCTAAGCAGAACAAAATACATAGCCAAAGGCCGTCTGAAATGAATTTTTCAGACGGCCTTTTCGTACAACTGGATATTGGAAATATATGCCCCTCTTAATTCAGACGGCCTTTTTACTTTCCAAATATTCCGACAAACCGCACTCGCGCAAAATACAGCTTGGGCATTCATGACAACCACCAACCACGCCGTTATAACAGGTATGCGTGTGCTCGCAAATATAATCCAATGCACCCATTTCATCTGCCAGCGCCCATGTTTGCGCTTTGGTTAAATACATCAAGGGCGTGTGGATTTGAAAAGCGTAATCCATGGCCAGATTCAGCGTGACATTCATCGACTTGACGAACACATCGCGGCAGTCGGGATAACCGGAAAAGTCGGTTTCGCACACGCCGGCAATGATATGGCGTATCCCCTGACCTTTGGCGTAAATAGCGGCATAAAGCAAAAACAAAGCATTGCGTCCATCTACAAATGTATTAGGCAGGCCGTCTGAAGCTGTTTCAATGGATGCCTTATCATCCATCAAGGCGTTATGCGTAATCTGTTGCATCAGGCTCAAATCGAGTACTGTCTGCTTCACGCCCAAATCTTGGACAATCCAACGCGCGCGCTCCAATTCGATGGCGTGGCGTTGCCCATACTGAAAAGTGATGGCCTGCACATTCTCACGGCCATATGTTTGAATTGCCTGAATCAGGCAGGTTGTTGAATCCTGCCCACCCGAAAAAATAACGAGTGCCTGCTGTTTTTCCATAGTAAATTCCTAGTTTTGTTAACGCGGGAGGTTTGCGAACCGCGTGATTCGAAGATTGACGGATTATAACGGATTTCGTCTATAATCACGGCACTTCATTTTCTTTTATATAGCATAATTATGAGCATCTACGCCCTGAAACCAAAATTTCAAAACCTGTTGCGCCCCATTGTTAAGCGACTGTATCAAAAAGGCATTACTGCCAATCAGGTCACTCTGTTTGCCTGCGCCGTTTCCATTTTGATCGGTTTGCTTTTAGCATTGTTTGCTAGTGTATCCACATTATTCTGGCTTTTGCCGATTTGGTTGTTCGTCCGTATGGCACTGAATGCGATGGACGGTATGCTGGCACGGGAGTTCGGCCAGCAATCGGCATTAGGTGGTTATTTGAATGAAATCACCGATATTGCCGCCGATGCTGCTTTGTACCTGCCTTTTGCCTTTATCGCACCCTTCGGCGGCGTGCAAATTGCCCTGTTTATTTGGCTGGCGGCAATGACCGAGTTTTGCGGCGTTTTGGGACAAGTTCATGGCAACGGACGTCGTTATGACGGGCCATTCGGCAAAAGCGACCGCGCATTCTTTATCGGCGCATTGGCCGTATGGTATGCAATCGACGGTAGCTTCCATTCGACTTTCTATATCCTTATGTGGCTGGCCTGTGCGGCATTGGTTTATACCTGCTACAAACGTGTCATCAATGGCTTGAAGGCCGTCTGAAACTTGTCCACGTTCTTGGGTTAATCATTATTAATTAGAGTATTTAAACCCATCAACCTGTTTTACTGAAAACAAAAAGGCCGTCTGAAACCATAAACTATCGGTTTCAGACGGCCTTTTATTCAGTAGCCAAGATAACTTACTGTTTACCCAGTTGACTGTAATCTACCAACATATACTTGGCAGTAATTTTCTGCGAAGCATTACCTTCGTCACCCATCAGAATCATTTGAGGCTTGCCGTTAACGGTAATCGAATCGACGGCTTCAACGTTGGTGATGTGTTGCAGATTAGGCAGAGAGATTTTTTGCGGTTCATCAGTCGGATTACCGCTCCAAGTCCACAGTTGTGAGAATTTCTGTCCATTCTCATCCTTCACTTCATTGGCAATCACGTAGGTTTTCAACACAGGATCATAGTTGAGGGAACGGATACCGCCGCCATCAATATTAATCACGGCCACTTCATCAAACTCAGGTTTGGCATTGCGCTCAAATACATCTTTCGGATTGCTAATAAACGCGACCAACGCCATGTTGTTGAACTCAGGATCACGGAATCCCAAAACGAGACGTTTTTTCACCGGATCAAACGCCATGCCCTCAATATTGATTTCTTCAAAAGACACTTCTGCCTTGGTTCGCTCGCGAATTAAATCATGCAGTTTGTGATCGGTTTCCAAAACCTGCGTCAGATTGTCGTAGCTGGTCAGCCCCAACACATTGCCGTCTTGGATTTTAAAGCGCATCAGGTGTTCGCGGTCAGGCGAGCGGTTGCCTTTACGGGTGCGCGAGTGTGAAGTCATAGCGTAGATAAAGCCTTCATCGTCACGCGCTAAAGCTTCCAAGTCGCTGAGACGGCGTTTGAAACCGGTAATCACGCGTGTATCCAATGCCTCGTCTTCCACAAACCTGCCGGTTTTATCAATGCTGATGATACTGAACGCATGGTTTGGTTCGTCTTCCGCGATCAGCAACTTGCCGTCCGGAAGCTGTTGTACGGCAGAAGGTTCAAATACGCCGTTAAACATATTGATACCCAGCGAACGCAGCTCTGCCGCGTTGTTGGCCGGAGGCATCAGCAATGACGGCAGTGTTTTCACACCGATAAATGCCGCCAACGAAGCCAGCAAACCCCAGCGGAATACTGCATAAGATAAGTTAATGTATTTAAACTGTTTATCCGCCAACAAACCGAGCCAGTAAAGATGGTCGCTCATCTTTTGATAGACTTGTTTACGGTCGCCCATAATTTCCTGCATCATTTCCCAATATTGATCTTTTTGCAGCTTCACACGGTCTTCATAAATCAAAATATTGGGTTGGCTGCCGCCAAAAAAGCGCGTTTCGGTACTGCTGAGGCGGGTTTTCAAATCCCTCAGCTTAGAACGGCCGCGGACAAAATCCTTAAACCATGTACGCGCCGCCTGCATTTTGCCGATACGTTCAGGAGAAGCAGAAAGCAATGCAAACACGATAGACGCCGCGGCAGTAATCATAAACGTACTGGCCGGAATCAAAAATTCGGGCGATGATGAAAAAATAAACGCGCCCGAAATCATCAGCGCAGAAACAATAAAACCATTCAGCGAAATCATAATATTCGCTTTGGTTGCCGCCAGCGCCAACAATTCCATCTCTGAGCGTACGGCGTTGCGGAACATGGTTTCCACGCCCTTATTCGTACCCAACAGATCAGACGCATTCAAATCCTCGGCTTTATTTTTTTTCTTTTTCGCCTTGTCTTTTTTACGTTTGGCCTTCTTCTCGTTTTTTTCAGACGGCATCTCAGGATGTTCAACCACTTCCTGAATTTCTACCGCTTCAGCCACAACCTCAACTTCGTTTTCAACAACGCCGTTTTGCTTGTGATCCCACAAATCAACATCCTGTTGGGATTCTGCAGATGTGCCGTCGTTTAAAGGTTTTTCTTGGTCGCCCATCTGCTTCGGCTGACCATCTTCCTTCCAATCATTCAAACTCATATCATGACTCCCGACATCAAACACTTTGAACTACATGGAAAATAAAAAACATATTTAGTTCATTTGTTTTAGGTAATTTACATGCTGTTTACATTCTTTAAATTCCCAAATAGCAAACTGTCGCAGGACCAAAAGCCCTGCGACAATCCACTTTATATCAAAATATTAATAATCGATGCGCTCTTTGATAATTTGCAAATCAGGATACGACAAAACAATGTCGTACTCACGGCCATTTTTAAAAGCCTCAACCTCCAACACAGGCTGACCTCGACGGCTATCGGCATCAACATCGTGAACTTGATAGCCGCGTTGTTCCAACATTCTTACGGCTTTAGCACGGTTTTGCTCGAAGTTTTTGTCGCTGTAGATTTTGTGTTCGATGTAATCGCTGGCACCGGCAGTAGCAGCAGACAAAGCAACGATGGCGGTCAATAAGAATTTTTTCATGTTTGATTTCCTTTTAGAATGTGTATTCGGGTTTCGATGGATGTATTAAAACATGACAAAATTAGCAGTTAATTAGTGCTTGGTTAAACGTAGTAAAGGCCGTCTGAAAACTGTTCAGACGGCCTAAGTGATGCCCTTTCAAAAGAAATAAGAGAAAAAATTTGGCAACAATATGATAACGATAAGTCCCATCTGACTGTATTTCGTAAATTAATTGCGAAAAAACGAGTTTATGATGATATGTCGGTAGTAATTTGTAAGGTTATCCAAACACCCTCTATCTAACCTTTTAACAATCACTGTCATCGGTTTTAAGTAAAATTTGGAATCATCTTTTACCATTTCTCTCCATCATTGCATTTGTCCGTCTATCGGATAGTCATTGCTTTTATTTGATATGCCATGATACTGTTTAAAAACATGACTATTAGGAGTTTCTCATGTCCGAACAGCAAAAATACTTTTCTACCCAAGACGGTACTTCGCTTTTCTACCGCTATCGCCCTGCTGCCGATGGTTCTTCCGACAAAGCCATTGTGTTGTTCCATCGCGGACATGAGCACTCCGGCCGGATGATGTTTGTGGCGGACGAGTTGGGTTTTGATGATTTTGCCTATTTCGCTTGGGACGCGCGTGGTCATGGTTACAGCCCCGGTGAACGCGGCGATAGTCCGAGTATTGGCACTTCGGTTTCAGACGTAGATGATTTTATCCGACACATTCAAAGCGAATACGGTATCAAACCTGAAAACATCTGCGTGATTGCGCAAAGTGTCGGTGCGGTATTGGTTTCTACTTGGTTGCACGATTACGCGCCGAAAATCCGTTGCGCCGTATTGGCTTCGCCTGCGTTCAAAGTCAAACTCTATGTTCCGTTTGCCCGTACCGGTTTGAAAATTAAGCAAAAATGGCGTGGCAATTTCTTTGTCAACAGCTACGTCAAAGCCCACTATCTGACCCACAATGTCGAACGTCAAAAAAGCTACGACAATGATCCGCTTATTGCCCGCGCTATTTCTGTGCGCATCCTGCTGGGTTTATATGAAGCGGCCGAACGCGTCGTTGCCGATGCACAAGCGATTACTACGCCTGTACAACTGTTGATTTCAGGCAGCGACTGGGTTGTTCATCACAAACCGCAACACGATTTCTACAACCGTTTGGGCAGCCATATTAAAGAGCGCCATATCCTGCCCGGTTTCTACCACGATACTTTAGGTGAGCAAAACCGTGAAATCGCTTTTGTTGAAATGCGCCGTTTTATCCGCGAGCGTTTCAATCAGCCTTTGCAACAAGTCGATCTGACTCAATCGCACTTATTTGGAGACAGCCGTCGTGAAGCCGACGAACTGGCTACGCCTTTGCCTGTTTGTTCGCCTCGTGGCGCATTTTGGGCGACATATCGCGCCTCGCTCAAACTGGGTTCGCGCTGGAGTGAAGGTTTGAGAATCGGTCAAGAAACAGGTTTTGATTCGGGCAGCACACTGGATTACGTCTACCGCAATCAACCGCAAGGCAGCAACGCTTTCGGTGTATGGGTGGACAAGTACTATCTCAACGCCATCGGCTGGCGCGGTATCCGCCAACGCAAAGTCAATATCGGCAAAGCCATTCAGACGGCCTCAGCTAAATTGCGTGAAGCAGGCAAACCTGTACACGTTTTGGATATCGCGTCCGGTCATGGCCGCTATGTATTGGATGCCCTGACTGCCGACACATTGCCTGATTCCGTACGCTTGCGCGATTACAGCCCGATTAATGTCGAAGCCGGACGCAAACTGATTGCCGAGCGCGGCTTGCAAAACACGGTAACCTTCAATGAAGTCAATGCCTACGACCGCGCCAATTATCACGATTTACAGCCTCGTCCAACGCTGGGCATCGTCTCCGGCCTACATGAATTGTTTGCCGACAATGATTTGATTTTGAACTCGCTCTACGGCTTCGGAGAAGCCATCGAAACCGGCGGCTACCTGATTTACACCGACCAGCCGTGGCATCCGCAACTGGAAATGATTGCCCGTGCTCTGACCAGCCACAAAGCAGGCAGCCCAAACTGGGTAATGCGCCGCCGCAGTCAGCAGGAAATGGATCAGTTGGTTGAAAAAGCCGGTTTTGAAAAAATCCATCAATGGATAGACGAAGACGGTATTTTCACCGTGAGCTTGGCAGTGAAGAAATAAAAATAAAGGCCGTCTGAACAATTTTTTAACTTTCAGACGGCCTTATTTAAACCATGTACCTATCCATGAAACCTACCCTCAAAACCTCCCTACTCAAGCTGATTTCAGTCGGTATCCTGTTCTACACCAGCTACGGCCTATCCAATCATTATGCGGCATCGCTGGACTATGTGCCTGAAATCGCTTTTGCATGGGAGAGCAATATTCCGTTTTGGGCATGGACGATTGTGCCTTATTGGTCGCTGAACCTGATGTATGCTGCGGCATTTTTTCTTTGCCGTGATACACATGAACAAAACCGATATGTAGCGCACCTCGTAGCCGCCCAACTGATTGCGACTGCTTGCTTTGTGCTGTTTCCGCTGCGTTTCGGGTGGCCTAAACCGCCTGCCGATGGGCTGTCAGGCTGGCTGTTTGATTCATTGGCTGCATTTGATTTGCCATACAACCAAGCGCCATCTTTGCATATTGCGTTGGCAATTATCGTGGGTGCATTTTATTGGACACGCTTTCCCCAAATCCGCCTGCCGCTTTTCTTATGGCAAAGCCTAATTGCCTTGTCGGTACTGACGACTTATCAACATCATTTTATTGACGTGCCGACCGGAGCATTGCTCGGCTGGCTGGTGTTGTGGGCTTTCCCACATCAGATGACTTCGCCGTTAAAACTTAGCTCGAGTGATGTACACTCAAGAAATATTGTGCTGCTGTATTTACTTGGCGCGTGTTTGACGGCGTTGCCTGCGCTGCTGGGTGGCGCGTGGCTGTGGTTGATATGGATGAGCGTGTCTTTGCTGATGGTGGCCTTTGCCTATTTGACTGGAAATGCAAACATATTCCAAAAACAGGCTAACGGTAAATTATCGGCGGCAGCGACGGTTTTGCTGTTGCCTTATCTGGTGGGCGTACGGCTCAACATGGCGTATTGGTTACGCGGTAAGGCGAAAATGGCACAAGTCCGCCATGATGTATGGATTGGGAGCGTTTTGGGTATTTCAAACCATCTGCCTGCCGTATTGGATGTATGCGCCGAATATCCCTGCTGTAGCTATCAGGGAGAATATCGCGCCCTGCCTTTACTAGATATGGTAACGCCGTCTGAAAATGATTTGGTTCAGACGGCCTTGATATTGGAAACCTTACGCCAAAAACACGGCAAAGCGCTGGTATGTTGCGCTTTGGGTTATGGAAGAAGTGCCGCAGTGGTGCTGACGTGGCTGCTGGTCTATGGTGGCTGCAAAAACTTGGCGCAAGCGAAGGCCGAACTCAAACAGGCTCGGCCGCAAATGGTATTATCACCGACCGCCGCCCAAGCAGTCGAAGCTGCAGCAAACCGTTTAAAACAAGGATAATGATGGACAACGCAACCGATAGCCGTATTACTGCCCACCTGCTCTCTACCGCACATTATGTTGCCGCCTGTAACGCCTTGCTGCTCGCCTTGTCGGCAAAATATGGCGGCGTATGGTTTGCGGTGCAACTTTTCTTGGCAGCGGTTTTGTTGTACTGCCATATCCGCATTCACTTCGACCGCCGCGTGTTCGAAGACTTTGCCGACAACTGTTACTCTCCTGAAGACTTCGACCACGCCTTACAGCAAAACGGTTTGCGTCAAATTTCAGGCAGCCGTACTTTGCCCCAACGGATAAACGGCGCACTTTCCTTATGGCGCAAAAGCTTATACCTGACCGCCGTACAATTTTTAATTTTGCTTATCCAAAACATTTGATTATTTTTGCTGATTTACCCAAACCAAATCCTTAGCGGTATCTCATTTCAAAAGGCAGAAACAATGAAAAACTTCCTCAAAAAACAACTTGCCTGGCTGACCGACCAAGCCTTGTGTCTGTCGGTCTCTTTTCTTACGGGCGTACGCCCTAAAAGCCCGCGCGAGCTGACATTCAATCAGCACCAAAAAGTCTATTACGCCAATCACGGCAGCCATGGTGATTTTGTATTGGTGTGGATTTCCCTGCCCCGCCGCTGGCGCTTGTCCACGCGCCCTGTCGCCGGTTCGGATTACTGGCTGACGAGCAAACTCAAACGCTTCATCATTCAAAATGTTTTCAATGCCTTGCTGATTCCGCGTCATAGCGATAATCCGCAAGCAATTACCGAACAGATGAAAGACGCGCTGAACGCAGGCGATTCCTTGATTATTTTCCCTGAAGGCACGCGTAATACTGACGATAACACTATCCTGCTGCCGTTCAAGTCCGGCATTTATCATCTGGCGAAAAGCAAACCTAATACCGAATTTGTGCCGATTTGGATAGATAACATCAGCCGCGTACTGCCCAAAGGCAAAATCCTGCCTATCCCGCTTTTGTGTGAAGTCCATATCGGACAGCCGCTTACTTTGCAGGAAAACGAAGACAAAGACAGTTTTTTGACACGCAGCCGTGAAGCGCTGTTGGCACTCAGGCCGTCTGAAAATGACCGCGGCGAGCTTCGCCAAAATGAACCTGAAGTTCAGCAAAACAAAGGAGGACAAGCATGAGCCTTTCTACGACTTCCCAACAAATCATCGTCGAACAAGCCGCAGCTCATCTGACTCCGCAAGCCAGCTATATTTTTGTCGGCGTATTTGCCGTATTGTGTTTTGCCAGCATCATCGGACAATGGTTCAAGCGTAAAAACGGCGCAGATAATGCCACCATCGCCAACCTCAACGCCCGTATTTACGCATGGTGGCTGATGACGCTGGTGTTGCTGGGGGCGTTTTGGTTCGGCAAAATCGGGACGGTTGTACTGTTTTTCCTGATTTCATTTGCCGCACTGCGCGAATTTATGACCCTCGTCTATCGCCGCCGCAGCGACTATTACAGCATGGTAGTCTGCTTTTACCTGCTTCTGCCGGTGCAATACTATTTCGTCTATGACGGCTGGTACGGCATGTTCAGCATTTTTATTCCGGTTTACGGCTTTTTGATACTGCCGATTATTGCCAGCCTCAGCGGCCAAACCGCGCACTTTTTGGAACGCGCCGCCAAAACGCAATGGATGGCGATGATTTGCATCTTCTGTCTGTCTCATGTTCCGGCGCTGATGTTTCTGGACTTGGACGGCTTCGATAACGGCAACAATATCCTGTTGCTGATCTTCCTGATTGGCGTGGTGCAAGTATCGGATGTGTTGCAATACGTTTGGGGCAAACTGATTGGCGGTGCAAAAATCATGCCTTCGCTTTCGCCGTCAAAAACCATTTCCGGCACTGTCGGCGGTATTTTGTCGGCCACAGCCATTGCCGCGCTAATGGCGCCGATTACGCCGTTCTCCCACGGCCAAGCGGCCGTTATCGGCTTTATCGTCTGCCTGATGGGTTTCTTTGGCGGTCTGGTTATGTCTGCCATCAAACGCGATTACGGTGTCAAAGACTGGGGCAATATGATACGCGGCCACGGCGGTATGCTTGACCGCGTGGATTCGATTTGTTTTGCCGCACCCGTGTTTTTCCACATCACCCGTTATTTCTGGAACGGCTAAACTTCAGGCCGTCTGAAAGCTGTTTTCAGACGGCCTTTAATGATCGAAACTTCCAGTTCTACCAATTCGTTATACAATACGTAACCATTGTTATTACATACACACAACATGAATAAACCCTCTCCAATCTTTCCCATTTTTCTTGCTGCAATTATCTTCGCCCTTATTGTTTGGTCAGGCATTAATCCTCATGACCGCGCAGTCTGGTACGCCGAAATTATCCCCGTAGCATCCGTATTCTTCCTTCTGGTTGCCACCTACCGCATTTTCCGCTTCAGCAACTTGGCCTACTTATTCATGAGCTTCTGGCTGATTATGCATTCCATCGGCGCATACTATACTTTTGCCGATGTGCCATTTGAATCCATCAACCGCTTTGTCGAACCGATTTTGGGCGAAAACCGCAATCATTACGACCGTATTGCCCATTACATCATCGGCTTCTACGCCTACCCGATGGCCGAATGGCTGCTGCGCCGCAAGCTGTGCAACCTGCTGTTGGCCTTATTTTTCTCCCTATTCTTCATTATGAGCGTTGCTGCAGCCTATGAAATCATCGAATGGCAATATGCCGTCATCGACGGCGGAGAGGCCGGATTGGAATTCTTGGGTTCTCAAGGCGATATTTGGGATGCGCAAAAAGACATGCTTGCCGATACTTTGGGCGCGTTAACCTCGCTGTTTATTTTTGTGTTTACCCGCCCCGATAAACGTTTGGGTTCCTCTTAAATATATCTCTTTAAAATAAAAGGCCGTCTGAAACCAGATTTTCAGACGGCCTTTTTTCATTTTTCTATTGTTGCTATTGTAAAAATTAATAAATGCGATAGTTAAAAACATAAGCTGATTTTGAAACAAAATCCGTCATCAAAATTTTTAAGCACATGAAATATATAAAAAACCATGTCTGTTAAGATTTTGTAAACAATATGCCTACGTCAACCTAAATTTTTCGATTTGATTTAAATCAGCATATCTTGTGTCATTAATCCATAAAATATCCGGAATTCTACAAAATATTGATTAACCTGATAGATGTTATCATTAAGATGAGAAACACAAAATGCAGAAAATTCCAGAATTAGTCTGCCCAGCCGGCAACCTGCCTGCACTGAAAACCGCTGTGGATAATGGTGCGGACACGGTTTACATGGGTTTGAAAGATGCGACCAATGCACGAAACTTTCCGGGATTGAATTTCGATATGAAATCGGCACGGGAAGGCGTAGCTTACGCCCATGCGCGCGGACGCAATGTACTGATGGCCATCAATACATTCGCACAAGCCGGCCAAGTGGAGCGTTGGCACGCTGCTGTGGATACGGCGGCAGATTTGGGTGCCGATGCAATTATTGTTGCCGACCCCGCCATCATGGCGTATGCGGCAGACAAACATCCGAATTTACGCCTGCATATGTCAGTACAAGGTTCGGCCACCAATTACGAGGCCATCAATATGATGAAAGAGCTGTTCGGCATCCGTCGTGCCGTTTTGCCGCGCGTGCTGACCATCGATCAGGTCAAACATGTAATTGACAATACTGATGTGGAAATTGAAGTCTTTGGTTTCGGCAGTTTGTGTGTGATGGTGGAAGGCCGTTGCATCTTGTCGAGCTATGCAACAGGCGAATCGCCCAATATGCAAGGTGTCTGCTCTCCGGCAAAATCCGTCCGCTGGGAACAACTGCCCGACCGCATGAACGTACGTCTAAACCAGGTATTGATAGACCAATACAAACCCAATGAACCGGCAGGTTATCCAACCTTGTGCAAAGGCCGCTTTGAAGTCAATGATGAAACCTACTATGCCTTGGAAGAACCGACCAGCCTGAATGTTTTGGAAATGTTGCCCGAACTCATCAAAATCGGTGTGTCCGCCATCAAAATCGAGGGACGCCAACGCAGCCCGATGTATACGGCGCAAGTAACCAAATCCCTCCGCCAAGCACTGAATGCAGCCGCAGCCGACCCGTCGCATTTCAAAGTCAATCCGTCCTGGAACAATGCCTTGAGCAAAGTTTCGGAAGGTCATCAGACAACTTTGGGCGCATACAACCGCCCATGGAAATAAGGGGAAGAAAATGAATTCATTGAAATTGTCGCTGGGCCCTATTTTATTTTTCTGGCAAAAAGAAGCCCTACTGGAATTTTACGTTTCCATGCTGGATACGCCGTTGGACACTGTTTATTTGGGTGAGGTAGTCTGCTCACGCCGTCAGAAAATGCGCTTTGCCGACTGGTTCGGACTGGCTGAAGACCTGGCAGAAAGCGGTAAGGAGATTATTCTTTCTTCACAAGTCCTGCTCGAAAGCGAATCCGATCTGAAACGCCTGCGCAAAATTACGGAGCAGGGAAAGTTTAAAGTTGAAGCCAACGACATGGGTGCGGTCAAATTGGCACGCAAACACGGCATCCCGTTCGTTGCCGGTGCAAGCCTGAATATCTACAACGAAACCACTTTAGACGTATTCCGAAAATTAGGGGCATTCCGCTGGATTACACCGTCCGAGCTGAGCCGCGATAAGGTTGCCGAAATCATCAAGGCTTCAGACGGCATTGAAACCGAACTCTTCGCTTGGGGCAAAATGCCGCTTGCCTATTCATCACGTTGCTTTACCGCCCGCCATTACAATTTGAATAAAGACAGTTGCGAGTTCCGCTGCCTCGACCACGAGCACGGTATGGCCATGAATACGCGAGAAGGCCAGCCGTTTCTCACCATCAACGGCATCCAAACCATGTCTTACGGCTGCCAAAACCTACTGCCCCACCATGAAGACTTGAATAAAATCGGCGTGAATATGCTCAGACTGTCGCCACAAATGCACAGCATGGCTGAAATTATCCAAATTCACCGCGATGTATTGGACGGAAAAGCCACATGGGAAGATGTCCGCCCCGAGTTGGAACGACTGACTACCGGAACACTGGTTGACGGCTATTGGCGCGGTCAGCCCGGTATTGAAACCGTGAAGGAGGCATATTATGGCGCTGCCTGAAATCATATTACCCAAATGGATGGCAAAAATCGGTACCAAACTTCCCGGCAAACCTCCACGCTTTGTTTTGGTCTCCGTATTGAATACCATGCTGAAAAAAGGTTTACTACCTGCCGATATGGAACTTTTTGCCGGAAGAAAATTCGAAATCGAAGTTTTGGATGCCGGTATCAAAGTGCGGTTTAGTGCCGATACGGAAAAATTCCTGGACGACAACT
Organism: Neisseria sp. P0009.S010; assembly: GCF_051958545.1. Classification (NCBI taxonomy): domain Bacteria; kingdom Pseudomonadati; phylum Pseudomonadota; class Betaproteobacteria; order Neisseriales; family Neisseriaceae; genus Neisseria; species Neisseria sp. P0009.S010. The sequence goes on from NZ_JBQCVH010000002.1 coordinate 112,526, forward strand.
TCAGCGGCGCCCCCGATCTGAGGCTGGCCGCCAACGGTATAGACTTCATGCGCATGATGATGCGCGAGGAAGATCCCGATACCTTATTTTTCAACCGTAAATTGCAAATTGAAGGCGATACGGAACTGGGGTTAATTACCAAAAACTTACTCGACAGCGTCGAGTGGCCTTTCAGCGAATGGTTCCTGAAACGCAGTACGTCCACTTTGGATTGATTAATTTTGGTTGAACCAAGAACAAAGGCCGTCTGAATGTTTCAGACGGCCTTTTGTATGTTTCTTCCATACGGTTTTATCAAACATAAAAAAAGCGTACCTAGAAAGGTACGCTTTTTTTCAATCTAACTCAAAATTAGAATTTTGCGCCAGACTCATTTGCCATAAAGTCAACAGCTGCTTTAACTTCATCATCGCTCAGGCTACCATTGCCACCTTTAGCCGGCATAGAATTAAAGCCTTCGATAGCATGTTTGTGCAGAGTGTCTTTACCTTGTTTAATGCGAGGAGCCCAGTCTTCTTTTTTACCTACGACAGGAGCGCCTGGAATCAAACCGCCATGACATGTTTTACAGTTGGCTTCAAAAACAGCTTTGCCGTCTACCTTAACCGGAGCTGCTTCTGCTTTTTCAGCAGGTTTGGCTTCAGCAGCAGGAGCAGCTTTAGCATCTGAAGCAGCTTTAGCATCTGAAGCAGCTTTATCGGCAGCAGGAGCCGAAGCAGCCGCTGGAGCAGAAGCATCGGCAGGTTGAGCTGCCGGAGCAGGCTCGGCTTTTTTAGCAGGAGCTTTTTTACCGTCTTTGTTGGACAAACCCCAAACATAAGCGGTCATGATGTGCAGCTTGTCTTTGTCGAGGAAGTGACCCCAAGCAGGCATTTGGCTGCTGCGACCGTTGGTAATGGTTTCGGTAATCGCTTTTTGAGTACCGCCCCACAACCATACATCGTCGGTCAGATTCGGGCCGAGGCCTTGGATACCTTGACCTTTGTCGCCGTGACAAGTGAAACAGTTGGCAGGTGGGCCGCTAAACAAGGCTTTACCGCGTTCTGCACGTTCTTCGTCGTATTGACCTTTAGGTTTAGAAAGGGACATAACATACTGTGTTACATTTTTCACGCCTTCTTCACCCAAAGCAGGACCCCATGCAGGCATGGCGGCAGTACGGCCTTTTTCAATGGTTTCCTGAATTTTTTCAGGCTCGCCACCCCACAACCAGTCATCGTCAGTCAGATTTGGGAAGCCTTTAGAGCCTTTAGCATCTGAACCGTGACATTGGATACAGTAGGTATTGAAAAGGTTTTGACCAATGGCACGTGCTTCAGGATTTTTAGCCACTTGGTCAATCGGCATATTGGAAAATTTAGCATACACTTTACCGTATTGCTGATTGGCTTTGGCAACTTCTTCTTCATATTGACCATGGCTGCTCCAGCCCCACAGGCCTTTGTAATCGCCGATACCTGGATACATAATCAGGTAGCCGACGCCAAACAGCCATGTGCAGACATAAAGCCAAAACCACCAACGTGGCAGAGGGTTGTTGTACTCCGAAATGCCGTCCCACTCATGACCTGTGGTTTTTACTTCTTCGCCTTTTTTAGGGCGTTTCACAACGTTTTGCGAAAGCAGAAGCCAAGCCAGGCCGATGAAGCTGAGCACGACGATAACGGCAATATATATACTCCAGAAACTACTGGTAAATTGGGATGTTGTGTTCATTATTTTGCTCCGTGATCACGGACTGACTGAGCTTGATCGTCCTTTTCAGACGGCCTTTGTTCGTCATTATCGAAAATACTGCTGGCTGCATCATCATAGTTTTTCTTATTGCGTCTATTGAACACAATATAGAGGACTAAAATAAAGCTGATGAATACCCAAACAGTAAAGAGCGAGCGAGCCCAGTTAGCGTCCATGATGTTACCTTACGTTTTTCAATGCCAAGCCCAAGCCTTGCAGGTAGGCGATAACAGCGTCCAGCTCTGATTTGTTGGCCAGCATTTCAGGTGCTTTGGCAATTTCTTCATCGCTGTAAGGTGTACCCACTTTACGCAGGGCTTTCATATGCGCCACAGTTGCCTCGGCATCGACTTTATTGCGTGCGAGCCATGGAAATGCAGGCATATTGGACTCCGGCACAACGTCGCGCGGGTTCAGCAGGTGGATGCGGTGCCACTCATCAGAATAGCGACCACCGACACGAGCCAAATCCGGACCGGTACGTTTAGAACCCCATTGGAACGGATGGTCATAAACAGACTCACCGGCAACGGAGTAGTGGCCGTAACGTTCAGTTTCTGCACGGAATGGACGAATCATTTGAGAGTGGCAGTTGTAGCAGCCTTCGCGTACGTAAATATCACGACCGGCCACTTGCAAGGCGTTGTATGGTTTCACGCCTGGCGCAGGTTCAGTAACTGCCTTGGAGAAGAACAGCGGGACAGCCTCGATCAGAAGGCCGACGCTGACTACAAGCAGGGTGAATACAATCAGTACACCAACTTTTTCTTCAGCTAATTGTTGCAATTTCATTTTGGTAGCCTATCTTTCTTATTATTAGTGGTGTTGGGTTTGAGAAACCGCAGGAATCTCAGCATCAACCGCTTTACCACTGATAGCAGTACGGTAAACGTTATATGCCATGATGCACATACCGCTCAGGTACAGAAGACCGCCGGTGAAACGAATCATGTAGTAAGGCATGGTACGTTTTACAGATTCGACAAAGGAATAAGTCAGTGTGCCGTCTTCGTTCAAAGAACCCCACATCAGGCCTTGCATCACACCGGCAATCCACATCGCGGCGATATACAGAACCACACCGATGGTTGCAATCCAGAAATGCGCTTCAACCAATTTGGTGCTGTACATTTCGTTTTTACCGAAGAGGCGTGGGATCATGTAGTAAACGGAACCGATGGTTACGAAGCCTACCCAACCCAATGCACCGGCATGAACGTGCGCAACAGTCCAGTCAGTATAGTGGCTCAGAGCGTTAACTGTTTTGATAGACATCATCGGGCCTTCGAAGGTAGACATACCGTAGAAGGACAGAGATACGATCAAGAATTTCAAAATCGGGTCGGTACGCAGTTTGTCCCATGCACCAGACAGAGTCATGATACCGTTGATCATACCGCCCCAAGAAGGTGCGAACAGGATCAAAGACAATACCATACCCAAAGATTGAGTCCAGTCAGGCAATGCGGTGTAGTGCAAGTGGTGTGAACCAGCCCACATATAAGTGAAAATCAAAGCCCAGAAGTGAACAACGGACAAGCGGTAAGAGTAAATAGGACGGCCTGCTTGTTTTGGTACGAAATAGTACATCATACCCAAGAAGCCGGCTGTCAGGAAAAAGCCCACCGCATTGTGGCCGTACCACCATTGAACCATCGCATCAATCGCACCTGCGTAAACCGGGTAAGATTTCATCAAACCGGCAGGGATGCTGATATTATTGACGATGTGCAACAGCGCAACGGCCAAGATAAAGCCGCCGTAGAACCAGTTGGCAACGTAAATATGTTTGATTTTACGTTTGGCAATCGTACCGAAGAATACGATGGCGTAGGCAACCCACACCAGCGTAATCAAAATGTCGATAGGCCATTCCAACTCGGCGTATTCTTTACCTTGGGTGTAACCCATAGGCAAGCTGATGGCCGCAGCCACGATAACAGCCTGCCAACCCCAGAAGGTAAATGCAGGCAGCCAACCGCCAAACAGACGGGTATTACATGTACGTTGAACAACGTAGTATGATGTACCGATCAAACCGCAACCGCCGAATGCAAAAATAACCGCATTGGTGTGCAGAGGACGCAGGCGACCGAAGTGGAACCAAGGTCCGATATTGGATAAATCGAGGGCCGGAGCAAAAAGCTGGGCAGCGACGATAACGCCGACCAACATGCCCACAATACCCCAAACTACAGTCATGATGGCGAACTGGCGCACCACTTTGTAGTTATAAGTTTGTGTGTCCATGGAAGTCTCCATAAATTATGGGTATAAAAAATTTTTATCTCACCCCAACCCCTGCATTTACGAAAAGCGCAATACGGCCAAGGCTCAAATTTTTCTAAATTTAACATAGACACCACAACATGCCAAGCAAAATTACATTCCACATTGCATAAAATATTTAGTAAGACATAAATTCATTTCTTTTATAATCAATAAATTATTAAAACATACGCATTAAATCAGACGTGGTATTTTTTCAAGCCCCCTTTTTCATACAGTTTTATTGATATAGATTAAGCCCACCCCTTAAACCCCCTTATTCTTAATAAACTTTAGCAAATTAACCAATAGTTATGATTAATTACAAAATTACTCCCAACTTTCTGTCTCATGAATGGCACATCACCTTATCATTCACTCAAACTGATGATTCAGAAACAGAAATCAGCTTACCCAACTGGGTTCCCGGCAGCTACCTCATCCGTGACTTTGCCCGCCATATCACGCACATCAGCGCGCGCTGCAACGGCAAAGCCCAGCTGCTGACACAAACCAGCAAAAACCATTGGCAAACCCCTGCTCTCAGTGGAGAGTGGGAAATTTACTACACTGTTTACGCATTCGACTTATCAGTTCGCGGCTCGTTCCTCAGCACCGAGCGTGGCTTTTTCGACGGCGCATGCCTATTCTTAAAAGTACACGGACAAGAGGAACAACCGCACCAAGTCGAATTTCCTACCCTGCCACACACATGGCAGATAGCCACAACCCTGCCACAAATTTCGGCGACCACTTTTCAGACGGCCTCATATGCCGAGCTTATTGATCACCCTGTTGAAACAGGCATCATCGAATTCCTCGACTTTGAAGCACAAGGTATTCCCCACCGTATTGCATTAAGCGGTATCTACCCCGATTTCGACCTCACCCGCTTCCTCGCCGATATTCAAAAAATCTGCGAAACCGAGTTGGCGATGTTCCCTTCCCCTGCCCCGTTTACCGAATACCTTTTCCTACTACATCTGGGAGACAACCTCTACGGCGGACTGGAACACATCAGCAGCACCGCCCTACTCGCCGACCGCCACAGTCTGCCATCTTACGATATGGGCGAAGCCGACAAAGCCTATACCGAATTACTCGGTCTATTCTCCCATGAATACTTCCACGCATGGAACGTCAAATCCATCAAACCGGCCGTCTTCGCACCTTACAATCTCGACCAAGAAAACTATACCGAGCAACTTTGGGCATTTGAAGGCATTACCTCCTACTACGACGACCTCTTTCTTGCTAGAAGCAAAACCATCAGCCCCGAAGCCTACCTTACCCTGCTTGCACAAGGCATCACACGCGTACAGCAAACACATGGCCGTCTGAAACAAACACTTGCCCAATCCAGTTTCAGCGCATGGGACAAGTTCTACAAACAAGACGAAAACAGCCCCAACGCCATCGTCAGCTACTATCAAAAAGGCGCACTGGCCGCACTTTGCCTCGACCTCATCATCCGTGAGAAAAGCCAAGGCAAATACACCCTCGACAGCGTGATGCAGCAACACTATCTCGATTGGTGCAACACCCATCAAGGCATACCCGAAAAACACTGGCAATCCCGTTGCCAAGAAATGACCGGTTTAGATTTAGAAACCTTCTTTCAGACGGCCTTATACAGTACCGATGATCTTCCGCTCGCAGAATGCCTGCAAAGCGTAGGTGTCAAACTCGACTTTATTCCCCTACCACGCCAGCACGGCGGAGCATTTGCCACCGAACCCCAATCGGTTGCCCCCGCCAACGATTTGGGCGCACGTTTCAAACAAAACAGCGATCATGCCGTCCTGACTCATGTATTTAATGGCGGTAGCGCAGAAAATGCCGGACTCTGCCCGCAAGATAAAATCATCGCCTTAGGCGGCTATGCCTGCAACGACCTTGCAGCGCAGTGGGGCAAACTGCCTATCGGCACGCGCACCACCATCCATTTCTTCCGCCAAGGCCTATTGCGTGAAACCAGCATCACAGTTCAAGCAGCAGAAGCCAATACTGCCCTGCTGCACATTACCGATCGCCAAAAACTCGAAAACTGGTTGTACAATCATTAAATAAAACTTCAAACGGCCTGCCACTTCCTAGGCCGTCTGAAATCAACATATCCATTTAATATAAAGAAAGGAAAAACTATGCCTATCCGTAAACTGACCGACACCCTCTATATCGCCCCTCAGCTGACCGAAGCCGACGTCCAAGAAGCCGTACGTCTCGACATCAAAACCATCATCTGCAATCGCCCGGACGGCGAAGAAGAAAACCAACCGGCTTTTGCCGAAGTACAAAACTGGTTTAAAGAGGCTGGCATCAACCAATTTTCCCACCAGCCCGTCGTTGCGCCTCAAATCACCGTAGCCGATGTTGCAGCCTTCCAAAATCTGTTGCAACAATCTCCGGCTCCCATTCTTGCCTTCTGCCGCACCGGCACTCGCTGCTCCCTGCTTTGGGGTTATCATCAAGTGCAACACGGCGCATCTGTAGCCGAAGTAGTTGCCGCAGCCGAACAGGCAGGCGTCAACCTCAGTAACTTTGAAGCCCGCCTGCAAGAAGCCAAAGATAAAGGTTTGGCTTAATACTTTATTTATATACTAAGTAGCAGCCTTCAAACCAATCAGGCCGTCTGAAACCCATTTTTCAGACGGCCTAATGACTTTTATTCACAATCAAACCTTATTTTTAATTTATTTCCACTATCCTAAAAATATATTTTCTAAATCAAGCCCGAATTGACCTGTATCAATACCCTAACCCTATTTTCATTTATAATGCCTTTCAATGCTTCAGGGTCAAGCCCGAATCATCCAGTTTTCCTCTATAAGAGCCAGCTCTCTTATTAAATGATTTTTCTTTCCTCTTGATGTGTGTGTGTTTGGGTGTGGCCGAAAGCCACCCCCTTTTTTTTATACCTACCCTCTTTAAGGCCGAGACCTTTGCAAAATTCCCCAAAATCCCCTAAATGTCTTGGTTGGAATTTAGGGAATTTTGGGGAATTTTGCAAAGGTCTCAATATGCCTGTGTTGGACGTGATTTCCGCCGGCGCGAAAGCCGCGCTGACAACGACGCGCAACAATAAAATCGGCATTATCGCCACCAATACGACAGTCAACAGCAATGCTTATGCGCGCGCCATCCATAGGAACAACCCTGATACGCTCGTCCGCACGCAGGCTGCGCCGCTGCTCGTCCCTTTGGTGGAGGAAGGTTGGTTGGAACATGAAGTTACCCGCCTGACCGTATGCGAATACCTCAAACCATTGCTTGCAGACGGCATCGATACGCTGGTGTTGGGCTGCACGCACTTTCCCTTGCTCAAGCCCTTAATCGGTAGGGAGGCGGGTAATGTCGCGTTGGTTGATTCTGCAATTACGACGGCTGAAGAAACAGCACGCGTCCTTGCGCAGGAGGGATTTCTCAATACTGACAACAATAATCCCGACTATCGTTTTTATGTCAGCGATATTCCTTTGAAATTCAGAATGATAGGCGAACGTTTTCTAAGTAGAACGATGGAGCAGATTGAAATGGTGTCTTTGGGTTAGTCAAGGTTTGCTCAAACACCCGCATATCCGGAGTAAGGATGTGCGGGTGTTTTTTGTGAAGGTACGTCAGAAAATGTTTGCAAATTACATTTTAAGTTAATAAAATATAAACTATTATCATTTTTAAAAAAGTTGATATGAAAAATTCACTTATTGCCCAAGCAGCCGGTATCCTGCCTGTGCTGCTGCTTTCTGCCTGCGCGGGTGGCGGCAGTTTCGATTTGGACAGCGTGGAAACGAAACAGCACAACCCGCAGTCCGAAGCACCGAAATACCAAGACGAACAGACTGAAAAACCGGCAAAACCCGATGAAGCGCAGGCGGCGGAAAACGACCGTCCGGTTTACGGTTTTGCAGCCAAAATACCGCGTCGGAACTGGCACCCGAAAAATAAAGAAGATCATAAGGCATTATCAGAAGCGGATTGGGAGAAATTAGGTGCGGGTGAGCCGGGTGAGTTTCCCCAAAAGAATGAGATTTTTGCGATGGATAAGGGTACGCTGAACGAATCCATCACAACGGGCGATGGCAAAAGCCGTGTGGAAGGATACACGGATTTCCAATATGTCCGCTCGGGCTATATCTACCGCAACGGTGCCAATAAAATCGATTTCAAAAACAATATCGCCCTTTCCGGCGCGGACGGCTACCTTTTCTACAAAGGCAGCAATCCTTCCCAAGCTCTGCCGATGGGCAAGTCGATTTACAAAGGCACTTGGGATTATGTAACCGATGCCAAGGAAAAACAGAAGTTTTCCCAGTTGGGTAATTCGCAAGCGGGCGATAGGTACGGGGCTTTGTCTGCCGAGGAAGCGGATGTGTTGCGCAATAAAAGCGAGGCACCGGAAGGTCAGACCGATTTTGGGCTGACCAGCGAGTTTGAGGTGGACTTCGCCGCCAAGACCATGACCGGCGCGCTCTACCGCAATAACCGGATTACCCATAACGAAACCGAAAATAAAGCCAAACAAATTAAACGTTACGACATTCAGGCTAACCTGCACGGTAACCGTTTCAAAGGTAAGGCGTTGGCTGCAGATAAAGATACTGGGAACGGTCATCCCTTTGTTTCTGATTCTGATAGTCTGGAAGGTGGTTTCTACGGGCCTCAGGGCGATGAGTTGGGCGGCAAGTTTTTGGCAAACGATAAGAAAGTGCTTGCCGTATTCAGCGCGAAACAGAAAGACGGTGCAGAAAAACCATTGGCTGAAACCTTTATGGACGCTTACCGCATCGGTGCGGATTTTGTGAAAAAACAGATAGACAGCTTTGGCAACGTGGCCAAACTGCTGATTGACGGCGTAGAGCTTGCGCTTGTGCCGTCCGAAGGCACTCAGACGGCATTCCAGCATGTATTTGAGAAAGACGGTGTGAAGGTGTCGGTATGCTGCTCCAATTTGGATTACCTGCATTTCGGGGTGTTGGAACACGGCGGTTCGCACGATATGTTCCTGCAGGGCAGCCGTACGCCGGTTTCCGATATGCCTGTAACGGCGGGAGAGGCGGTATATCGCGGTACATGGTCGGGTACTATTGTTAATGGTACGAGCTGGAGTGCCGAACCTTCCAATAAGGAAGGCGGTAACCGGGCGGAGTTTAAAGTTAATTTTGCCGAGAAAACCCTCAACGGTATGCTGACGGCGAAAGACCGCATTGCCCCCGTATTCACCATCACTGCCACGATTCAGGGCAACGGTTTTTCAGGTGTGGCGAAAACCGGTGAAAACGGCTTTGCATTAGATCCGAAAAATACCATCGATCCGAAACGGACGAATATCCGTGCAGATGTGTCCGGCGGCTTCTACGGCAAAACCGCCATTGAGATGGGCGGATCGTTCTCCGGAAATACATTGGAGGGAGAAAGCGGCAAGGCGGCAGTGGTATTCGGTACGAAACGCCAACAGCTTGTCCGGTAAACTGGGCTGCCGGTTGACAGAGGAAAGTTCTTCAGACGGCATATCGGTTTTAAATGCCGTCTGAAGGCAGTAAGTAGAGAAATGATATGAAACAGCAACATTTGTTCCGATTAAATATTTTATGCCTGTCGCTGATGACTGCGCTGCCTGCTTATGCGGATGTTTTACCGTCTGGACAAGTGTGGGAAAAGCAGCTCGATACCGTGCAGGTCAATGCGAAAAAACAGAAAACCCGCCGTGATAACGAAGTAACCGGGCTGGGCAAGCTGGTCAAATCTTCCGAGACGCTAAGTAAAGAACAGGTTTTGAATATCCGAGACCTGACCCGTTACGATCCGGGTATTGCCGTGGTCGAACAGGGTCGGGGCGCAAGTTCCGGCTATTCAATACGCGGCATGGATAAAAACCGCGTTTCCTTAACGGTAGACGGCGTTTCGCAAATACAGTCCTACACCGCGCAGGCGGCATTGGGTGGGACGAGGACGGCGGGCAGCAGCGGCGCAATCAATGAAATTGAGTATGAAAACGTTAAGGCCGTTGAAATCAGCAAGGGTTCGAATTCATCAGAATACGGAAACGGCGCATTGGCAGGTTCGGTCGCATTTCAAACCAAAACCGCAGCCGACATTATCGGAGAGGGAAAACAGTGGGGCATTCAGAGTAAAACTGCCTATTCTGGAAAAGACCATGCCCTGACACAGTCCCTTGCGCTTGCAGGACGCAGCGGCGGCGCGGAAGCCCTCCTTATTTATACTAAACGGCGGGGGCAGGAAATCCATGCGCATAAAGATGCTGGTAAAGGTGTGCAGAGTTTCAACCGGCTGATGCCGGTCGAGGATACCCATCCGTACGCAAATTTCATTGTCGAAGAGGAATGTTCCAATGGATATGCGGCCTGTAAAGACAATGCGAAAAAAGATGCTTTGGCCAAAGATGAGCGCAAAACCGTCAGCACGCAGGATTATACCGGCCCCAGCCGCTTCCTTGCGGACCCGCTTGAGTATGGCAGCCAATCATGGCTGTTCCGACCGGGTTGGCATTTGGACAACCGCCATTATGTCGGAGCCGTTCTTGAACGTACGCAGCAGACCTTTGATACACGGGATATGACTGTTCCTGCCTATTTTACCGAGGCCGATCTGAATGAAAGTGTCCGGAGAAACGGTACGCCGAGCGGCTTTGGCAAATATTCGGGCAATAATAAGGCCGAAAGGCTGTTTGTTCAGGGAGAGGGCGGTACATTGCAGGGTATCGGTTACGGTACCGGCGTGTTTTATGATGAACGCCATACTAAAAACCGGTACGGGGTCGAATATGTTTACCATAATGCTGACAAGGATACCTGGGCCGATTACGCCCGACTTTCTTATGACCGGCAAGGTATAGATTTGGACAACCGTTTGCAGCAGACGCATTGCTCTCACGACGGTTCGGATAAAAATTGCCGTCCCGACGGCAATAAACCGTATTCCTTCTATAAATCCGACCGGATGATTTATGAAGAAAGCCGAAACCTGTTCCAAGCAGTATTTAAAAAGGCATTTGATACGGCCAAAATCCGTCACAATTTGAGTATCAATCTAGGGTACGACCGCTTTAAGTCGCAATTGTCCCACAGCGATTATTATCTTCAAAACGCAGTTCAGGCATATGGATCGAAAATCCCGGAAGGGGCGCAGTCACCCAACGGAAGCCAAGGCAAACCGTATTGGGTGTCTATCGGCAAGACCACGGTCAATACATCGCCGATATGCCGTTTCGGCAATAACACCTATACAGACTGCACACCGAGGAATATCGGCGGCAACGGTTATTATGCAGCCGTTCAAGACAATGTTCGTTTGGGCAGGTGGGCGGATGTCGGAGCAGGCATACGTTACGATTATCGCAGTACGCATTCGGAAGATAAGAGTGTCTCTACCGGCACTCACCGCAACCTTTCTTGGAACGCAGGCGTAGTCCTCAAGCCTTTCACCTGGATGGATTTGACTTATCGCGCTTCTACGGGCTTCCGTCTACCGTCGTTTGCCGAAATGTACGGCTGGAGAGCCGGGGAGTCTTTGAAAACGTTGGATCTGAAACCGGAAAAATCCTTTAATAGAGAGACAGGTATTGTATTTAAAGGGGACTTCGGCAATTTGGAAGCCAGCTATTTCAACAATGCTTATCGCGACCTGATTGCATTCGGTTATGAAACCCGAACTCAAAACGGGCAAACTTCGGCTTCTGGCGACCCCGGATATCGAAATGCTCAAAATGCACGGATAGCCGGTATCAATATTTTGGGTAAAATCGATTGGCACGGTGTATGGGGCGGGTTGCCGGACGGGTTGTATTCCACGCTTGCCTATAACCGCATCAAGGTCAAAGATGCCGATATACGCGCCGACAGGACGTTTGTAACTTCATATCTCTTTGATGCCGTCCAACCTTCACGATATGTATTGGGTTTGGGTTACGACCATCCTGACGGAATATGGGGTATCAATACGATGTTTACTTATTCCAAGGCAAAATCTGTTGACGAACTGCTAGGCAGCCAGGCGCTGTTGAACGGTAATGCCAATGCTAAAAAAGCAGCATCACGGCGGACGCGGCCTTGGCATGTTACGGATGTTTCCGGATATTACAATATCAAGAAACACCTGACCCTGCGCGCAGGCGTGTATAACCTCTTCAACTACCGGTATACCACTTGGGAGTCTGTAAGGCAGACTGCCGAAGGAGCGGTCAATAGGCACAATAATGTCGGCAGGTATAACCGCTACGCCGCACCGGGACGAAATTACACCCTGACTTTGGAGATGAAGTTTTAACCTAAGCAACCGTGCATCAAGGCAATAGGAGACCTTTGCAAAATTCCCCAAAATCCCCTAAATTCCTACCCAGACATTTAGGGGATTTTTCATGAGTACCTTCTTCCAGCAAACCACACAAGCCATGATTGCCAAACACATCGACCGTTTCCCACTATTGAAGTTGGATCAAGTAATTGATTGGCAACCGATCGAACAATACCTGAATCGTCAAAAAACCCGTTACCTCCGAGACCACCGCGGCCGTCCCGCCTATCCCCTGTTGTCCATGTTCAAAGCCGTCCTGCTCGGACAATGGCACAGCCTCTCCGATCCCGAACTCGAACACAGCCTCATCACCCGCATCGATTTCAACCTGTTTTGCCGTTTTGACGAACTGAGCATCCCCGATTACAGCACCTTATGCCGCTACCGCAACTGGCTGGCGCAAGACGACACCCTGTCCGAATTGCTAAAACTGATTAACTGCCAACTGACCGAAAAAGGTTTAAAAGTAGAGAAAGCATCCGCCGCCGTCATTGACGCCACCATTATTCAGACCGCCGGCAGCAAACAGCGTCAGGCTATAGAAGTCGATGAGGAAGGACAAGTCAGCGGCCAAACCACACCGAGTAAAGACAGCGATGCCCGTTGGATAAAGAAAAACGGCCTCTACAGACTCGGTTACAAACAACATACCCGCACCGATGAGGAAGGCTATATCGAGAAACTGCACATCACCCCCGCCAATACCCATGAGTGCAACCATCTGTTGCCTTTGCTGGAAGGTATAGCCAAAGATACGACCGTCTATGCCGACAAAGGCTATGACAGTGAGGAAAACCGGCAACATCTGAAAGAGCATCGGCTGCAGGACGGTATTATGCGCAAAGCCCACCGCAAACATCCGCTGTCGGAAGCGCAAACCAAACGCAACCGATATTTATCAAAAACCCGTTATGTGGTCGAACAGAGCTTCGGTACGCTGCACCGTAAATTCCGCTACGCCCGGGCAGTCTATTTTGGTCTGCTCAAAGTAAGTGCACAAAGCCATCTGAAGGCGATGTGTTTGAACCTATTGAAAGCCGCTAACAGGCTAAGTGCGCCTGCTGCCGCCTAAAAGGCGGCCGGATGCCTGATTATCGGGTGTCCGGGGAGGATTAAGGGGATATTTGGGTAAAATCAGGAGTAATTAGGAGCGGAAATAAACGAAAACCTGTGTTTGGATTTCGGCTGTCGGGGGAAAAGGAATTTTGCAAAGGTCTCAGGCCGTCTGAAAACTTTCAGACGGCCTTTCCTTTCCCCTCACAAAAATAGTATAAAATCTCCTTATCGTTCAAACCACAAACTCAAAATACCATGGTCAACAAACTCACTCCCCCTCCAAGCCTGCCCGATCCGCAAGACCTCCGTGCCGTTATCGCTTACAACATGCGCCTCTACCGCGTTAATCACGGCTGGTCGCAAGAAGAACTGGCGCGCCAATGCGGACTTGACCGCACCTACGTCTCCGCCGTCGAGCGCAAACGCTGGAACATCGCCCTTTCCAACATCGAAAAAATCGCATCCGCACTCAAAATCGCCCCTTACAAACTCCTTCTTCCGCCGCAAGAGATGCTCCGCCAAATGACCGAGCCTGCCGACACCCAAGCCTAGTTCACAGCCAGATATCATTATGACCGCCGCCCAACAAGCCATCCAAACCTACCAGCAGCAAAAAGCAGCAGCAGAAACCGCCTACCGCCAAAACAACCGCCCTACCGTTTACTTCCGCGACCATATCGCCGCTGCCGAAACCCTGCTGCAAACCCTCTGGCAAATCCACTTTCCCGACAGCGACGACATCAGTCTCATTGCCATCGGCGGCTTCGGGCGTTGCGAACTCTACCCCCATTCTGACTGGGACTTAGCGATTATTTCCTCGGCCCCATTTTCAGACGGCCTGCAACAACAAACCGCCCAATTTATCCAAACCCTTTGGGACGCACGCCTCAATCCCGCCATCAAAAGCGGCAGCATAGAAGAAATACTCCAAAGTACCCAAAACGACATTACCGGCGAAACCGCCTTTCTTGAAGCACGCCACCTACAAGGCAATGCCGACCTTACCGCCCAACTTCTAAACAAACTCAACACACGTCGCGACACAGCCGCCTTTATCGAAGCCAAACTCCTCGAAATGGAGCAACGCCATACCAAATCCCAAGGCACAGGCGCACAACTCGAACCCAACATCAAAACCTGCCCCGGCGGCCTGCGCGACATCCATACCCTTATCTGGACAGCCAAAGCACAAGGCATAGACAGCAACCCCACTGCCCTCGTTACCGCAGGCGTCCTCACACGCACTGAAGCCGGCATGCTGGCTCATGGCTACCGCCGTCTCGCCAACATCCGCATTCACCTCCACCTTACCGCCGACCGCCCCGAAGACAGACTGCTTTTCGACTACCAGTCCCAAGTCGCCGAAAGCTTAGGCTATCCCCAACCCGACATCCGCGGCAGAAGCGAAGCCCTGATGCACACCTTCTACCGAGCCACCAAAGCCATCAAACAACTCAACGGCATCCTTATTCCGGTTCTCAAAAACCATCAAACCTCCAGCCATCCCCAACATATCCACCCCATCGACAGCCACTACAAACGCATCGGCCACCAAATTGCCACCAACGACCTTGCCCTGTTCGAACAAAATCCCGAACACATCTTCACCATTATTCAAACCATGCAGGAGCAAAACATCACCACCATCGAGCCGCAAACCCTGCGCGCATGGTGGGCGGCCACACGAAAAATCAACACCCGTTTTACCCAAAATCCAGAAAACCGCCGCCGCTTTATCCAATTCTTCAAACACGGCACCGGCCTTACCCAAACCCTCCGTTTTCTCAACCTCTACGGCGTACTTGGCCGCTATCTCCCCGCATGGGAAAAAATCACCGGCCTGCTCCAACACGACCTCTTCCATATTTACCCCGTAGACGACCACATCCTGACCGTCGTCCGCAATATGCGCCGTCTCGCCATCGAAACCCATAGCCACGAAATGCCCGAGGCCAGCGCCATCATGCAGGCCTACCCACGACCACATGTCCTCTACACCGCCGCCCTGTTGCACGACATCGCCAAAGGCCGTGGCGGCGATCACGCCAAAGAAGGCATCAAAGACGCACAACAATTCGCCGCCAACCACTACTACACCGAAGAAGAAAGCCACCTCCTCGCATGGCTGGTTGAAAACCACCTGCTCATGTCCACCGTTGCCCAAAAAGAAGACATCCAAGATCCTCACGTCCTCCAAGCCTTCTGCCGCCGTATTCCCACACGCGAATACCTCGACGCACTCTACCTGCTTACCATTGCCGACATCCGCGGCACCAACCCCAAACTTTGGAACACATGGCGCGCCAGCCTGCTCCAAACCCTCTACCACAGCACCGCCGCCGTTTTAAACAGCAAAAACCACGATCCCGAACGCCTCCCCAACCGACGCGAACAAGCCTCGACCGACCAGCTCACACGCGCGGCCGTCCCCCTCAAAAACCAACAAAAACTCCGCCGCATCCTCGGCAGCGCATACTACGTCCGCCATCAGACGCGGGAAATCCTCTGGCACACCGCAAACCTCGCCTACGACACCCAAAGTCCGGCCGTCCGCAGCCGCATCCTTCCCCAAAGCAACAGCCTTCAAGTCATGGTGTTCATGCCCAATGGCGACCGCCTCTTCGCACGCCTCTGCCGCATCTTCAGCAGCCACCGCTTCGACATCCAAGCAGCCCGTGCCTTCATTACCGAGCACGACTACATCCTCGATACCTTTATCCTCCAACTTCCCGACAATCTCCCGCCCGAAGAATATCCCGACCGCCAAAGCGCACTCGAAGCCGAACTCAACAGCTTCATCCACGGCAATACCACCGTCCAAAAACAAAGCGGCCGCCCGCACATCAGCCGCCGCATCCGCCACATCCCCATTCCGCCTACCGTAATCATCACCCCCGAAGAAGATTATCCCGGCTGGCACACCATAGACATCACCGCCGTCAACCGCCCCCACCTCCTCGCCGACATCGCCGAGACCTTCTTCGCACACAACATCAGCCTGCGCTACGCCAAAATTACCACCTTGGATCAGCGCATTGAGGACAGCTTCATTACCTACAGCCCATCCCTACAAGACCCACAAACCCAAAATACCCTAAAACAGGCATTGATCGAAGTCTTGACCCCATAAAGGCCGTCTGAACATCTTAAAAACATAGGGTGAGCATTTTTTGCTCACCCTAATCACACTCAAAAATATAAACATCCTGAATATACCCTTTTAAAACACTCAAGGAATCCAAAGCCTTAAAATTCGAAACCAGAACTTCCTTCTGACATAAAACTACATACCAAAATCATAACCCAAATGAATATAATTCCAATAACAAAATTTCATTCACCTATTACGCCAAATCCTCTTCAAAAATCCTTCCTTCCAAATTTTCTCCTTATCCGTATTCAAACAAAATACGCATCCAAAATAAAACCCATAAAAAACAAAAAAATAAAATCACAAAATATTAAACCCACCGATTAATCCATAAAAACACCGCCCATCTAAATCAATTAACATATTATTAACCAAGCCAAATTTCTGACAAAAAACGTCACATGACCAAACTTGCACACACTCTCTGTCACAAAAAACACAAAACTGACAAAAAACGTCAACCCCCTAATTTCCCTAAAATCCTGAAACTTTCAAACAAAACCTCACAAAATCTAAAAATTAAAAAATAATCCCAATAAAAACAATGAATAAAAAATAAAAAATAAAATTTTTAATCAGTTTTGCGCACTTGGCACACAGACTGCTTGTAACAACACATCCGATAAGGCCCAAGCCTCAAAGCAGCAAGCCCGACGGAAGCTGTATATTCCTTCTTACTTATGGTTTACTCATAATACATAGTGCCAAGCACATTACGGACTTTTTACTTAAACACAATTATTCACACTTTCAAACTGGAGTTTTAAACAATGAAAGCAATCCAAAAAGGTTTTACCCTGATCGAATTGATGATCGTCATCGCCATCTTGGGCATTCTGGCCGTAATCGCTCTGCCTGCATACCAAGACTACACCATCCGCGCTAAAATTTCAGAAGGTCTGAGCTTAGCTGAGCCTGCCAAGTTGGCTGTAGCAGAAACTTCTGCAGCTTTAGGTGGTTTAGATAAGGTTACTGCTACTAATACTGGTTATACTTTTCCTACTAAAGGTACCGATTACGTTAAAAGCATTGTAATTACACCTAAAACTGGTGTAATTACAGTAACTACTCAAAATACTGGTGCTAGTAAACAGCCTGTCTTTACTCTGACCCCTAACCAAGAAAAACCTGAGTTTCCTATCACTTGGAAATGTAAATCTACTGGTGGTGAAACCAAACACGTTCCTGCTAACTGCCGCTAATATTGGTATTGCAGTCTAAATAAAAGCAAATCCCATAAGGCAATTATGGGATTTGCTTTATAAAAATAAAAAAACTTAAAAACGATACACTCAAATGAATACCCCATTTCAAGCCCAAAAAGGTTTTACCCTGATTGAGCTGATGATAGTGATCGCCATCCTCGGTATTCTGGTTGTTGTCGCCATACCCACTTACCAAAACTATATCGGTAGGGCGCAAGCCTCCGAAGCACTATACCTTGCCGACGACCTGAAAACCGAAATCAGCATTGCCTCAGCGGTAAATAATCGCCTGCCCAATGCAGAGGATGTCAGTAAACAAGGCTCAATCGGCGTTACCGCTCAACGCATCGGTGGCACATACATCCAAAACGGTGGCGTAACTGTAGAAGCAGATACAGGCAAAATCAGTATTCCCTTCGATAAAGGGCAAAACAAAGGCAAAGTCCTGACCCTGACCCCTTATCGAAATAATAACGATTCGACTTGGTTGCTCAACTGGCAATGCGGCGGAACGCTGGATCCGATAATGGTTCCCGCCATGTGCCGTGACAACTCACACGGATAAGAAGCAAGCATATACCCTAAGAAAAACACACAAATACATTGCAAAGAAAACACCCCAAACAAAGCCAAATACAAACGCGGAAAGCGAACAAACCAAAAGAACAAAACTCTCCAAAACAAGGTCCTTAAGAGCCTGAATGATCACATTACGAAAATAAATGCCGTCTGAAATCATTTTCAGACGGCCTCTTTATATCTAATCCTAATATGACATAAAACTTTGGTCTTGATTAGTTTCAGACGGCCTTCATCTTTTCACAACTACATAAAACAAATTCGCAACACCCCTGATAAGACAATTTGTCGCACATCTGAACTCAATATATAATTTAACCATGCAAGTCTTTATTTTTAAGCATTTTTCATTTTCAAAACATATATTATCGACACTGGGAGAACCATCATGCCTCATCTAAACTTGGATAAAACGGATTTAAAGATTCTGCAGGTTTTGCAGGAAAATGGGCGGTTGAGCAATGTTGAGCTTTCTGAAAAGGTGGCGCTCTCCCCTTCTCCCTGCCTGCGCCGTCTCAAACAGCTTGAAGATGCGGGCATTATTCAAAAATACGCGGCCCAGCTTTCTCCCGTATCTTTGGGCTTGGGTTTGCAGGCTTTTATCCGTGTATCGATTAGCAAGGCAAAAGATGCGCGCGAGGATTTTTCCGAATCTGTCCGCGCTTGGCCGGAAGTATTGAGCTGCTTTGCTTTAACGGGTGAAACCGACTATCTGCTCCATGCCTTTTTTACCGATATGAACGCGTTTTCCCATTTTGTTTTGGACACGTTGCTTTCACACCACGGCGTGCAAGATGCGCAATCAAGTTTTGTGTTGAAAGAAATTAAAAACACGACTGCTCTGCCTTTGGTTCATTTGGTTCAGGATTGATGATTTGAAACCGATAAAGGCCGTCTGTTTTTCAGACGGCCTTTTAAATTCCAATGGTTTGCTTTCATGTCCATACACTTGTATACTTTTTAAGAATAATTCACATAAGCTTTTACTATGACTGACACCACCCATCTCGATAGCAATACTGTTTCAGAACATACCAAACAATGGCTGGAAAAAGCCGTTATCGGGCTGAATCTCTGCCCGTTTGCCAAAGCGCCGCACGTTAAAAACCTGGTTCGCATCGTTGTCAGCGAAGCCCGTCATTTGGATGGTTTCCTTGAAGACTTGGATCGTGAATTGCAGCTTCTGGGCAATACGCCCGCTTCGGAATTGGAAACCACTTTACTGGTTCATCCAACGCTGTTCCCTGATTTTGAAACCTTCAACCAAATGTTGGAAATCGCCGATGATGCCGTTGTAGAAAACGAATTGGAAGGCATTGTCCAAATTGCGCCGTTCCATCCTGACTTCCAATTTGAAGGCACTGAAGCCGACAACATCAGCAACTACACCAATCGCTCACCCTACCCGACTTTGCACTTGATTCGTGAAGACAGTATTGCCAAAGCGGCTGAAGCATTTCCCGATGCCTCGGCAATTTTTGACCGCAATATCGCGCTGCTGGAAAAAATGGGGCATGAGGGCTGGGATAAATTAGACATTCCGCGTTGTCCATTTCCACATCACAAGCCGTCTGAAAACAAATAATTGGTGACGGGAATATGGTTCGCTATTTATTGATTTTTTGCGGCGCATTGTCGCTCGTCTTGGGCATTATTGGCATTTTCCTGCCATTACTGCCGACTACGCCTTTCATTTTATTGACCGCCGCCTTCTGGGCAAAAGCTTCGCCGCGCTTTCACAATTGGCTGTATCATCACCGCCATTTCGGCCCGATCATACAAAACTGGGAAAATAACGGCGCCGTGCCACGCAAGGCAAAATTCTTCGCTATCGGCATGATGGCCCTTTCTTGCCTGTTTATGTTTTGGCAATTTCCAGAACGCTGGTGGATGGGTGCCGTTTCATCAGTCTTCTGTAGCTGCGTGGCAGTGTGGATGTGGTTACGGCCGGAGGCATAAAATAAAACAGGTGGGCATTTTCGCTTACCTGTTTTTTATTTTCACACCTAATTTATCCATTAAAACAATCAGTAAGGACTAAAACACCCTATTTCATCCTCATTTTTCAGACGGCCTCCATTTATTCAATCAAATGTAAATTTTAGCTAAAATTAATTCAAAGTATTTTTTCGATAGCATTATTTTCAATATTTCAAACTCCTGTTTCAAAAACATTTTTTTACTACTTTCGACTACTTCCCTCCCTTTTATTTCTTTATTTGTATCAACATTTCTTTTGATTCCAACACTCTAAACCGTCCCTTAACACTTGCTTTGCGTTATACTTTCCCCTGACACCACCGCGCAGTTCGTCTGGATATTTTCAGACGGCCTGAATATTTCACCGCCGTGCTTTCTCAACGAAGTTCCTCACGGCGCAACAGAATAAAAAGGAAATACTATGCGCTATCTCTCATTTTTACTGCTTCTTGCCGCCTTTCCTGCTGCGGCATCCGATTTTGACGGCTCATCCGCAAGCCTGCTTTGGGGTCTGCCGTTTGCACTGATTCTCTTGTCTATTGCACTCGGACCTCTGTTTTTCTCCCATACTTGGCACCACCACTTCGGCAAAATTACGGCGTTTTGGACGCTGCTGTTTTTAACTCCATTCATCGTAACCTTTGGTTTCGGAGCCGGCGTACATACCGTTGCCCATGCATTGGTTGAAGAATATATCCCCTTTATCCTGCTGCTTTTGGCGCTCTATACCATTTCAGGCGGTATTTTTGTCAGCGGCGATTTGCATGGTTCGCCTAAATTGAACACAATCCTGTTGGCAGTCGGTACGGCTTTGTCTTCCATCATGGGGACAACAGGCGCGGCGATGCTGATGATTCGTCCGCTTTTGAAAGCCAACCATAAACGCCACTACCGCGTTCACATTGTGATTTTCTTCATTTTCTTGGTGGCAAATATCGGCGGTGGTCTGACTCCTTTAGGCGATCCTCCGCTGTTCTTAGGATTCCTGAAAGGCGTAGATTTCATGTGGACGGTCAAACACATGCTGATGCCTGTATTGATCAGTTCTGTGGTTTTACTGGCCGTTTTCTACATCATCGACAGCCGACACTTCAACCGTGAACAAAGCGAACACCTTGCTCCTGCTCCTTCCGATAAAGAAGAAAAAGTCAAAATTTACGGCAAATGGAATTTCCTGTTGCTGGCCGGTGTAGTCGGCGCGGTTTTATTGTCCGGCTTGTGGAAACCAAATCATCCGGGCTTTGAAATCTTGGGCAGCCATTACGCCTTGCAAAACCTGATGCGCGATGGCATTTTGCTGGCTTTGACCGCCGTATCTTGGATTATTACGCCCAAACAGGTACGCGCAGGCAATGAGTTCAACTTCGAGCCGATTGCCGAAGTGGGCAAACTGTTTTTGGGTATTTTCATTACCATTTCCCCCGTCTTGGCGATTTTGAAAGCTGGTGAAACAGGCGCATTGGCTTCTGTTGTTTCTTTGGTTCACGACGCGGCAGGCAATCCGATTAATGTGATGTATTTCTGGATGAGCGGTTTGTTGTCGGCATTCTTGGATAACGCGCCGACTTATTTGGTGTTCTTCAATATGGCCGGTGGCGATGCCCAAGCTTTGATGACAGGCCATCTGTTCCATTCGCTGCTGGCAGTATCCATGGGTTCCGTATTTATGGGCGCGCTCACTTATATCGGTAATGCGCCGAACTTCATGGTCAAAGCCATTGCCGAACAACGCGGCGTACCGATGCCTTCCTTCTTCGGCTACATGGCATGGTCGGTAATTGTATTGGTACCGCTGTTTGCCCTGCATACGATGATTTTCTTCGTTTGGCAGCTCTTTTAAAACTTAGAGGCCGTCTGAAATTCAGACGGCCTTTTATTTTCAGCTATATCATCAAATATAGCGTTTAAATATCAATCAGTTAAAAATTATTTCCCTTAACACTCGATTACACATTCCTACTTTTTTCCCAATTTTCCCGTAAAAATAAGCGTAAAACTGACATAAAGCAGCCTATACCTGATAAAATCTAAAGCTTTGTTGTTTGCGTTTATTCATTGTTTTTATAGCAAACCTCTGCTTTTTTTTAGACGGCCCACCCTTTGTTTCAAAGCATTACATGCCGTCTGAAAAAACAATCCGACATCCGAATCTCAACCCACCAAAAAGTAACGCATCCTTATGATTAAGATAAAAAAAGGCTTAGACCTGCCTATCGCAGGCAGACCGGAGCAAGTCATTTATGACGGCCCGGCCATTACCGAAGTCGCGTTGCTTGGCGAAGAATATGTCGGCATGCGCCCCTCGATGAAAATCAAGGAAGGCGAAGCCGTCAAAAAAGGCCAAGTGCTGTTTGAAGACAAAAAGAATCCGGGCGTAGTATTTACCGCTCCGGCTTCAGGCAAAATCGCCGCGATTCACCGTGGCGAAAAGCGCGTACTTCAGTCAGTCGTGATTGCCGTTGAAGGCAACGACGAAATCGAGTTCGAACGCTACGCACCTGAAGCGCTGGCAAAATTGAGCAGCGAAGAAGTGCGCCGCAACCTGATTCAATCCGGTTTGTGGACTGCGCTGCGTACCCGTCCGTTCAGCAAAATCCCTGCCGTCGATGCCGAGCCGTTCGCCATCTTCGTCAATGCGATGGACACCAATCCGCTGGCTGCCGATCCTACAGTCATCATCAAAGAAGCCTCCGAGGACTTCAAACGCGGCCTGTTGGTATTGAGCTGCCTGACCGAGCGTAAAATCCATGTGTGTAAAGCAGCAGGCGCAGATGTGCCGTCTGAAAACGCTGCCAACATCGAAACACATGAATTTGGCGGCCCGCATCCTGCTGGTTTGAGTGGCACGCACATTCATTTCATCGAACCAGTCGGTGCGAACAAAACCGTTTGGACCATCAATTATCAAGATGTAATTGCCATTGGCCGTTTGTTTGCAACAGGCCGTCTGAACACCGAACGCGTTGTTGCCCTGGGCGGCTCTCAAGTCAACAAACCGCGCCTCTTGCGTACCGTTTTGGGTGCGAAAGTATCGCAAATTACTGCGGGCGAATTGGTTGATGCAGACAACCGCGTGATTTCCGGCTCAGTATTGAACGGCGCGATTGCACAAGGCGCGCACGATTACCTCGGCCGCTACCACAATCAGATTTCCGTTATCGAAGAAGGCCGCAGCAAAGAGCTGTTCGGCTGGGTTGCGCCACAACCGGACAAATACTCCATCACGCGCACAACCCTCGGCCATTTCCTGAAAAACAAACTCTTCAAGTTCAACACAGCCGTCAACGGCGGCGACCGCGCCATGGTACCGATCGGCACTTACGAGCGCGTGATGCCGTTGGACATCCTGCCTACCCTGCTCTTGCGCGATTTAATCGTCGGCGATACCGACAGCGCTCAGGCATTGGGTTGCTTGGAATTGGACGAAGAAGACCTCGCTTTGTGCAGCTTCGTCTGCCCGGGCAAATACGAATACGGCCCGCTGTTGCGCAAGGTGCTGGAAACCATTGAGAAGGAAGGCTGATTATGGGCTTGAAACATTTTCTTGAAAAAATCGAACCGCACTTCCTGCCGGGAGGCAAACATGAAAAATGGTATGCCCTCTACGAAGCTGCGGCGACGATTTTCTATACATCCGGCGCGGTAACGCGCAAAGCGGCCCACGTCCGCGATGCGCTCGACTCCAAGCGCATGATGATCTTGGTGTGGCTGGCTTTGTTCCCTGCCATGTTCTACGGTATGTACAACGTCGGCGCACAGGCATTCGGTGCGTTAACGCCTGATTTGCTGCAACAAAATATCGCCAACGACTGGCATTACGCCCTTGCCAACGCTTTGGGCATCAATATGTCGTCTGAGGCGGGCGTGTTGGGCAAAATGCTGTTCGGCGCGATTTTCTTCCTGCCGATTTACGCGACTGTATTTGTTGTGGGCGGCTTCTGGGAAGTTTTGTTCGCATCCGTACGCAAACACGAAATCAACGAAGGTTTCTTCGTGACTTCGATTCTGTTTGCTTTGATTGTTCCCCCTACCCTGCCTTTGTGGCAAGCGGCTTTGGGTATTTCTTTCGGCGTTGTGGTTGCGAAAGAAGTATTCGGCGGTACAGGTAAAAACTTCATGAACCCTGCTCTTGCAGGCCGTGCGTTCCTGTTCTTCGCCTACCCTGCCAACATTACCGGCGATACCATTTGGACTGCGGTTGATGGCTATTCCGGTGCCACTGCTTTGGCGCAATGGGCGGCACACGGTGCAGACGGCCTGAAAAATGCTGTAACCGGTCAAGCCATTTCTTGGATGGATGCGTTTATCGGTAATGTACCCGGCTCAATCGGCGAAGTGTCCACTTTGGCGCTCTTAATCGGCGGCGCGTTTATCGTGTTCACCCGTATTGCCTCTTGGCGCATTATCGCCGGCGTGATGATCGGTATGATTGCCATGTCTTCACTGTTTAACTTCATCGGTTCGGACACCAACGCCATGTTCTCCATGCCTTGGTACTGGCACTTGGTAGTCGGTGGCTTTGCCATTGGTATGCTGTTTATGGCGACCGACCCTGTTTCCGCTTCCTTTACCAATGTCGGCAAATGGTGGTACGGCGCGTTAATCGGCGTGATGTGCGTATTGATCCGCGTGGTCAACCCTGCTTACCCCGAAGGCATGATGTTGGCGATTCTGTTTGCCAACCTGTTTGCCCCGATTTTCGACTATTTCGTCGCACAAGCGAACATCAAACGCAGAAAGGCGCGCAGCAATGGCTAAGAAATTCGATAAAGACAGCTTCAGCGGCACGCTGATTGTGGTATTGGTTGTCAGCCTGATTTGTTCCATCATCGTTGCCGGTGCGGTCGTCGGCTTGAAACCCATCCAAGAGAAACAAAAACTCCAGGACAAACAAGGCTATATCTTGAGCGTAGCCGGTTTGATGGATAAAAACACCGACATCAGCAAAACCTTTGCCGAGCGTATCGAGCAACGTGTCGTGGACTTGGCTACCGGCGAATACGTCGCCGATGCGCCTAAAGACTTCAGCGCACGCGTTGCCGGCAAAGACCCTGCCCAAAGCATCCAAATCAAACCCGAAGACGATTTGGCCGGTATCAAGAGCCGTGCCAAATACACCGAGGTTTATCTGGTAAAAGGCGATGACGGCAAAGTCAGCCAAATCATCCTGCCTATGCACGGTAACGGTTTGTGGTCTGTTATGTACGGCTTTGTCGCCATCCAACCCGACGGCAACACCATCAACGGCATCACCTACTACGACCAAGGTGAAACCCCGGGCTTGGGCGGCGAAATCGGCAACCCTCTGTGGCAACAAAAATTCGTCGGCAAAAAACTGTTTGACGAACAAGGCAAACTCGCCCTGCACGTCGGCAAAGGCGCAGGCTCAGACAAAGAACACGGCGTAGATGCCCTCTCCGGCGCATCGCTGACATCTAAAGGCGTGCAAGGTTCGTTCGCCTACTGGTTCGGCGAAAACGGCTATATCCCCTACCTGAACAAATTGAAATCAGCAGGAGCACAATAATGGCTGACATGAAACGCTTGAAATATTTGATGTTTTCACCCTTTATCGACAACAACCCGATTGCCTTGCAGGTTTTGGGTATTTGTTCGGCTTTGGCGGTTACCACCAAACTTCAGACGGCCATCGTAATGGGTATTTCCGTAGCTTTGGTAACCGGTTTTTCCAGCTTCTTCATTTCTTTGGTACGCAACTACATCCCCAACAGCATCCGTATTATTGTGCAAATGGCGATTGTTGCTTCCTTGGTAACGCTGGTTGACCAACTGCTCCAAGCCTTTGCTTATGAGCTGTCCAAACAGCTGTCCGTATTCGTCGGCCTGATTATTACCAACTGTATCGTAATGGGCCGTGCCGAAGCATTCGCCATGAAAGAGCCGCCGCTGGAAAGCTTGGTTGACGGTATCGGCAACGGCGCAGGTTACGGCATGATGTTGATCATCATCGCAACCATCCGCGAACTGATCGGCTCTGGCAAGCTCTTTGGCTACACCATTTTCCAAACAGTACAAGATGGCGGCTGGTATCAAACCAACGGCTTGTTCTTGCTCGCCCCTAGCGCGTTCTTCATCATCGGCTTCTTGGTATGGGGTCTGCGCACTTGGAAACCTGAACAGGCGGAGAAATAACACATGGAACATTACTTAAGCCTCTTTGTAAAATCCGTCTTTCTGGAAAACATGGCACTTTCCTTCTTCTTGGGAATGTGTACATTTTTGGCGGTATCTAAAAAAGTATCCACCGCATTCGGTTTGGGCGTTGCCGTTACTTTCGTACTCGGCCTGTCCGTCCCAGCCAACCAACTGGTTTACTCGCTGCTGAAAGACGGCGCGCTGGTTGAAGGTGTGGACCTGACCTTCCTGAAATTCATCACCTTCATCGGCGTGATTGCCGCTTTGGTGCAGATTTTGGAAATGTTCTTGGATAAATTCGTCCCTGCCCTCTACAACGCATTGGGTATCTACCTGCCCCTGATTACCGTAAACTGCGCGATTTTCGGTGCCGTATCGTTTATGGCGCAACGCGAATACAACTTCGGCGAGTCCGTTGTATACGGTTTCGGTGCAGGTCTGGGCTGGCTTTTGGCTATTGTCGCTTTGGCGGGCATTACCGAAAAAATGAAATATTCGGATGTCCCTAAAGGCCTCAAAGGCTTGGGCATTACCTTTATCGCCGCTGGCCTGATGGCAATGGCGTTTATGTCGTTCTCCGGCATCCAGTTATAAGAAAGGAATCGGCATGGAGATTATTCTAGGTATCGTGATGTTTACCCTCATCGTCTTGGTTTTGGCACTGATGATTCTGTTTGCCAAATCCAAGTTGGTGAGCGAAGGCGACATCACCATCAAAGTCAATAATGAAAAAGAGCTGACGATGCCTGCCGGCGGTAAACTGCTGGGTGCGCTTGCCAGCCAAGGCATCTTCGTTCCTTCCGCCTGCGGTGGTGGCGGCTCATGCGGCCAGTGCCGCGTTATCGTAAAAAGCGGCGGCGGCGACATTCTGCCAACCGAGTTGTCCCACATCAGCAAACGCGAAGCGCGCGAAGGCTGCCGTCTGTCTTGTCAGGTCAACGTTAAAACCGACATGGACATCGAAGTACCGGAAGAAGTATTCGGCGTGAAAAAATGGGAATGTACTGTCATCTCCAATGACAACAAAGCAACGTTCATTAAAGAACTCAAGCTTGCCATTCCCGAAGGCGAAGAAGTTCCTTTCCGCGCCGGTGGCTACATCCAAATTGAAGCCCCTCCTCACACTGTTGCCTACAAAGACTTCGACATTCCTAAGGAATATCACGAAGACTGGGACAAATACAATCT
The DNA here is from genome assembly GCF_051958545.1 of Neisseria sp. P0009.S010. Lineage (NCBI taxonomy): Bacteria > Pseudomonadati > Pseudomonadota > Betaproteobacteria > Neisseriales > Neisseriaceae > Neisseria > Neisseria sp. P0009.S010. The sequence goes on from NZ_JBQCVH010000002.1 coordinate 140,156, forward strand.
GTGGCAATATGTTTCCAAAGTGGACGAGCCGATTTTGCGTGCCTACTCTATGGCTTCATACCCTGAAGAAAAAGGCATCATCATGCTGAACGTGCGTATCGCTACGCCTCCTCCACGCGTACCTGATGCGCCTCCAGGACAAATGTCGTCTTATATCTGGTCGCTTAAAGCCGGTGATAAAGTAACGATTTCCGGTCCATTTGGCGAATTCTTTGCCAAAGATACCGATGCCGAAATGGTATTTATCGGCGGTGGTGCGGGTATGGCTCCGATGCGTTCCCACATTTTCGACCAGCTGAAACGTTTGAACTCCAAACGTAAGATTACCTTCTGGTATGGTGCACGTTCTAAACGCGAGATGTTCTATGTCGAAGACTTCGACCAACTCGCAGCAGAATTCCCGAACTTCACATGGCACGTTGCCCTGTCCGACCCATTGCCTGAAGACAACTGGGATGGTTACACAGGCTTCATTCACAACGTAGTTTACGAAAACCACCTGAAAAACCATGAAGCACCGGAAGACTGCGAATTCTATATGTGTGGCCCTCCGATCATGAACCAGTCCGTGATCAAAATGCTCAAAGATTTGGGCGTGGAAGACGAAAACATCCTCTTGGACGATTTCGGCGGCTAACAAACAAAAAGGAAGAAACTTCGGTTTCTTCCTTTTTTATTGCCAGGTCGTCTGAAAACCATACTTTCAGACGGCCTGAACCTTTCTTTTACGATACAATAAAGGCTTCAAAAAATAATCCGCGAATCCCCTATGCCGTTTCTTTCCAATTCGTTTTACCGTCCGATAATCGGCTACACCGTTGCCATCGTTTCCGCACTCACGCTCTCTGCCTGCCAACCTGAAAAACAACAAACCATCACCCTGCAAGGCGAGACCATGGGCACTACCTATACCGTCAAATACCTTTCAGATGGTCAAGACAAACTCCCCTCCCCCGCCGAAATACAAAAACGCATTGATGACGCGCTTAAAGAAGTCAACCGGCAAATGTCTACCTACCAGACCGATTCCGAAATCAGCCAATTCAACCAGCTGCGCACCGTCAATCAGGCCATGCCCATTTCCCAAGACTTTGCCTATGTAACCGGCGAAGCCTTGCGTTTAAACAAATTGACGCACGGCGCACTGGACGTAACCGTCGGCCCTTTGGTCAACCTTTGGGGATTCGGCCCGCAAAAAGAAATCACGCACGAACCGACTGCACAAGAAATCCAACATGCTTCAGAAATGGTCGGTACGGACAAACTCAAACTTTCCCAAGATGGTCAGCAGCCTACACTCGCCAAAACCCATCCCGAAGTCTATTTAGACCTATCCTCCATCGCCAAAGGTTTTGGCGTGGATAAAACCGCCGCCGAACTTGAAAAACTCAATATCGGCAATTATTTGGTAGAAATCGGAGGCGAGTTACATGGCAAAGGCCACAATGCACAAGGCAATCCTTGGCGTATCGGCATCGAGCAGCCCAATATCGTTCAAGGCGGCGCCACTCAAATCACCATTCCATTGGACAATAAATCACTGGCCACATCCGGCGACTACCGCATTTTCCATGTCGATAAGTCAGGCCGCCGCCTTTCCCATATCATCAACCCTAAAACCAAACAACCCATCAGCCACAACCTTGCTTCCATCAGCGTAGTAGCAGAAAACGCCACACTTGCAGACGGCCTTTCCACCGGATTGTTCGTCCTCGGAGAAACTGAAGCACTTAAACTTGCCGAGCAAGAAAATCTCGCCGTTTTCCTTATCATCCGGACCCCGCAAGGCGGCTACCATACTAAAATGTCCAGCGCATTCAAGAAATTATTAAACTAACCTTCAGGAATACACACATGAAAACCCTCCTCCTCACTTTCGGCATTTTTATCATTGTCATCCTTGGCATGGCAGTCGGCTATATCTTCTCCAAACGCACCATCAAAGGCAGCTGCGGCGGCATTTCCTCTCTCGGCATGAAAAAAATGTGCGATTGCGACACGCCATGCGATACCTTGCAAAAAGAGCTGGATAAAAAACAACATTCCGACGACCAAGGCATCAAGGTCGATCATTAAGTCGTTGTTGAATGTTTATTAGCGATTTAAGGCTGCTTATCCCCTATCAGGCCGTCTGAAAAATAAAAGAGCGTAATCCCAATTGATACACACTCTTTTATTTTGTCTCTTCCAAAGCAATCCAAAAATATCTTACATACACATTTAAAACAAGCCCCCAAAAACCAATCAGAAAATAAAAAGAAAAGCTCCTGCAAAACAGGAGCTTTTTCTTGGAAGAAACTAGATTATTTCAATTTAGTTTCTTTGTAAATAACGTGTTTACGGGCTACTGGGTCAAATTTTTTGATTTCCAGTTTGCCAGGCATAGTACGTTTGTTTTTAGTAGTTGTGTAGAAGTGACCAGTACCAGCACTGGACTCCAGTTTGATTTTATCGCGCATTGCAGTAATCCTTAATTAATGGTGTTTAAATTAAGCTTCGCCGCGAGCACGCAAATCAGCCAATACGACATCAATGCCTACTTTATCGATGGTGCGCAATGCAGCGTTAGAAACGCGCAGGCGAACCCAGCGGTTTTCACTTTCTACCCAGAAACGACGTGATTGCAAGTTAGGCAAAAAACGACGTTTGGTTTTGTTGTTGGCGTGTGATACGTTATTGCCAGACATCGGGCGCTTACCGGTCACTTTGCAAACTCGTGCCATGGTTAGTCTCCAAACTTCTAAAATAGTAAAACGCAATTTATACCACGAAATCCGCCCTCAGTTCAAGTCGTTTACTGAAAAAACGGGATTTGTGGAAATAAATCTTCTCAATATGTTGCATCTGCGAAACGGTATCTCGCAAAGCCTTAACTTTTCAATTATAACGGATTTCTTCAAAAAAATCATCTGTCGTTTGCGTGGTCGGCGAAATAAACAGGCCATCTGAACATTTCAGACGGCCTGTTTATCGTCATGCTTTTTTCTTCAACGCCGCATTCAAAATGCAGCCGAGTATAAAGCAGGCTAAAGAGGGAACAACCCACCCTAAACCGATATTGTAAAACGGCAATGCACGCTCGATAGCAGCCGCGGTTTCGGTATCAAATCCAAACGCGGCCTTATAGGCATCGAGCAAGCCGACCATAAGAGCCGCCATCATGGTGCAGAAATAGACAATACGGCCACCGCCAAACAGTTTATCTGTCAAGGCCAGCAAAATGATGACAATGGTCAGCGGATACAACAGCATCAACATAGGGATGGAAAACTGCAAAATCGCTGACAGGCCTTTGTTGGCCAACAGAATAGACACCACCGTATTCAGTATCACAAAGATTTTATAAGAAATACCCGGGCAAAGACGGTTGAAATATTCGGCGCATGAAGTAATCAAACCCACCGCCGTACTCAGACAAGCCAGCAGCACCATGACGCCAAGCAACACAATACCGGCCGTACCGAAATAGTGCTGTGCGGTTTTAGACAAAACCGACGCGCCGTTTTCCTGCAAGCCGATACCGGCCACACCTGTCGCGCCCATATAGCCGATAAACAGGTAAACCACTGCCAAACAAGAAGCCGCCAACACACCGGAAATCGTCGTGGTCTTCAGCAAGTCCGCGCGGTTGTCCACGCCCATGGCGCGAACGGCATCAATGACGATAATGGCAAACACCAGCGAAGCCAGCGCGTCCATGGTGCCGTAGCCTTCCAAAATGCCTTTAACCAACGGATGAGTAGCAAAATCGCCTTGCGCCGCCTGCGGCACGCCCATCGGGTTAATGGCGGCATAGCCGACCAATATCGCGATTGACAACAACAAAACAGGCGTGAGGATTTTACCGATACGGTCAACCAGCTTCCCCGGAGAAATCGACAGCCAATAAGTAATGCCGAAAAACACCAGGCTGAATACGGCCAATGCGATGTTTTTCCAAGATTCATCAATGAAAGGGGAAATCGCGGTTTCAAAAGACACTGTCGCCGTACGTGGCATGGCAAACAGAGGTCCGATTGCCAGATAGAGCGCGGTGGCAAAAGTCACGCCGTACCAAGGTGCAACACGGGAAGCCAATGCCTCCACATCACGCGAGCCGGAATAGCCGACGGCAATCACGCCCAGCAATGGCAACCCCGCCCCGGTCAGCAGAAAGCCGGACATCGCCGAAAGCCAGTTATCACCGGCCTGCTGTCCCAAAAAAGCAGGAAAAATCAGGTTCCCCGCCCCAAAAAACAGGGCAAACAGCATTAAGCCTACCGCCCATAAAGAAGCTTTGTTATGACTTGTCGTCGAATTCATTTTAGTTCTCTTTTTTCAAATTTTCGTTATCGGTTTCATCGGCTTCAAGGCCGTCTGAAAACATTTCGGCTTCGTTTGTTTCCAAACCGTCTTTCAGGCTGATTTCGATTTCACCATAATTTTCAGGCTGCACGATACGCACCAAGCCTTCTTTAGCCAATTCCAGCAATGCAATAAAATTGACCACCACATATGTCGCGCCCTGCTCCGGCTTAAACAAATCGCTGAACTTACTGATACCGCTTTCGTTCAAACGACGCAAAATCGCCGTCATCTGCGCACGCACGGAAATGGTTTCCCGCACCACTTCATGACTGCGCGTATGCTTGGCACGCGACAAAATACCCAACCAAGCCTGCGTCAAATCGGCAACGTACACTTCCGGCAACTTCGCTTCGACCGCAATTTCCAGCGGCAAATACGCCCAAGCAAAATCACGTCCGGCACGCGGCAACGCATCCAAACCCTGAGCCGCCAGTTTCATCTGTTCGTAAGCCAACAGACGGCGCACCAGCTCGGCACGCGGATCCGCCTCTTCATCCTCAACTTCTTCAGGACGCGGCAACAGCAGGCGCGATTTAATTTCAATCAACATCGCCGCCATCAGCAGGTATTCCGCCGCTAAATCAAACTGATACGCTTCCATTTGGGCAATATAGTGCAGATACTGCTCGGTAATCTTCACCATCGGAATATCGAGGACATCGATATTTTGCTTGCGGATAAGGTACAGCAACAAATCCAACGGCCCTTGGAAGCTGCTCAATACCACCTTCAACGCATCAGGCGGAATAAACAAATCCTGAGGCACATCGGTGACAGGCTGACCGAACACCCACGCAACGGTATGTTCAGACGGCGTTGCGGCAGTGGAAGAAATAAGGTGTTCTGAAGGCATGGTTAAAGGGTCTTTTTCTTTTTAAGTTTAGTAAGAAGTTTCATCAACAAAAGGCCGTCTGAAACAAGGACAACCCGTTTTTAATATAAAAATCAGCGGTTTTTACGATTGATTTGCAAAGAAACAATGGCGACGGCAAAGGTCTGGGCCAAGGCCATACCCAACAGCGGCAGGCTGGCGAAAACCGTACCCGTCAGTACCGAGCCAATATCGCGAGAAAACACAAAACCATCCCTCGCAAGCATCGCCACCATCAAAGCCAACAACAGCAAACTTTCGCAGCCGACCAAAAGCCAAATCATTTTAACCGAACGGCGTTTGCGCCATTTCATGATACCGGCGTGTAAAAGGCTGAATATCACGACGGACAGAAACGGATAAAGAAAAGTGGTGAACGGGCGGTTATAACCGCTTTGCACACACAAATAATCGCCCGGCAGCGTATTGCATTCCATCACATCGAGAAACATCGGATCGACAGCATACATCAATACGCCGAACCATACCGCATAAATCAGGCTGGCGATAAAGTAGGCTTTAAAAAATCGGTTCTTAACCATCTTCCCCTACCCCTCACTTCCGCCCCGCGATATGCTCCACCGCAGCCTGTGCACAATACAATCCAAACGAAGCCGTTACCAGCATACTCGCCCCATAGCCCGCGCAGGACAAACCTTGCGGTGCGGCATCGGTCGAACACGCTTCGCCGGATTGCGGCGGCGTAATATTCTCGGTTGAATAGACGCAAGGCACGCGCATTTTTTCTTTGGTATCGCGGCTGAAGCCGTAGCGTTTGCGCAAGGTATAGCGCAAATTGGAAAGCAGAGGGTCGTGGGTAACGCGGCTCAAATCGGCGGTTTGGATTAAAGCCGGATTTTTCTGTCCGCCCGCGCCGCCGCTGATAATAAACGGTTGTTTATGTTGCACGAAATACGCCGCCATCGCCGCTTTGACACGGATTTGGTCGATGGCGTCGATGACAAAGTCAAAAGGCCGTCTGAAAAGTTCGTCCAGATTGTCTTCGGTCACAAAATCTTCGATTTCCGTCACTTCGCATTGCGGATTGATTTGGTCAATGCGTTCGCGCAAAGCAGTAACTTTTGCCTTACCGAAATCATCGGTCAAAGCGTGCAACTGGCGGTTGACATTAGACTCGGCAACGTTGTCCAAATCAATCAGCGTTAAACGACCGATACCGCTCCTCGCCAAAGCCTCCACCGCCCACGAACCGACGCCGCCGACGCCGACCACGCACACATGCGCACGCGAAAAGCGTGCCAGTGCTTCGTCTCCGTAAAGTCTGGCAATGCCGCCAAAGCGGCGCGAAGAAAGAAAAGCGGCGTCTTGCATAAGTAACCTTGTGATATATCAATAAATTAATGAAAAACGCCACAGGCGAATCGGACCGATATTATACTTGAAAGCAGATGGGCTGTTGTACCCGCCCGAAAGAGTTTATAATCGTTTCACATTCAGACAAGTTCTGATTTCATATTAAACGAAAGTGCCGCTACTCGGCGCAAAAGGAGAATAAATATGTACAAACATCTGGTTGTAGCCGTTGACGGTAGCGAGACTTCCCTCAATGCATTGAAACACGCCGCCGAACTGGCAAGCCTCAACAAAGCCCAACTGACTTTGGTTCACGTTGCCAACCCTGCCGAATACATGGCTTTGGCTCCTGAATTCCTGCAACACGAAAGCTACGAAGCCGCCGCAGTGGCTCAAGGTAACGAAGTTTTGGATTTCGCAGAAAAAACAGCGCGTGAAAGCGGCGTTGAGAACATCGTGAAACACCTGTTGGTTGCCAACAAAGGCGCGCGCGAAATGGCGCAAGACTTGGTTGACTATGCCGACAACAACGGCGCAGACCTGCTGGTACTCGGCACACACGGCCGCACCGGCCTGATGCACCTGCTGATGGGCAGCTTCGCCGAGACCGTAATGCGTCAAAGCCACCTGCCTCTGCTGATTATCCGCAGCAAAGCTGAAGAAGCATAATCAAGCATTGATTTAAAATAGCGAAAGGCCGTCTGAATATTTTTCAGACGGCCTTTTTTCACATGACAGCTTAAGCTTTTATTTTGCCATTTCTTTGAACACTTCGTGTGCCACAGCAATGGTTTCGTCAATCAGCTCAGGCGTATGCGCGGCGGAAACAAAACCGGCTTCGTAAGCAGACGGGCCGAATGCGACATTGCGGTCGAGCATACCGTGGAAGAAATGTTTGAAACCGTCGATATTGGAACGCGCCATGTCGGCATAGTTTTGCGGCGTATGGCTGGCAAAATACAAACCAAACATGCCGCCCACGCTGTCCGCCGTAAATTCAACGCCATGTGCTTTAGCCGCGTCGGCAATACCGTTGGCGAGGCGTTGGGTCAGGGCAGTCAGGTTTTCATAGAAGCCTTCGCGCTGAATGATTTCCAGCGTTTTCAAACCGGCGGCAACCGCAATCGGATTGCCGGACAATGTACCTGCCTGATACACGCCGCCCAATGGGGAAATATATTCCATAATGTCTTTACGGCCGCCAAACGCCGCCAAAGGCATACCGCCGCCGATCACTTTGCCCATGGTGGTCAAATCAGGTTTGATGCCGTGCAAAGATTGCGCACCGCCCAGCGCCACACGGAAGCCGGTCATCACTTCGTCGTAAATCAACACGGTACCGTGTTTTTCAGTTAATTCGCGCAAGGCTTTGACAAAGGCTTCAGACGGCCTAACCAGATTCATATTGCCGACAAAAGGCTCCAAAATCACACAGGCAATGTCATTGCCGCTTTGGGCAAAGGCTTCTTCCAGTTGGGCGATATTGTTGTACTCGAGTACCAAAGTATGTTTGGTAAAGTCGGCAGGCACACCGGCGGAAGAAGGATTGCCAAACGTCAGCAGGCCGCTGCCTGCTTTCACCAACAGGCTGTCGGAATGGCCGTGGTAGCAGCCTTCAAACTTGATGATTTTGTCGCGGCCGGTAAAACCGCGTGCCAGACGGATGGCGGTCATCGTTGCTTCCGTGCCGGAGCTGACAAGGCGCAGCTGCTCGACGGACGGCATGATTTTGGCGATTTCTTCGGCAATGACAATTTCGCCTTCAGTCGGCGCACCAAACGACAAACCGCCCAATGCTGCTTCGCGCACGGCATCAATGACTTCAGGATGGGCATGGCCGACAATCGCAGGGCCCCAAGAGCCGACATAGTCGGTATAACGCGTGCCGTTTTCGTCCCAAACATACGCGCCTTCTGCCTTTTTGATAAAGCGCGGCACACCGCCGACGCTGCCGAATGCGCGCACAGGAGAGTTCACGCCGCCGGGAATAATGGCTTTGGCGCGATTGAACAAGCTTTCATTACGGTTCATGGTCAATTCTTTCGTAAGAGGTCGTCTGAAAATCAAATCGGAGCCATTTTAACACCAAATCCTTTTCAGACGGCCCAAGCTTCAAAATAAGAATCGGGCGCAAAATCAAAATTATTCTTTAAAAACAAACACTCTATCCACATTTTTCCTGCTTGTGCTATAATCCGCGACCTATTGAAACAATAAAAGAAAAGCATCATGTTACGCGGACTCATACTCAGCCTCGCCCTTTTGGCGTCCTCCCTCGTCCATGCACAACGCAGCCTGCCTGATGATATGGACGTGGCCGTTTTAAAAACTGTCGATCTGCCTTATCTGAAAGTCAGCAAAGGCGGTTTTTCTTGGACGCGCCTGCTGACCTTGGGCATTGTGGACGGCAACGCAGCCAAACTGCAAATCACCCGCTTTACCAAAATCCACGATGAAAACGACCGTTTCATCCCCATGGGCCGCCTGCTGAATCAAACCGGCAAAGCCGTTGCGTTCAAATACAACGAAGAGAGCCGCCTCGTCCGCGAAATCTGGATTTTGACCGACGCCGAAGCCGACAGGTTCATCGAACACGCCAAAAAGCAGAAAAAGGCGGAAGAATAATTTTTCAGACGGCCAGAGTATTGCACAGGCCGTCTGAACCCTTTTACAACAAGCAAATCAATCAAAACAAACCATGAAAAAAGTATTTATCCGCACCTTCGGGTGCCAAATGAACGAGTACGACAGCGAAAAAATGCTGTCCGTCCTCGCCGAAGAACACGGCGGTATCGAGCAGGTTACCCAACCTGACGACGCCGACATCATCTTGTTCAACACCTGCTCCGTGCGTGAAAAAGCGCAAGAGAAAGTCTTCTCCGACTTGGGCCGCGTACGCCCGCTTAAAGAAAAAAATCCCGACCTCATCATCGGCGTTGCCGGCTGCGTTGCCTCTCAAGAAGGCGAAAACATCGTCAAACGCGCTCCGTATGTGGACGTGGTTTTCGGCCCGCAAACGCTGCACCGCCTGCCCAAACTCATCGTCGACAAAGAAACCACCGGCCTGTCTCAAATCGACATTTCCTTCCCCGAAATCGAGAAATTCGACCACCTGCCGCCTGCGCGCGTAGAAGGCGGTTCGGCATTCATTTCCATTATGGAAGGCTGCTCCAAATACTGCTCTTACTGCGTCGTCCCCTACACCCGCGGCGAAGAATTCTCCCGCCCACTTAACGACGTATTGACTGAAATTGCCGGTTTGGCGCAACAAGGCGTTAAAGAAATCAACCTCTTAGGCCAAAACGTCAATGCCTATCGCGGCGAAATGGAAAACGGCGAAATCTGCGACTTTGCCACTTTATTGCGCATCGTCCACGAAATCCCGGGCATCGAACGTCTGCGCTTTACCACCAGCCATCCGCGCGAATTTACCGACGCGATTATCGAGTGCTACCGCGACCTGCCGAAGCTGGTTTCCCATCTGCACCTGCCGATTCAAAGCGGTTCCGACCGCGTATTGAGCGCGATGAAACGCGGCTACACCGCCTTGGAATACAAATCCATCATCCGCAAACTGCGTGCCATCCGTCCTGATTTGTGCCTCAGCTCCGACTTTATCGTCGGTTTCCCGGGCGAGACCGAGCGCGAGTTCGAGCAAACCTTGAAACTGGTCAAAGACATCGCCTTCGACTTGAGCTTCGTCTTTATTTACAGTCCGCGCCCAGGCACGCCTGCCGCCAACCTGCACGACGACACGCCGCATGAAGAAAAAGTGCGTCGCCTCGAAGCTTTGAACGAAGTCATCGAAGCCGAAACCGCGCGCATCAACCAAACCATGATCGGCACGGTTCAACGCTGCTTGGTTGAAGACATCTCCAAAAAAGACCCCGACCAACTGCAAGCCCGTACCGCCAACAACCGCGTGGTCAACTTTACCGGCACACCCGACATGATCAACCAAATGATCGATCTGGAAATCACCGAAGCCTACACCTTCTCCCTAAAAGGCAAACCGGTATAAGCACACACAAACAAAGGCCGTCTGAAACTGTTCAGACGGCCTTTATCTTGGTTCAGCCCGGCATTATCTGATTCATGTATTTTTATTACCCGAGCAAAAGGCTTTTCAGTATAATACCGCCCGAAAATTCCCTTATTTGTTGAGAAGTTAAGGCCAAAATCTGAGCTTCCGGCAGTTAAACCCGATGATGCCGTCCTCGAACGGCTTTCCCAAAGGAATATCTCGAATGAGTTCTTCAAATCAAAGCGTTTTGGAAAAATTATTCAACCTCAACGCCAATCAGACCAACGTCCGCACGGAAATTATGGCCGGTGTGACAACCTTCCTCGCCATGTGCTACATCATCATCGTCAATCCCCTGATTTTGGGCGAAACCGGCATGGATATGGGCGCAGTATTTGTGGCCACCTGTATCGCCTCCGCCATCGGCTGTTTCGTGATGGGCTTTGTCGGCAACTACCCGATCGCCCTCGCTCCGGGCATGGGTTTGAACGCCTACTTTACCTTTGCCGTCGTCAAAAGCATGGGCGTAGACTGGCGTGTGGCTTTGGGTGCCGTTTTCATCTCCGGCATCATTTTTATCCTGTTCAGCTTCTTTAAAGTGCGTGAAATGCTGGTCAACGCCCTGCCTATGGGCTTGAAAATGTCGATTGCTGCAGGTATCGGCCTCTTCTTGGCATTGATTGCGCTCAAAGGCGCAGGCGTGATTGTGGCCAATCCTGCCACATTGGTCGGCTTGGGCGACATCCACCAGCCTACCGCCCTGCTGGCGATGGCAGGCTTTGTCATGGTGGTTGCACTTGGCCACTTCCGCGTTAAAGGCTCCATCATCATTACCATTCTGACGCTGACCGCCGTCTCCACCGTCTTGGGCTTGAGCGAGTTCAAAGGCGTGGTCGGCGAAATTCCGAGCATTGCGCCAACATTCATGCAGATGGACTTCAAAGGCTTGTTCACCGTCAGCATGGTCAGCGTGATTTTTGTATTCTTCCTGGTTGACCTGTTTGACTCTACCGGCACATTGGTCGGTGTTTCCCACCGCGCAGGCCTGTTGCAAGACGGCAAACTGCCGCGTTTGAAACGCGCCCTGCTTGCTGACTCAACCGCCATTATCGCAGGCGCCGCCTTGGGTACTTCTTCCACTACCCCTTACGTTGAAAGTGCGGCAGGCGTTTCTGCCGGCGGCCGTACCGGCCTGACTGCCGTTACCGTCGGCGTACTGATGCTTGCCTGTCTGATTTTCTCCCCGCTGGTTCAAAGCATTCCTGCATTCGCTACCGCACCCGCCCTGCTCTATGTTGGCGCGCAAATGTTGCGCAGCGCGCGTGAAATCGACTGGGACGACATGACCGAAGCCGCACCGGCATTCCTGACCATCGTCTTCATGCCGTTTACCTACTCGATTGCCGACGGTATTGCGTTCGGCTTTATCAGCTACGCACTCATCAAACTCTTGTGCAACCGCACCCAAGACGTACCGCCTATGGTATGGATTGTCGCTGTGTTGTGGGCACTGAAATTCTGGTTCTTGGGTTAAAACACTCAAAAGAACAGGCCGTCTGAAAACTTTTCAGACGGCCTGTTTTATTTTACCCAGCGTTTAAAGCTGTCGGTAAAAGATTATTTTTTCGCTTTTTTAGCAGCTGGTTTAACGGCAGCTTTCGCACCTTTGTCCAATGCGCAGAAGCGGGTAACGATTTGATCAACCACTTCTTGTTTACCGTTTACTTCGGTAGTACCGCGGATAGTCAGCATGTTGCCATCAACTTTGTCTACGTTGGCTGCAGTGGCTGCTTCGGCAACCCAAGCGACATTACCGCCCCAGAATGCGTTTACATCTTTGCTGCTGTCAGTGATACGGAACAGGTTTTCAGTTAATTGGCCTTTGTATTTTACTTGTGCAGCAACAACTTCGTTGCCTTTGAAGCCGTACATTACGCTCAGAGGCTCTTTGCCGTCTTTACCGCATTTGTAGTGAACTTCTTTAGTACCGTCGATAGAGTCTACTTTCAAAGTATTAGGCACTGGAGCTTGAGCTTGTTGAGCCTGAGCTTGAGTTTGTTGTTGCGCAGTAGGCGCAGCTTTAGCTTCAGGTTTGGCTTTAGAACCGCTGCTACATGCAGTCAGGGCAACAGCCGCCAAAACGGCAGGAACGATTAATTTAACATTCATATTCATAATTGACTCCCAAATGGTTTCAATAAAAAACCGGCAAACGCCGGCTGACATTTACACATTAACAGAGATATTCCGTCTTGTCTTTATCTCAGACGGCATTTTTTAAGAAAAGTTCAAATAAATATTTTTATTTTCTAAAATCAATAAATTATAAATATGAAATCATGTAAATTCAGGTTTGGGAATTTTTAAGATGAATACTGTTGTCAATAAATTGGGTTTTGACAATGGTAAAATGAGATTGAAAAGCGCATATAGACGACAAAAAGTCTGGGCAATTTATTTTACACACTTCTGTCTCTTGAATTGCTAAGCGTTTCAGACGGCCTTAGAACACAAACAGTAAATGTAATAAAAAAACGCAATCTGAAACAGATTGCGTTTTTTTGAAAACTGGCACGCCCACGGGGAATCGAACCCCGGTTACCGCCGTGAAAGGGCGATGTCCTAACCGCTAGACGATGGGCGCGGATAAATCTTGTGGCGCACCCGGAGCGATTCGAACGCCCGACCCTCTGGTTCGTAGCCAGATACTCTATCCAACTGAGCTACGGGTGCATCCTCATCACTTCGCAAGTGCGTTGTGAATCAAGAAGACCGAATAATATAGGCTTTGCCGAAACCTGTCTACTCTTTTCGCAGATATTTTTTATATTTTTATTTAACTAATTGAAGTTAAACAATATAAAACTAACGTAAAATCCCTACTCCTGACAAATCCTGCGCCATTTTGGCGGCGGAATTATCGGTCATACCACCGACAAAATCCAAAATTTTCATATAAGCCTGATACAGACTGTCTTCAGGAAGAATCGGATTGTGCTTTTTCAATAATTCCAACGCCAAAGACTGACGCGTTGCCAATTGTTTTTCTGCAATCAGGGCATAGGCGGCAGGGACGAGCAAATCCAAGATGGAGCCTAAGCATGGGAACGTGGCGATTTCGGTCAAGAGCTTGGTGTGATGGCGGAAAATCCGTGTTTGCGCCAATTCTTTCGCTTTTGCCAAAGTGTTTTGCACTTGCGGGCTACACAGAGCAAGCAAGTCTTTGCCTTTGAATGTTCCATCCAGTAAATCAGACTGATGCAGCATAAAGGTTTGCGCAACATCATCAATCGCCTTGCCAATCGCAATGCCGCGCAACATAGCGCAACGCTGACGGCTGGAACTGGCGTGCCATGCACTTTCGGCAAAGGTCAGCTCGGACAAGATACTCTCCACTTCCGTATCCGTGAGCAAATCCAATTCAACGGCATCTTCCAAGTCCAGCAAGGCATAGCAAATATCGTCGGCGGCCTCCATCAAATAAGACAAAGGATGGCGCGCCCAGCTGTCTGCTCCTGCGGAAACCAGTCCCAATTCGTCGGCAACTTGACGGATAAACGGCAACTCGGTTTGATAAATATTGAATTTCTTTCTGCCGTTTGGATGTTGCGTTGTCCACGGATACTTCAGCAATGCGCCAATGGCTGCCGCAGTCAGGCGCATTCCGCCCGCCTCCGGATACATTTCAAGGCTGGCGACGATACGCAGGCTATGCGCATTGCCTTCATAGGTTTGAATATCGTTGCGTTCCGCTTCGTTTAATGTGTTCAGATAAATTTGATGTTCAGGCCGTCTGAACCAATCACGCAAAGCATCTTCGCCGGTATGACCAAACGGCGGATTGCCCAAATCATGCGCCAAACAGGCAACCTGCACCACGGCACCAATATCGCTGGGCGTATTTTCCTGCGGCAAAAAACCGCCGTTATGCAACATCACGCCTACGCGGTTGCCCAAGCTCCTGCCCACGCTGGCAACTTCAACACTGTGTGTCAGGCGGTTGTGCGTCAAATCGTGTTGCGCCAGCGGATGTACCTGCGTTTTACGGCCAAGGCGGCGGAAGGCTCCGGAAAAAACGACTCGGTCGTAGTCGATGTGAAAATCCGTACGCAAGGCATCGGCACCTTCCTGGGTCGAAGGGGTAACGGTCGGCACAATTTCGCCGTTTTTGGTACGGAAGCGTTGGGTGGACAATAAGTTTTGCCAATTCATTCGGATGGTCATAAAGATTCCTCAAGCAAAGTAAAGGCCGTCTGAAACATGTTCAGACGGCCTTATGCTTATTTACCGCGCATCAATTCAAAGAAATCGTCATTGTTTTTGGAGTCTTTGAGTTTGCCCACCAAAAACTCGGTCGCTTCGATTTCGTCCATAGGATGCAGGAATTTGCGCAAGAGCCACATACGTTGCAACTGATCGTTCGGCACCAGCAATTCTTCGCGGCGCGTACCGGATTTATTAATGCTGATCGCCGGGAACAGGCGTTTTTCTGCCATGCGGCGGTCAAGGTGCAATTCCATATTGCCCGTGCCTTTGAACTCTTCGTAAATCACGTCGTCCATGCGGCTGCCGGTTTCAACAAGCGCTGTCGCAATAATGGTAAGCGAACCGCCCTCTTCCACATTACGCGCTGCGCCGAAAAAGCGTTTCGGACGGTGCAAAGCGTTGGCATCGACACCGCCGGTCAGAATTTTGCCCGAAGTCGGCACGACGGTATTGTAGGCGCGCGCCAAACGGGTAATCGAATCCAGCAGAATCACCACGTCTTTTTTGTGTTCGACCATGCGTTTGGCTTTTTCAATCACCATCTCGGCCACTTGTACATGGCGTTGCGCAGGTTCGTCAAACGTAGAGGAAACCACTTCGCCGCGTACAGAACGGCTCATCTCGGTCACTTCCTCCGGACGCTCGTCAATCAACAGGACAATCAGCTCGACATCGGGATAATTGGCGGTAATGGCGTGGGCAATGTTTTGCAACATCACGGTTTTACCGGTTTTAGGCGGCGCAACCAACAATGCACGTTGGCCTTTACCGATTGGGGAAACCAAGTCGATGGCTCGGCCGGTCAGATTCTCTTCGGCTTTGATGTCGCGCTCGAGTTTGAATTGTTCGGTTGGGAATAAAGGCGTGAGGTTTTCAAAGAGGATTTTGTGTTTGCAGACTTCGGGTTGATCGCCGTTGATGGTATCAAGGCGGACAAGTGCGAAATAACGCTCATTGTCTTTAGGCACGCGCACGCTGCCTTCGATGGTGTCACCGGTGTGCAGATTGAAGCGGCGGATTTGCGTGGGCGAAACATAAATATCATCAGGGCCGGCAAGATAAGAAGTATCTGCGCTGCGCAAGAAACCGAAGCCGTCGGGCAGGATTTCGAGTGTGCCGGAACAGGTAAAGCTGACATTTTGCTTCATCATCTGGCGGACGATGGCAAAAACGAGGTCTTGTTTGCGGAAACGGTTGGCGTTTTCAATGCCATGTTCTTCTGCCATTTCCAAGAGTTTAGAAATGTGGAGGGTTTGGAGTTCTGAAACGTGCATAGTATTGATATATTTTGAATGGTATCAGAGAGATGGCACGAAGGCCGTCTGAAAGTATGAAATCGTGCCGCAGGATACGGTAGATTTTTGAGAAAGTTGAATTTTAGGCAGTTGGAGGCAGGGTGTCAAATTTTTAAATCGAACACTGAGGCCGAGACCTTGGTCTTATCCTTCAATAAGATTACGGCTGGAAGTAACGTGGCAACCGCAATCTTATCATCAAAAATCCGAGTATTTACCCAACTTCAGACGGCCTTCTGCCCGTACCGCATCAGCATCATGCCGCCGACCGCCGCCGCGCAGCCTGCAATCAGCGAAATATGCAGCGGTTCGCCCAAAAACCACGCCGAAGACAGCACACCGAAAATCGGCACAAGCGTAATATACGCTGCCGCGCTGCCTGCACCCAAAGTCTTCACGCCTTCAAAATACCACGCATAGGCCAATACCGTCGCACCGATGACCAGCCACGCCAAGGCTGTCCAACCTCGCCCATCCATTGCCGCTATCGCCTCAAACGGCATTCCGTCCATCCACAACGCCACCACCGACAACATCAGAGCGCCGATGAACGAAGTTGCCATCGTTACCGTCAGCGCGTCTATCCCGCGCAAAACCGCGCGACCAATTAAAGTATAAGCCGCCCAACAAACCACGCAACCGAAAATCAGCCACTCTCCTGCCTTGATGCCGCCCGATAACACTGTCAACGGCTGCCCTTGCGTTACCACCATAATGGCACCGCCGACCGCCAGCAGCATACCCGCCAAAATCTTCGCATTTAAACGCTCGCCGAAAAACCAAGTTGCCAACAGCAGCGTCAGCACGGGGTTCACTGCCACGACCACCGCCGCCTTACCTGCCGGCATAGTCTGCAAACCCAGCATAAAAAACACCGCATAGCCGCACACGCCGACGGAAGCAGCCGCCGTCAAACCCAGCCATTGCCGCGCCGACAAAGCTGCCAAAGTTGCAAACCTGCTGCGCGCAAACAACCAGCCCAACAACAAAACCGAAGCCAGTACAAACCGAACCGCCCCGCCCGTCAGCGGCGGCAGCGACTGCCCCAGCATCCGCCCCATCGGCCAAGACGCGCCCCACAGCACCGCCATCCCCAGCAGTTTCAAATGTACAGAATAACGTTCCATCTCATTCCTTTTATCGACAAAGGCCGTCTGAAAATGTTTCAGACGGCCTTTATCCACTTAGGATTTTACAATACGACCATTAGGGTAAATACTGCGGTAAGCAATATAAGGAGCCAGCAGTAAAACTGCGCTGACAGGTAGGAATAGTAAAAGTATGATCATGATAATCCACTGGCCTAACATGCTGCCTAATACGCCCCACATAAAAGAATAGAGAGCCACACCTACAACATAAACTAATATTGCAGGAATATTACACATAGCCGCTTTAACATTAGCTTTAATAGCCTCCCATGGCTTCAGACCATCTAAAACAATCAAAGCGGGGGTTAATAAAAATATAGACAAAAGGACAATAACAATCAATACAACACCTATCATCATTGCCCAATGACCTGCAAAATATAGCGGAATGATAAGCAAACTAACAGCTATACTGAACAGCACCTGAAGTAACAATAAAATGAAAAAACTCATTTTTTTATCTAAAAAAACAATAAAAAAATCTTTCACATCAAATGCTTTTCCATTATTGATATTGTTAGCAACATACATAGCTCCGCCTACTAAGCATGAACCCACCCAGCTGAATACAATACCTTTTAAACTAGAAAGCGCATTAATTCCTAGTAAGTCAATAATAGAAACCACAAAGCCTACGATCATATAAGCCAATAATACGCCCATCCATTTCCACGGATGAAGTTTGAAAATACCGAAAGCGTCGGTAATCCACTTGATGCCTGCAGAAGCAGGAAGGCGTTTGGGTTCGTGATATCGAACTTCCTGTGAAGTGGGTATTTGGTTTTCCATAAAATTCCTATTATAAAATCAAAAATTTAAACACAATAAAGGCAGCCAGTGCATACTGACTGCCTTCTTACCAATTATTTTGCCTGCCAAGAATCTTTCAGCGTTACCGTGCGGTTAAACACCGGCGTGTCTTTGCTGTGGTCTTTGCGGTCGGTGACGAAGTAGCCGATGCGTTCAAACTGCCAACGGCTTTCTGCCGGCAAATCTTTTGCGACAGGTTCGGCGTAGGCGGTGATTTCCTTAATGGATTCGGGATTGAGGAAATCGGTAAACGGCAGGTAGTTACCGTCTTCGCCACGCACGGCATCGGGACGCTCGACGGTAAAGAGGCGGTCGTACAGGCGGACTTTGATTTCTGCTGCGTGTTCGGCAGACACCCAGTGAATCACGCCTTTGACTTTGCGGCCTTCGGGATTTTTGCCCAAGGTATCGTGGTCGATGCTGCATTTGAGTTCAACCACATTGCCTGATTCGTCTTTTACCACTTCATCGCACTTGATGACATAGCCGTGGCGCAAGCGCACTTCGCCGCCGGGAATCAGGCGTTTGAAGCCTTTGGGCGGATTTTCGGCAAAGTCGTCGGCTTCGATGTAAATGGTTTGGGACACGGGAATTTCGCGCTCGCCCATTTCTTCGTGGTTCGGATGAAACGCGGCACGGCGGCTTTGGGTTTTGCCGGCTTCAAAGTTGGTCAGGGTCACTTTGAGCGGGTTCAACACCGCCATCAGGCGAGGAGCGGAGTTTTCCAGCTCTTCACGAATCGCGCCTTCCAACACGCTCATGTCGACGATGTTTTCAGATTTGGAAATACCGGCGCGTTTGGCAAACAAGCGCAGGCCTTCGGGCGTGTAGCCGCGGCGACGCATACCCGAAATGGTCGGCATACGCGGATCATCCCAGCCGGCAACGTGGCCGTCTGAAACCAGTTGGTTCAGCTTGCGTTTGGACGTGATGGAATACAGAAGCTCCAAACGGGAAAATTCGTATTGGCGCGGACGGGTGGCGTGCGGCGCGGGAATGTTGTCCAACACCCAGTCGTACAGCGGACGGTGTGCTTCAAATTCGAGCGTACACAAGGAATGCGTGATGCCTTCGATGGCGTCGGAAATGCAATGCGTGTAGTCGTACATCGGGTAGATGCACCATTTGTCGCCGGTATTGTGGTGATGGGCGCGGCGGATGCGGTAGATGACGGGGTCGCGCATATTGATGTTACCTGATGCCATGTCGATTTTCAGGCGCAGGGTTTTGCTGCCGTCGGGGAATTCGCCGTTTTTCATGCGCGTGAACAGGTCGAGGTTTTCTTCGATACTGCGGTCGCGGTAAGGGCTATTTTTGCCCGCTTCGGTCAGCGTGCCGCGGTATTCGCGCATTTCTTCGGGCGTCAAATCATCGACATAGGCCTTGCCGTCTTTGATTAAACCGACGGCGTAATCGTAAAGCTGGTCGAAATAGTTGGAAGCGAAACGCGGCTCGCCTGCCCAATGGAAACCAAGCCACTCAACGTCTTCTTTGATGGCGTTGACGTATTCGTCGTTTTCTTTTTCGGGGTTGGTGTCGTCGAAACGCAGGTTGCACAAGCCGTCATAAATATACGCCAAACCGAAGTTCAAGCAGATGGATTTGGCGTGGCCGATGTGCAGGTAGCCGTTCGGCTCGGGCGGGAAACGGGTTTGGATGGCTGTATGCTTACCGCTTTTGAGGTCTTCATCGATAATGGTGCGGATAAAGTGGTTGTCCGCGAATTGGTCTTTATTCAACATAATATTTCTTTGATGGGAAAATGATTTTCTGTTTTCAGACGGCCTGAGCATTCAATCAGGCCGTCTGAAAGGAATGGAATGATGGCTCAATTGTACCCGACTTGGCTACTTTGATACAGGGTCGGCAACCTGCCACGCCACGCCGCGCTCGTTTAGGGTTTTCTGCATGGCGGCGGATGGGGTGCGGTCGGTAAACAGCTTATCGAATGCGCCGATATCTCCCAGTCTGACCAAGGCATTGCTGTTGAACTTGCTGTGGTCGACACCGAGATAGCGCACGCGGGCATTGTTCACCATCGCCTGCATGACGCTGACTTCCTTGTAATCGTCATCCAAAAGCGAGCCGTCGTTTTCTATGCCGTGGGTACTCATGATGGCATAGTCGACTTTGAATTGGTTGATGAAATCGACGGTCGCCACACCCGTAATACCGCCGTCCAACGGACGGACCACACCGGAAGCGATGATGACCGTGTAGTCGGTACGCGCCGCAGTGATGGAGGCGGCGTAGATGTTGTTGGTGATAATCCGCAGGTTTTTACGCTGTCTGACCAACTCGGCGGCGACGGCTTCCATGGTGGTGCCGATGCTGATAAAGAGCGAGGCATTGTCGGGAATGGTGGAAGCAATCAGCCGGGCAATGGCGTTTTTTTCCTGCTGCTGATGGTTGCGCCGCTCCTGCCCTGCCGTTACGACTGAAACGTCGCCCAAAGATGCGCCGCCATGATAGCGTTTAAGCTGTCCGGTCTCGCTTAACTCTTGAACATCGCGGCGTATGGTTTGCGGCGTAACATCCAAATTTGCCGCCAACTCTTCCACCGTCATAAAATTATGTTCGCGGACAAGGGTGAGGATATGTTCGTGTCTTTGGATTTTGGGTTTCATGGCGTTTCGTTTTATAGGGATAAACCAATGGCCGTCTGAATATTTCAGACGGCCTTGTTATTGTCAAACCGATTACATCTCGAGTTTCTGTTCCAAGCGTTCCATACACGCGCCCAAGTGGCGGCGTATGACTTTAGTCACACGGTTGCGCTTGCCTGCCAGCAACAAATCGAGGATTTCTCGGTGTTCATGGTGCGAATTGGAATCGATGTTGCGCTTTTCTTTGCGAAGCGGATCGGAAACGGCCACAATCAATGAAGAGCGCGCACACAAGGTATTCATGATTTCAAACAGGACATCGTTGTCCAACAGTCGCGCCAATTCGACATGGAAGGCATTGGACAGGCGGTTCCAACCCACGCGGTCGCCGCTTTCGGAGGCTGCGCCCTCTTGCTCAATCATGGCGTAAAGCGGTTGCAGACGCGTTTCCAAATCAGGCATATCAATGAGGACGCTCAGAATCATGCTTTCCATTTCGATACGCGTGTTGAACACGTCTTTCATTTCTTTCAAGTCCGGCACATGGACAAATGCGCCGCGGTTGGGCTGCAAATCGACGATTTTGTCGTGCGCCAAAAGCGACAATGCGCCACGCACGGTATTGCGCGAGCAAACCATTTGTCGGCAAAGCTCGGACTCGGTCAGTTTTTTACCCGGCAACAGCAGATGGTCGGTAATGCCGTCCAAAATCAATGCGTACACTCGGAAGAGTTCCGAATCGTGACGCTCTTCCAAAATAAGCGATGAAGTTGCAGGCGCAATGTTGGTATTATTTTCGTAATCCATACTGTTTCCCCAGTATCCGTATTAAGGCGCAAGCGTTTACAAACCTGCAGCTTTCGGGGTTGTTTAAAATATAATTAAAAATTGTTGACAATGTTAAACGAAACTTGCACAATGAGATCAACAAGCCAAGTTATAAAGGCTGATAGAGAGAGAGAAAAAGGAATAAAAAGCAAGCAGATATATTCATGTTAATGCGTGAATATATCTGCTTTTTTTGTGGGTAACCGGTTCACGCTCCGGCACTCCTACCCTGAAACCGCCCTATTCTGTTTCGACAATCTCGAAGCTGTGGCTCATTTTTGCCGCTTTGCCCAGCATAATCGATGCGGAGCAATATTTTTCGGCAGACATCTGTACGGCGCGTTCAATCGCGCTTTCTTGCAAATCCCGACCATACACTTTGAAATGGATATGGATTTCGGTAAACACGCGCGGCGCGGTGTCGGCGCGTTTGGCAGTCACTTCGGCACGGCAGTCGGTGATTTTTTGGCGTTGTTTCTCGGCAATCATCACGACATCGATGCTGGAACAGCCTGCTACACCCAACAACAGCATTTCCATCGGGCTGGGGCCGCGTTTGACTTCGCCTTCAGCCGCCGCGCCTTCCATCACAACGCTGTGTCCGTTTGCCGTTGTACCGACGAAGCACATTCCATCTATCCATTTTGAAGTAACTTGCATGGTGTCTTTTTTATCCGTAAAAGCATTAATCCGATATTGTAAACAATTTCAAGTGATAAACCTAGTCAGGCCGTCTGAAAAATACAATCAATTACAATCGGCCTAAACGCATTATTCGTCCCGATACGCCCAATGGTTGACCGGCCCGTGCCCTGCCCCGATGCCCAAAGGATGGGAAATGGCGGCGGCAATATAGTTTTTTGCCGTTTGAACCGCCTCAGGTACGCTAAACCCTTTTGCCAACTCGGCTGTGATGCAGGCAGAAAATGTGCAGCCCGTACCATGCGTATGCGGCGTTGGGAAACGTTTACTGTTCAGCTCAATGGTTTCGTATGGCGTAAACAGCCAGTCGGTGCAATATTCGCTTTGGCTGTCGGCAAGATGGCCGCCTTTAATCACCACATTTTTCACACCCCAATCCTGAAGAATTTTGGCGGCACGTTCCGCATCTTGGCGGTTTTCAATATTGATACCCGTCAATGCCTGCGCTTCGGGCAGATTGGGAGTCAATACGTCCGTATGCGGCAGCAGCAGGCGTTTCATGGCTTCGACGGCTGAGTTTTCCAACAACGGCGCGCCGCCTTTGGCAATCATAACCGGATCCAACACGCGTTTGCCGAAGTCACATTCGGCGGTTTGTTCCGTCACGCATTCGATGATTTCCGCCGTACCCAGCATGCCGATTTTATAGGCGCGGATTTGGAAATCTTCCTGAATCGCGGCAATTTGCGCGGCAATCATGTCGGTCGGTATCGGATGCACTGCCGATACGCCCAAAGTATTTTGTGCGGTAACCGCTGTCAGTACGCTGGTGCCGAACACGCCGCGCATCTGAAATGTCTTCAAATCCGCCTGTATGCCCGCGCCGCCTCCGGAATCTGAGCCGGCAATCGTCAACGTTTGAATAAAAAGTTCGTCCATCGTGTCCTCCTGTTTTTCAGACGGCCTTGTGTTTATCGTTGTTGAGAGCAGTTTGGTTTTATCCGCAAACAAAGGCATTCGCCGTCTATTTTTCCGAATGCCTTATCTGTTGTTTTACCAAAAACAAATGTATGTTCTCGGGCGAAATATCTTAACAAACAAAAGGCCATCTGAAAACTATTTTCATTTTCAGACGGCCTGTTCAATTTTAAACCTATTCAGGCTTAATCTTCGTATGCATCAATCGGCAAGCAGGAGCAAACCAGATTGCGGTCGCCATACACTTCATCTACCCGTTTGACGCTCGGCCAGAATTTGTTTTCGCGCACGAAAGGCAGCGGGAAGACGGCTTCTTCGCGGGAGTACGGATGCGCCCATTCACCGGTTACATCTGCTGCGGTATGCGGAGCATTCACCAGCGGATTATCCTCTTTCGGCCATTCGCCGCGCTCGACTTTCAGCACTTCCTGTTTGATTTGTTTCAAGGTAGCGATAAAGCGGTCGAGTTCGGCTTTGCTCTCGCTTTCGGTCGGCTCGATCATCAGCGTGCCGGCAACGGGGAAGGAGACGGTCGGGGCGTGGAAGCCGTAGTCCATCAGGCGTTTGGCGATGTCGGTTTCGGTGATGCCGCTTTCGGCTTTGAGCGGACGCAAATCGACGATACATTCGTGCGCGACGCGGCCGTTTTTGCCTGTGTAGAGAACGGGATAGTCTTCGCTCAGGCGTTTGGCGACGTAGTTGGCGTTGAGCAATGCCCAGCGCGTTGCCTGTTCCATGCCTTGTTTGCCCATCATGGTCAGGTACATCCAGGTAATCGGCAGGATGGACGCAGAACCGAAGGCCGCAGCAGCAACGGCGGTTTGGTCGGCACTGGCGCTGTGGGTGTCGGTCAAAGCGTGTCCCGGTGCAAACGGGGCAAGGTGGGCTTTCAAACCGATAGGGCCGACGCCCGGACCGCCGCCGCCGTGAGGGATACAGAAGGTTTTGTGCAGGTTCATGTGCAACACGTCCGCGCCGACTTCGGCAGGCTGCATGATGCCGATTTGGGCGTTGAGGTTGGCGCCGTCCATGTAAACCTGTCCGCCGTTTTCATGGATGATGCGGCAGATGTCGCGGATGCCTTCTTCGTACACGCCGTGGGTGGACGGGTAAGTAATCATGATGGCGGACAAAGCGTCGCGGTGTTGCTCTGCTTTGGCTTTCAAATCATCGATGTTGACGTTGCCGTGTTCGTCGGTATCGACAACAACGACTTTCAAACCCAGCATGGCCGCAGTCGCAGGGTTGGTGCCGTGGGCGGATTTGGGAATTAGGCAGATGTTGCGGTGTCCCTCGCCGTTAGCTTCTTGATAGCGGCGGATGGAGAGCATGCCGCTGTATTCGCCCTGCGCGCCGGAGTTGGGCTGGAAGGAAATCGCGTCAAAGCCGGTGATGGCTTTCAGGCTGTTTTCCATGTCGGTCAAAAGCGCGCGGTAGCCTGCGGCTTGGTCTTTGGGGGCGTAGGGGTGGATGTCGGTGAACTCTGCCCAAGTAATCGGCAACATTTCCGCAGTCGCATTGAGCTTCATGGTGCAGCTACCGAGCGAAATCATGCTGCGGTTCATTGCCAAATCGCGGTCTTCGAGTTTTTTCAGGTAGCGCAACATTTCGTGTTCGGTGTGGTAACTGTTGAACACAGGATGTTGCAGAATGTCGTCCTGACGCAGCAATTCTGCATTCAGACGGCCTTTGACGTCATCGGCAAATGTGAACGTATCTTTGCCGGTAAACGCGCGGTACAAATCGACCAAATCTTCGTATGCCGACGTTTCATGGAATGCAGCCGCAACTTGAGTATCGTTAACGCGGCGCAGGTTGTAACCCGATTCCAAAGCAGCGGCAAACACTTGGTCTGCTTTCTCTTTGCTGCCGAAATCGACGGTAACGGTATCGAAGAAGACCTTGTGAACCACATTCAGGCCGTCTGAAACCAGCACATTGGCAAAGGTAGAAGCCAGCGCATGGATACGTTTGGCAATGCGTTTCACGCCTTCAGGACCGTGGTAAACGGCATACATACCAGCCAAGTTCGCCAGCAATGCTTGTGCCGTACAAATATTGGATGTCGCTTTTTCGCGGCGGATGTGTTGCTCGCGGGTAGACAACGCCATGCGCAAGGCAGGTTTGCCCGATGCATCTTTGGATACGCCGATAATGCGGCCAGGAGCGGAACGTTTGAACTCGTCTTTAAACGCGAAATAAGCAGCGTGCGGACCACCGAAGCCCATCGGCACACCGAAGCGTTGGGTATTGCCCAAGGCAATATCCGCACCCAACTCGGCAGGAGATTTCAGCAAAACCAAGCTCATGATATCAGCGGCAACGGCCACGATTGTGCCTTTTGCTTTCAGACGGCCGATAACGTCCTGCAAGTCTTGCACATCGCCGTCTTTACCAACGTATTGGAACAGCGCACCGAAGTATTCGCCTTCATCCGCTTGGGCAAAATCGCCGACCACCAGTTCAAAGCCGAAATATTTGGCGCGGGTTTTCATCACATCCAAAGTTTGCGGATACACGCGCGCATCCACAAAGAAACGCTCGGATTTCACTTTGCCCACGCGGTGCGCCATCGCCATCGCTTCGGCGGCAGCAGTCGCCTCATCCAGCAAAGACGCGCCTGCCACAGGGAAACCGGTCAAATCGATACACACTTGTTGGAAGTTCAACAAAGCTTCCAAACGACCCTGTGCAATTTCCGCCTGATACGGGGTGTAGGCAGTGTACCAACCCGGGTTTTCCAATACGTTGCGCAAAATCACATTCGGCACGCGGGTCGGGTAATAGCCCAAACCGATATAGGATTTGTTGATCACGTTTTTAGACGCGATGCCTTTCAATTTCGCCAACGCGTCCGCCTCGGTCAAAGCCTCGGGCAAATCGAGTTCGGACGGCATACGGATGCTTTGCGGCACGGTATTGCCGACAAATTCGTCCATGCTCTTCTCGCCGAGCGCTTCCAAAAGCGCAGCCTCGTCGCCAAAGCTCAAATGGCGCGCGGCAAATTCGTTCGGGTTGAACAATTCAGATAGTTTCATTTCTACTCCTTCGGTGTTATCGATATCAACACTGTTTTTTCTTGCAGATGTTGTTTCAGACGGCCTCCGCCCACTTTGGACGACATGCCAATATTTCCCTATAAACCGGACAGCTTTCAATATGCGCGCCGGGCAGATAGCCGGTACTCATTAAAAATTCGCCAACGATTTCGCCGCCGACAAATTTGAAATGTTTTTTAAACAGCTTCACCCATTCAGCCTTGTCGAGCGGATGGTTCGCATCCAGCCAGTTTTTGAATGAGCCGTATTCTTGCTGTATTTGTTTGATTTGTCGCGCGTTATAAATGGCTGCGTTGATTTTCAGGCGGTTGCGGACGATGCCTGCATCGGCAAGCAGTCTCTCAATATCGGCTTCATCAAATGCGGCGACCGTATCGATGTCGAAACCTTTAAATGCCGTCTGAAATGCCTGCTGCTTCTTCAACATCAGCGTCCAGCTCAATCCTGCCTGATTGATTTCCAACACCAGCCGCTCAAACAATTCATTGTCATCCTCAATCGGAAAACCGTATTGCTTATCGTGGTAATGTTTGTTCGGATTGTCCGTATCGTCGGGTAGCGTGGCGACAAATTCGCAATAATTCATGTTTATTGAGGAAAAATTGAAACAAAGGCCGTCTGAAAGTATTTTCAGACGACCTAAGACCTGCAATATCAAACAGGCGTAAAACCTGTTTGGATGTTTGCAAAAATCAAGCTACTTCGCCTGCGTATTGTTCGGCAGTCAGCAGACCGTCGTAATCGGCAGGGTTGGCAGGTTTGATTTTGAAGAACCAGCCTGCGCCGTAAGGGTCGCTGTTGGCAGTTTCCGGCGCGCTTGGCAGATCTTCGTTGACGGCAACGATTTCGCCTGCAATCGGCGCGTACACGTCGGACGCGGCTTTCACAGACTCAACCACACCGGCTTGCTCTTCGGCAGCCAGGTTTGCACCGACTTCAGGCAGCTCGACAAACACGATGTCGCCCAACAGCTCTTGCGCGTGATGGGTAATGCCGACGGTGATGGTACCGTCTTCTTCAAGGCGCAGCCATTCGTGGCTGGCAACGTATTTCAGTTCTGCTGGGATGTTGCTCATGGTTTGATACTCCATTGATAGGGGGTTATTTCCAGACGGCATCTGCATGAATCAATATCCACAGATGCCTTGTTCAATACTTTCTACAAACGTCCGTATCGGACGACAATTAAAACCTGCTTTCAGACGGCCCTTAACAAATAAAGGCCGTCTGAACCGATATTAATCAAACTGTTTTTGACCGTTGCGCACAAACGGCAGCTTCAGTACGCGTACATCCACTTCTTTGCCGCGAATCAGGACTTTGGCGGTATCGCCGTCAAAATCTTTCGGTACGCGCGCGATGGCGATGGATTGTTTCAGGCTTGGAGAGAATACGCCGCTGGTGGTTTCGCCTTGGCCTTTATCGGTCAACACTTCCATATGCGCGCGCAGGATGCCGCCTTTTTCGAGCAACAGGCCGACCTGTTTCACGGCAACGCCTTTTTCTTTCAATGCCACCAATGCGGCTTTACCGACGAAATCGCGGCTTTCATCTTTCAAGTCAACGGTCCAACCCATGCCTGCTTCGAGCGGGCTGGTTTCGTCATCCATATCGTTGCCGTAGAGGTTCATACCGGCTTCCATGCGCAGGGTATCGCGTGCGCCAAGGCCGCAAGGCTGTACGCCTGCTGCTTGCAGGGCTTTGAAGAATGCGACGGCTTCAGTGCCCGGCAGAATCACTTCGACGCCGTCTTCGCCGGTATAGCCTGTACGGGCGACAAACCAGTCGTTGCCCAAGTCTGCACCTTGGAACGGTTTGAGGCCGTGAATCACGTCCGCCCATTCAGGTTTGACGGTCAGGAGTTTTTCGATGGCTTTCGGGCCTTGTACGGCAAGCATGCCGAGGTCGTAGCGCGGATTGAAGGCAACGCCGAACTCTTGTCCGACTTTGTGGAATTGCGCCGTGTCTTTCTCGCGGGTCGCACCGTTGGACACGATGCGGTATTGGGTTTCGGCTTCGTTGGTGCGGTAAACGATCAAGTCGTCAATCACGCCGCCGTTATCGTTGAGCAAAGCGGAATAAAGGGCTTTGCCGACGAAGGCGAGTTTGGCAACGTCGTTGGCAATCAATTTGCGGAAAAAGGCTTTGGCGTTCGCTCCGGCGACGTCGGTAACGAGCATATGGGATACGTCAAACATACCGGCGTCGGTGCGCACGGCTTCGTGTTCGGCGATTTGTGAACCATAATGGATGGGCAGCTCCCAGCCGGCAAAATCTACCAGCTTCGCGCCTGCATCTTGATGGGCTTGATGAAATGGGGTGGTTTTCAGAGCAGTCATTCTCAAGTTTCTCCGGATTTTTTGTTCAGATGCCGCCCGCGCACCTGTGCGCGGATGACCCTATCTGTCCTTGAACCTGAGATTTTCGGCCGTATCCGCATGATGCAAACCAGTCTGCTCACTGCTTTGCGCGGTTGTCTGAATGGTGGTTCAGACGGCCTTCTCCCCTTCGGTGGACGTTATTCTAACGCCGCTCTCCAGATTGTTTGTTTCAATGTGCAGTCCCTGATACCTGAGCGATTTAAGGGTGTCTGCGCCTTCGGTGGTTACATTGTAGTTGGGTGTAACACTCTCCTGCACATTTCCCGATTATGTCTTGAATCGGCAGTTTGGGCAAGTAGCCGACGAATATTTATGATGTGAATATCCGTCTTTTTATTGGGGCGGCAAAACTTGAGCCTTTATAAAATTGTTAGCTATGCGGCAAATGTTTTTGCAAAAGTCTCAGGCCGTCTGAAGCCCTTACCCGTTTTTCCTATATAATTCTGTTTTTTCGATTTATCCGCGCCCATCATGAACCGCCTCAAACGCATTAAAACCATCCTCTGCACGCTCTACCGCTACCGCCTTGCCGAGCTGATTGCCTCGCTGGTCCGTCCGGGTTGGGCGCGGACTTTCCTCAATATGCTGCCGCAGTCGTCCAAGTTCAAACACGAAATGCCTGCCGTGCGCCTGCGTTTGGCGTTGGAAAGCCTGGGGCCGATTTTCATCAAATTCGGGCAGGTATTGTCCACGCGTCCCGATTTGATTCCGCACGATTACGCGGTCGAACTGGCAAGGCTGCAAGACAAAGTGCCGCCGTTTGACGCGCAACTTTCACGCTCGCAAATCGAAAAATCACTGGGACAATCCATCGACACTTTATACGCGGAATTTGAAACAGAGCCTGTCGCCAGCGCGTCCATCGCCCAAGTACACAAAGCCCGCCTGCATTCGGGCGAACAGGTCGCCGTGAAAGTCTTGCGCCCCAACCTTTTGCCCGTTATCGAACAGGATTTGTCGCTGATGCGCTTTGGTGCAGGCTGGGTAGAGCGTTTGTTTTCAGACGGCAAGCGTTTGAAGCCGCGCGAAGTGGTGGCCGAATTTGACAAATACCTGCACGACGAATTGGACTTAATGCGCGAAGCCGCCAATGCCAGCCAACTCGGACGCAATTTCCAAAACAGCGATATGCTGATTGTGCCGAAGGTGTTTTACGACTACTGCACCAGCGACGTGCTGACCATCGAATGGATGGACGGCACACCGGTATCCGATATCGCCAAACTCAAAGCAGACGGTATCGATTTGCACAAACTTGCCGATTACGGCGTGGAAATCTTCTTCACGCAAGTTTTCCGTGACGGCTTTTTCCATGCGGATATGCACCCCGGCAACATTCTGGTCGCCGCCGACAACCGCTACATCGCCCTCGATTTCGGCATCGTCGGCACGCTGACCGATTACGACAAACGCTATCTCGCCATCAACTTCCTCGCCTTCTTCAACCGCGATTACCACCGCGTCGCTACCGCCCACATCGAATCGGGCTGGGTACCTGCCGACACGCGGGCGGAAGAATTGGAAGCGGCTGTCCGCGCCGTGTGCGAGCCTGTGTTCAACAAACCGATTTCGCAGATTTCCTTCGGCTTGGTGCTGATGCGCCTGTTTGAAGTCAGCCGTCGCTTCAATGTCGAAATCCAGCCGCAGCTGGTATTGCTGCAAAAAACGCTGCTCAACATCGAAGGCTTGGGTCGCCAACTCGATCCAGATTTGGACTTGTGGAAAACCGCCAAACCGTTTTTGGTGCGCTGGATGAACGAACAGGTCGGCCCCAAAGCCCTTTGGCGCAATCTCAAAAACGAAGCCCCCGACTGGGCGCAAATCATCCCTTCCCTGCCGCGAAAAATCAGTGCGCTGGTTGATGAAAACCGCCAGCAGGAAATGCGCGATGCCTATGTGCATTTGGTCAAAGTACAGCAACGCCAAAGCCTGTGGCTGAGTGTGATTGCGGTTGTTTTGCTGCTGATTTTGCTGTTTAAATAAACTGTAATACAGCTTTAAACGACATAATAAAGGCCGTCTGAAATCGATTTTCAGACGGCCTTTTTATATGCCGACCTATTCTTTTTTCTCGTGCTGAACATATCCGCTTTCAGCTTCGATATGCCGTCTGAAGCGCAAACCTGCGGCGTGGTAAAATGGGTGCGGCGAGAACTGGCGCGAGACTTGCGAAGCGAAGATGCAAGTCAGCAGCATCCAAAACAATAAATTCTGTCCGCCCGTCATTTCCATTACCACCACGGCGGCGGTCAACGGCGATTGGGTCGCAGCGGCAAGGAATGCGGCCATGCAAAGCAAAACCGCGACATTGGACGCGTCGCCCAGTTGCGCGAAAGAAGCCATGTGTTCGCCTATCATCGCGCCGATGGTTAATGACGGCGTGAAGATACCGCCGGGAATACCTGCCCAGTAGCTGAACACGGTTGCCGCCCATTTCGCGGCGGCCAAGCCGAACGGCGCTTCATACGCACCTTTGAGTGCGGCTGCGGCTTCGTGATAGCCCGTGCCATAGGTTTTGCCTTGATAAAACGTACCGAGCAGTGCCAGCAAGATACCCATCACAAAGGCGACCACCAACAAATGACGGCGGATGAAACTGCGCCAGCGTACCGGCGCGAATGCTGCCGCGCCGCGATACAAAAAGCTACTGAACAATCCGCCGGCCACACCGCAGACAATGCCCGACACCGCGGCCCACATCAGCATGTTTGGCAGCTCATGCCCTTGAAACCCTGAAAAATACGGGTTGTTGCCCTGTATCGCCACTTGAATGAAACCGGCTGCCAACACGCCCATCAGGATTTGGCGTTCCCAACGCAAAATCACGCCGCGTCCCAATTCTTCGATGGCAAAGACCACGCCTGCCAAAGGCGCGTTAAACGCCGCCGCCAAACCGCCTGCAGCGCCTGCGGCAATCAAATCGTTTTCCTGCATGCCCCTAAACGCCAGCCCGTGCTTTTTACACCACGCGCCCCAAGCGTTCATCACCGCCGCACCCACTTGTACAGACGGTCCTTCCCTGCCGACAGACGCGCCCAACAGCATGGCGCAAAACGTCAGCGGAATTTTGAAAAAGGTTTCGCCCAAACGAATCAAACGGGTTTTCTGCGCACCATAAGGCAAAGACAAAGAGGCGATGACCTGAGGGATACCGCTGCCGGAAGTGTATGGCGCAAATTTACGCGTAAACCATGCCAAAAGCGGCAAACCCAGCGGCAAAGCCACCCACGCAAACCACGGATATTTTCCCACCAGCAATGCGTTCCATTCCAAAGCCAAATCTGCCAAGTACGCAAACATCAAAGCCGTCAGGGCAACCAGTGCCGAGCCTGCCAGCAAAAACAGAAGGGCAATGCTCTTTTTCGACAGGCGTTTGGTTTGGCGGATTTTGTGGGCGAGGCGCGCCGCCCAAGTCTGGGGAAATTTCATCATAAACACGCAGTCAATGTGTTCAGACGGCCTTGATACTTTGCTCAAAAGCCGTCTGAACACAAGGATAAAGGTTTTTAAGAACGGTAATCCGCGTTAATCGACACATACTCGTGCGACAAATCGCAGGTATAGACGGCCGCCGTCGTATCGCCGCGTTGCAAATCGATGCGGACGGTGATTTCTGGACGGTTCATCACCGCTTGTCCTGCTTCTTCGGTATAGCTTTCCGCGCGGCCGCCGTTTTCGGCCACCAACACGTCATCCAGCCACATTTTTAAAGCATCGACGTCCAAGTCTTCAATACCGGCATAGCCGACGGCTGCCAACAGACGGCCCAAGTTTGGGTCGGAGGCAAAGAAAGCGGTTTTCACCAAAGGCGAATGGGCGACGGCATAAGCCACTTTGCGCGCCTCTTCGCGGGTTTTCGCGTTTTGCACTTCAATCGTGATGAACTTGGTCGCACCCTCGCCATCACGGACAATCGCCTGTGCCAACTCCAAAGCCAGCGAACCAAGCAAGGCTTTGAGCTGCGCATAGCGCGGATCGGCGGTATTGTCGATTTCGCTCTGACCGCAACGGCCTGTCGCCATAATGACAAAGCTGTCGTTGGTACTGGTATCGCCGTCCACGGTAATCGTATTGAAACTTTCATCTGCGATTTCTTGGGTCATCAGCTGCAAAATCGGTTGGGACACTTTGGCATCAGTGGCGATAAACGACAACATGGTCGCCATATTCGGATGAATCATGCCCGAACCTTTGGCGATACCGGTAGCGCGGACTGTGTGTTTTTCGCCGACCAAGCCTGTGCGTGAAGCGGCTTTCGGTACAGTATCCGTCGTCATGATGGCACGAGCCGCATCCGACCAGAATGCAGGGCGCACTTGCGGCAAAGCGGCCACAATTTTATCCACAGGCAGCGGCTCCAAAATCACGCCGGTCGAAAACGGCATGATTTGATTGGATTGGCAGCCGACCTGTTCCGCCGCCGCCGCGCACACTTTAATCGCGTCCAGACGGCCTTGTGCGCCGGTACCCGCATTGGCATTGCCCGTATTGATAACTAAGGCACACACGCCGTCTTGGTCAAACAAATGCGACTTGGCGATATGCACCGGCGCGGCGCAGAAACGGTTTTGCGTAAACACCGCGCCCACCGTATGTCCGCCGCCCAACACCATCAGCGTCAAATCGTCGCGGTCTTGTTGCTTGATGCCGGCACGACCTGTAAACAGACGGATGCCGTCGATTTCCAACAATTCGTCTGCACGTTTTTCAGTCAAATTTACAGCCATATCATTTTCTCCTGTTTACACTATTTTCAGACGGCCTAAACGCTATACGCCCAATAAGGGAATCAAGATAGGCACCAATACCGCCGTCAATACGCCGTTGAGCGTCAAGCCCAAGCCGGCATATGCGGCCATACGGCGGCCGTATTCCAAAGACGCCGCAATACCCATCGCATGTGAGGCCGTACCCAAAGACATTCCCACTGAAGAAGGCATATACAACGTCCCTTTCAACACTTTATATCCGGCCATCTGTCCAAAAAGTCCGGCAATAATCACCGTTGCCGCCGTAATCGCCGGAATACCGCCGATAGACGCCGTGATTTCGATCGCAATCGGGTTGGTCACCGATTTGGAAGCCAGCGACAGAATCACTTCGCGCGAAGCGCCCAGCCATTTGGCAAAATACACGCCTGTAACAATGCCTGTCACGCTGCCCGCCAACTGTGACAACACCACCGGCAACCACTGGCTGCGGATACGATCCCAATTTCGATAAAGCGGCACGGCCAACAACACGACTGCCGGTTTCAACCAAAAATCAATAAAGTGCGAGGCAGAATGGTACAGCTCGTAATCGATGGCAAATACCTTCAAATAACCCATCAACACCAGCGTACTGATCAATACCGGATTACACAGCACATTCCCCGTGCGCGCCCGAATCTGCACCGCCAAAGCATACACGGCCAAAGTCAGGAACAACATGACCGAGGGCATACGCAACAGCCCGTCTATGTTCATCACATCCACCTCCTGACCCACTCATGCACTTTGCCGGTCACCAACAATACGCAGATCGTACTGCCGATTGTGGCCGTCAAAATCGAAAACCAGTCGTTTGCAATCACATCCAAATAGCTGATGACGGCCACGCAAGGCGGCACCAAAAACAAAGTCAGGTTTGCCATCAAAATGTCTGCCAGCTCTCCCACCCAAGACAATTTGACCCAGCCTGCCTGAAGCGCGGCAAACAGCAAAGCCATGCCGACAATACTGCCCGGCAGCTTCAACCCCAAAATCCAAACGGTTGCCTCGCCCAAAGCCAGGCAACCCAATACCACCAATAAGGCACGAATAATATTCATTAAGCCGGTTTCTCCCTATCTTTTTCAGACGGCCTCAAAAAATTTATTAATCATTGAATCATATCGTGCCACAGGCCGTCTGAAAAGGGAAGAAACGCCTTCTTTCAAGTTTAATGAAAGATAAGCATGATTGCTCCGGCGGATTGGCTTCGGAGCATTGAAACCCTTGCCCTGCTTTGGTCTTTAACGGCCGCCGCAAACCGGGCATTCGGGATTGCGCCTCACCCCGTATTGCCGCCATTGCCCGCTCAATGCGTTGTAGGTGGAAAGTTTGCCGTGCGACGGCGTACCGATACCGATCAGCACTTTAAGCGCTTCGGCGGCTTGGGTCGTTCCGATAACGCCGACCAATGGCGAAAAAACGCCGAACAATGCACAAGCGCCGTCGTCGGCTTGTTCGCTGTCAAACAGGCAGGCATAACAAGGCGTATCGGGAAGGTCGGGGCGGTACACGGCGATTTGTCCGTCGAAGCGGACGGCCGCTGCGGAAACCAAAGGCGTGCGCGTGGCAACGGCGGTGCGGTTGACCGCCTGGCGCGTGGGATAATTGTCGGAACAATCAAGAATGATGTCGGCTGCGTTTGCCAATTCGACAAGCCTGGCTTCATCGAGAAATTCGGCAATGGCTGTAATGTGTGTTTGGCTGTTGATCTGTTTCAGACGGCCTTGCATGACCAAAGCCTTGTTTTTACCGATGTCGGCTTCGGTAAACGTGATTTGGCGTTGAAGGTTGGTCTCGTCGATGGTATCGGCATCGGCAATCGTCAGGCGGCCGATACCGGCGGCGGCAAGATACGGCAAGGCTGCCGCACCCAGCCCGCCGCAACCGACAACAAGCACATGGGAGGCCAAGAGTTTTTCTTGGCCTTCGATACCGATTTCATCAAGCAGGATATGGCGGCTGAACCGCAAGAGTTGTTGATCGTTCATCATAATAATAAGGCCGTCTGAAACCCAATGTTCAGACGGCCTGAGTGGTTTAGAAATTAATATTTTCGTATGCGTTGTCAAACAGGAAAGGACGGCCTTCGCTGCTGGTTTCGGATTCGAGGCGAATGCCGCTGAGCATCATATTGCGGTCAACGTCTTTCATCATGTCGTAAACGCTCAAAAGCGCCAAATTGAGGCCAGTCAGGGCTTCGGTGGCAATGCTGCCGTTGCTGTTCGCTTGGACGGTCAGCGTGGCCTTCAGGCAGGCCAGCTCAACGTTAATATCGAAATCAACCTGCACGCCGATGATGCGTCCGGGCAGGTGCAGCGGAATCAGGTTGGCGGTCTGTTTGATGCTCTGAATGGCGGCAACGCGGGCGATGGTCAGGATACTTGCCTTTTCGGTAGCATTCTCTATCAACACCCGTATCGCCTGCTGGCTCATGTTGACGGTGCCGACGGCGACGGCGGTGTGTTGTTCAGGAAAATCGGGCTGGTTGGGAAATTCAATCATGGGTTTCTCGCCATCTGTTTTGATGGGCAATATTTTACGGCATTTTACAGACAGCGACCACGCAGCGGATACGGACGGCTGTTTTCCGGTTTGAAATGTATCGGACGGCAGCATTGGCAGTTTACAAAAATTTGCTATACAATGGATTCACGATACACCCAAATTAACATTTAAATAAGAGAAAAATCATGCAACTGCATATCTTAAATAATCCAAAAGATGCCGCTCTGGCGGCGGATGCGGAATTTTTAAAACAGTCTCTTTTCAATCTGCTGCATGAGGAAGCGTCGCCTTTGGTGGTCGAAACCGTTAAGTTATTATCGACTTCAGACGACAGCGCCGCCTTGATTGAAAAGGTGTTGCCGCAATTGGACGAACAACAAACCCACGATTTAACCCTGGCCTGCGGCCTGTTCGCGCAGATTTTGAACATCGCCGAAGACGTGCACCACGAACGCCGCCGCCAAATCCACGAAGAGGCCGGACACAACAGTGCCGAAGGCAGCCTGACGGAAACCGTGCGCAAACTCAAAGCCGGCAAAGTCAACGGAAAAGCGGTGCAACAACAACTGGACAACACGGTCGTTACCGCCGTTTTGACCGCGCACCCGACCGAAGTACAACGCCAAACCGTCTTAAGCTTCAACCGCCGCATCCGCGCGCTGCTGCCGCAACGCGAACGCTGCACTAATCCTGATGCGCTGGCTCAGTTGCGCCGCGAAATCGACACCGTGCTTTTGGGCTTGTGGCAGACCAGCGAAACGCGCCGCCACAAACTTAGCGTCAACGACGAAATCAACAACGGTGTATCCATCTTCCCAATGAGCTTCTTTGAAGCCCTGCCCAAACTCTACCGCACAATGGAACGTGATTTTCAGACGGCCTATCCCGGCGTCCGCGTTCCGAATATCCTTAAAATCGGCGGCTGGATCGGTGGCGACCGCGATGGTAACCCATTCGTTTCTGCCGAAACCTTGCGTTTTGCGTTCAGACGGCATGCCGACGCAGTGTTCCGTTTCTATCGCGGCGAACTCGACAAACTTTACCGCGAATTGCCACTCTCCATCCGCCGCGTCAAAGTCAACGACGACGTGATGGCACTGGCCGCCCTCTCGCCTGACGAAGAAATCGCCCGCACCGAAGAACCCTACCGCCGCGCCATCGCCTACATCATGGCACGTGCCATGGGCAAAGCACGCTCACTCGGTTTGGGCATGGGCTGCAAATTCGGCTTCCTCGAGCCTTATGCCACGGTTGAAGAGTTCCTCAACGACCTGAAAAAACTGCAACGCTCACTCCACGAAAACGGCAGCCAACTGCTGGCAGAAGGCCGTCTGTCCGACATTACCCGCAGCGTGTCCGTGTTCGGCTTCCACATGATGCCGCTCGACCTGCGCCAACACGCAGGCAAACACGCCGATGTGGTTGCCGAGCTTTTCCAACACGCAGGCTTGGAAGACTACAACAGCCTGAACGAAGAGCAAAAACAAGCCGCCCTGTTGCGCGAATTGAGCCATCAACGTCCGCTGTACAGCCCGTTCATCACATACAGCGACCATACTCGTCACGAACTGGCAATTTTCAACGAAGCGCGCATAATCAAAGACGAATTCGGCGAAGATGCCGTCACACAAAGCATTATTTCCAACTGCGAACAACCCAGCGACCTGCTCGCCTTGGCATTGCTGCTGAAAGAAAGCGGCCTGTTGGTGGTGGAAAACGGCAAACCGCACAGCCGCATCAATATCGTGCCTCTGTTTGAAACCATCGAAGCGCTCGAAAACGCCTGTCCGGTCATGGAAACCATGTTCCGCCTCGACTGGTATGACACCCTGCTCGAAAGCCGCGGCAATATCCAAGAAATCATGCTGGGCTACT
This sequence comes from Neisseria sp. P0009.S010, assembly GCF_051958545.1. Lineage (NCBI taxonomy): Bacteria > Pseudomonadati > Pseudomonadota > Betaproteobacteria > Neisseriales > Neisseriaceae > Neisseria > Neisseria sp. P0009.S010. Next base: position 177,862 of record NZ_JBQCVH010000002.1, read on the forward strand.
CCGACTCCAACAAAGACGGCGGCTACGTTACCAGCTCATGGTGTCTGTATCAGGCCGAATTGGGCTTGGTCGAACTCTTCAAAAAATACGATGTCCGCATGCGCCTGTTCCACGGCCGTGGCGGCAGCGTAGGTCGCGGCGGCGGCCCTTCTTACCAAGCCATCTTGGCGCAACCTGCGGGCAGTGTTGCCGGACAAATCCGCATTACCGAGCAAGGCGAAGTCATTACCGCCAAATACGCCGACCCGGGCAATGCCCAACGCAACTTGGAAACCTTGGTTGCTGCGACGTTGGAAGCCAGCATCCTGCCGGACAAAAAAGACCCTGATGACAAACTGATGCAGGACTTGTCGGACGTATCGTTCAAATACTACCGCGAACTGATTACCCACCCCGACTTCATCGACTACTTCCTGCAAACCAGCCCGATTCAGGAAATCGCCACCCTCAACCTCGGCAGCCGTCCCGCCAGCCGCAAAACCTTGGCGCGGATTCAGGACTTGCGTGCAATTCCGTGGGTATTCTCATGGATGCAAAACCGCCTCATGCTGCCGGCTTGGTACGGTTTCGGCAGCGCAGTGGAAACCTTGTGCGAAGGTAATCCCGACACACTGGCCGCCCTGCGCGAACATGCCCAAAGCAATCCGTTCTTCCAAGCCATGCTCTCCAATATGGAGCAAGTAATGGCAAAAACCGACATCACCTTGGCGGAAAACTATGCCGGCTTGAGCGAATCGCCCGATAAAGCAAAAGTCATCTTCGGCATGATTAAGGAAGAATACCAACGCAGCCGTAAAGCACTGCTTGACTTGCTGCAAACCGAAGAGCTCCTGCGCGACAACCGCAGCCTCGCCCGTTCGCTTGCCTTGAGGATTCCATACCTGAATGCCCTCAACGGCCTGCAAGTCGCCATGCTCAAACGCCTGCGTAAAGAGCCCGACAATCCGCACGCGCTGCTGATGGTTCACTTGACCATCAACGGCGTGGCGCAAGGTTTGCGTAATACCGGTTAAGGCAGCATGGAAAAAAGGCCGTCTGAAACAATTTTCAGACGGCCTTTAAACTAACTGCGAACCGCAGAAAAGGTTTTACCCACAAGCCTCATACTGTTTCTCAACCTGCTTGCCACTCTGACCCTATTCATTTAACTTACCCTGTATTTCAGACTATTTGGAGAAATAGCAGATAACCCTCTGCCAAATCAATATGTTCACTGAAGCATAACAACCGCTTCAGCATGGTGGATGGTTGACCTACTGACATACCTTACCGCGGCACTGCCCCATATCGCCGCACAATAAGCTTTCAGACAACCCTGAGGCCGTCTGAAAAACAAAAACATCTCACACCAAGGCAACTATCAATATGTTTGACATTGTATTTATATTGTTATTTGGCAGGCTTCAGCCCCACAAAACACCCGACTCATCCGACACGCCCGTCCCTTTTGGGAGTTCGGCTGCAGGCTCAGCTTTAATTTATTTATGCATACGCATAGGGACAATCATCCTTTATGGTTCGATTTCCAAAGCCATTGACAGCCTCCCCCTCATTCTGTTTCAAACAATCTGCATGTTCGGCTGTTTGGTTTTGTATTTCAAAATGTTACGTACCGCATCCAACCCGAAACACCGTCAGATGATTTATTGGGTACTGGGCATTCTTTTGGGTTTGATCTTAAGCCTCCTATCCGAAAAATTGTTTTATTTAATGGCTTTATTCATTTACTCATTCTTCAGAAGCACAATAAGCTGAATGCCTGCTCCCTCTTTTTTCAGACGGCCTTTTATTATAAGAACACACCAGCATTGCGGCTGTTTTGAGTACCTCCACAATATGCTATAATCCGCCGTTAAACTTTTATCTTTTCAGGAAAAACCATGAGCTTGAAATGCGGCATCGTCGGTTTGCCCAACGTCGGCAAATCCACCCTCTTTAACGCGCTGACCCAATCGGGTATCGAAGCGGCAAACTATCCTTTCTGTACCATCGAACCCAACGTCGGCATCGTTGAAGTCCCCGATCCGCGTATGGCCGAATTGGCAAAAATCGTCAATCCGCAAAAAATGCAGCCTGCCATCGTCGAATTTGTCGATATCGCCGGTTTGGTTGCAGGTGCGAGCAAAGGCGAAGGCCTGGGCAACCAGTTCCTTGCCAACATCCGCGAGACTGACGCGATTGTTAACGTCGTACGTTGCTTTGACGACGACAACATCGTTCACGTTGCAGGCAAAGTCGATCCGATCGCCGACATCGAAACCATCGGCACCGAGTTGGCACTGGCTGACTTAGCCAGCGTCGAAAAAGCCATCGTCCGCGAAGAAAAACGTGCACGCTCAGGCGACAAAGACGCGCAAAAACTGGTAGATCTGTGTAAAAAACTGCTGCCGCATTTGGACGAAGGCAAGCCTGTACGCTCCTTCGGTTTGGACGCAGAAGAACTTGCCATGCTCAAACCACTGTTCTTGCTGACTGCCAAACCTGCCATGTATGTCGGCAACGTTTCCGAAGACGGTTTTGAAAACAACCCGCACCTCGACCGCCTGAAAGAATTGGCTGCAAAAGAAAACGCGCCGGTTGTGGCCGTCTGCGCCGCGATGGAAAGCGAAATCGCCGAACTGGAAGACGACGAGAAAGCCGAATTCCTCGCCGAAATGGGCTTGGAAGAACCGGGCCTGAACCGCCTGATTCGTGCCGGCTACGACCTCTTGGGCCTGCAAACCTACTTCACCGCCGGTGTCAAAGAAGTCCGCGCTTGGACCATCCACAAAGGCGACACAGCCCCACAAGCCGCCGGCGTAATTCACACCGACTTTGAACGCGGCTTTATCCGCGCCCAAGTTATCGCCTACGAAGATTTCATCGCTTTAGGCGGCGAAGCAAAAGCCAAAGAAGCCGGCAAAATGCGTGTGGAAGGCAAAGAATACGTTGTACAAGACGGCGATGTGATGCACTTCCTCTTTAACGTATAAACCCAGCGTAACGCTTTTTTCAGACGGCCTTTTCTAAGATTAAGGCCGTCTGAATTTATTTTCAGACGGCCTCATGTCTTGAAATATCAACAAAACAAAACATCATCTCCATAATAAATGCGGGCATAGCCCGTAATTTTTCTTTCTTAAAATCTCTCATTTCTTGTCGACGCCTTACCTAAAAATAGCGCAAGATTACATCATCAATAACAATACCACTGATATGACAATAAATAATTAAACAATACCACATCGTATTGATTCATTATAAAAACAACATATTAAACATTATGTTGAAACTATTAACCGTATTCCTACTCTAATCTATTACTATTCAAACGCATATCATCAGCAATCATTCTAAGAAGGCAAACAAACTGCCCAGTACTGACAAACGATGGCCGACCTCCGAAATGCCCCACTCTCGGCAGGAATCACTTTTCAGACGACGCCATTAAAATAAACTAATTAAAATCAAAATATTATGAGCAAAGTTTTATCTTACCGCCCAGATATTGATACATTGCGTGCCGTTGCTGTTCTATCCGTTGTCGTTTTCCATATTGAAAAAAACTGGCTGCCTGGCGGCTTTCTTGGTGTTGATATCTTTTTTGTCATTTCCGGCTTTCTGATCACGATGATTATTCATCGTGAAATGAGCAGCGGGATTTTCTCGTTCAAAAAATTTTACATCCGCCGTATCAAGCGGATACTGCCCGCATTTTTTACCGTCTTGACGGTAACGATGATATGCGGCTTTCTTTTATTCACCAAAGATGATTTCTTCCTTTTATGGAGGACAGCTCTGTCCACCTTGGGGTTCATCTCCAATATCTTTTTTGCCAAGGGTCAGGGCTATTTCGATCCCATACAAGAAGAAAAACCTTTGCTTCACATTTGGTCTTTATCGGTCGAAGAACAATATTATTTCGTCTTCCCGATATTGCTGTTACTGGTTGTCCGCAAAAGCTGGCGCACTCAGTTTGCCTTCCTCATCACGCTATGCGTATTCAGTATTTTGGCTTCTTTTATGCCAACTGCACTGGATAAATATTACCTGCCCCATCTGCGCGCCTGCGAAATGCTGATCGGCTCATTAACAGCCGTGTGGATGCAATATCGGCAACAACAAGGGCTGGATACCGGCAAACCATATGCGGCGGCAGGCGCATTACTTTCCATCTGCGTACTGTTTGCCTGCCTGTTTGCCTATACAGAAAAAACCGCCTATTTTCCAGGGCCTGCCGCCATCATTCCTTGTTTGGCCGCCGCCGCATTCATTTATTTCAATCAATTTGAACACCGGCTGAAAAAATTTTTCCAATGGAAGATTACCGTCGGCATAGGCTTAATTTCCTATTCGCTGTATCTGTGGCATTGGCCTGTATTGGCTTTTATGAGATACATCGGTCCAAACAATCTGCCTTCGTATTCGACTGCGGCCGCGATTATCTTAATGTTTGCACTCTCCCTGCTTTCTTATTATTTTGTCGAGAAGCCGTTTAAAAAGTGGAAAGGCTCTTTTGCCCAGTCTGTGACATGGATTTATGCCGTCCCCATGCTTGTTTTGGCTATTACGCCTTTTCTTGCCATGAAGCTCCCGTTTATGGAGCAATACGACCGCATGGGATTGGCACGTTCCTACACTTCTTGTCACAACAACACCGACAAACAGTGTATTTGGGGCGATACCGACAAACAGCCGGAATTACTGATTCTAGGCGATTCGCATGCCGATCAATATAAAACGTTTTTTGATACCGTCGGCAAAAAAGAAAAATGGTCGGCAACGATGGTTTCTGCGGACAGTTGTGCCTATGTAGAAGATTATGCTGCACCCGTATTCAAGAAAAACGCCTCCTGCCGTGCCGTTTATCAGTATGCCAAAGAGCATCTGCCCCAATACTCAAAAGTGCTTTTGGCCATGCGCTGGGGCAGCCAAATGCCTGAAAACAGCAACTCCCTTGCTTACGATCCCGATTTTTTCAAAAAATTCAACCTCATGTTGCAAAAACTTTCTTCGGAAAAACAAGCGGTTTACCTGATGATAGACAACCCTAATTTGTCATACAACGGCTTGCGCGCCCATATTCTGTCTTACCGCATACCGGGATTTAGTCAGAATCTTGCCATTGATGAAACAGTCACTTCAAAAGGAAATGAACGCATCAAAGAATTGGCAGAAAAATATGCCAATGTGCACATTATCGATGCCACTGCCTATATTCCGGAAAATTTCAAAATAAACGGATTGCCGGTTTATTCCGATAGAGACCACATCAACCCTTACGGCGGCAGAGAACTGGCCAAGCGTTTTTCTGAAAAACACACGCTTCTTCAGTAAGCCATAGCCATTCATCCGATGAAATTTGTTACAATTAGCAGTTTGTAAAACTGCTAATTTTTTTGGAAGATAACAATGAGCGTCATCAAAGACCTACAATCGCGTGGCTTAATCGCGCAAACTACCGACATCGAAGCCTTAGACGCTTTGCTAAACGAACAAAAAATTTCCCTCTATTGCGGTTTTGACCCGACAGCAGACAGCCTGCACATCGGCCACTTGCTGCCTGTATTGGCATTGCGCCGTTTCCAACAAGCCGGCCATACGCCGATTGCTTTGGTGGGCGGTGCGACCGGCATGATCGGCGACCCAAGCTTTAAAGCCGCTGAACGCAGCTTGAATTCTGCCGAAACTGTTGCCGGCTGGGTAGAAAGCATCCGCAACCAACTGACCCCTTTCTTAAGCTTTGACGGCGATAACTCCGCCATTATGGCGAACAACGCCGACTGGTTCGGCAGCATGAACTGCCTCGACTTCCTGCGCGACATCGGCAAGCATTTCTCTGTCAACGCCATGCTGAACAAGGAATCCGTCAAACAGCGTATCGAGCGCGACGATGTGGGGATTTCCTTTACCGAGTTCGCCTACTCCCTGCTGCAAGGCTACGACTTTGCCGAACTGAACAAACGCCATGGCGCGGTTTTGGAAATCGGCGGTTCCGACCAATGGGGCAACATCACTGCCGGTATCGACTTGACCCGCCGTCTGCACCAAAAACAAGTATTCGGCCTGACCCTGCCTTTGGTAACCAAATCCGACGGCACCAAATTCGGCAAAACCGAAGGCGGCGCAGTATGGTTGAACGCGAAGAAAACTTCTCCGTATCAGTTCTACCAATTCTGGCTGAAAGTCACCGATGCCGATGTGTACAAATTCCTGAAATACTTTACCTTCCTGTCCATCGAAGCAATCGACGCCATCGAAGCCAAAGACAAAGCCAGCGGCACCAAGCCAGAAGCGCAACGCATTCTTGCCGAGGAAATGACCCGCCTGATTCACGGTGAAGAAGCCCTTGCCGCCGCCCAACGCATTTCTGAAAGCCTGTTTGCCGAAGACCAAAGCCATCTTACCGAAAGCGACTTCGAGCAGCTGGCACTCGACGGCCTGCCAACGTTTGAAGTTTCCGAGAGCCTCAACGTGGTGGAAACTTTGGTGAAAACCGGTTTGGCGTCTTCCAACAAAGAAGCACGCGGCTTTGTCAACAGCAAAGCGGTTTTGCTCAACGGCAAACCTGCCGAAGCCAACAATCCGAACCATGCTGCTGAAAAACCTGACGATGCCTACATGCTGACCGACGAACACAAACGTTTCGGCAAATACACCATCGTCCGCCGTGGCAAACGCAACCATGCTTTGTTGGTTTGGAAATAATCTTGAAACATTAAACGCATCGTTTAAAACAATCATGCCGTCTGAAATCAGCCACGCTTTTTTTCAGACGGCATTTTCTATTTTTAGCATTCAATTTTCCAAAAAGAAAGGACAGGTTTTGCACCTGCCCTTCTATTAAGCCAATTTTTTAAGAAACTTTTATCCCGTACTTACTGCAAACGCTCATTTTCTTGACGGACGGCATTCACCACATCCGCGCCAAACAAAGCGTTGACATCGGTTTCATCAAACACATACTTGCTATGGCAGAAATCGCAATCGATTTGAATGCTGCCTTGTTCTGCCACCACGCCACCGACTTCCTGACCACCAAGCATCAACAGCATATCGCTGACTTTGCCACGGGAGCAGGTGCAGGCAAACTCGATGGCTTCCGGTTCAAAAACGCGGGGCGGGGTTTCATGGTAAAGGCGGTAAAGGGCGTGATGCGCATCCAAACCGGTCAATTCTTGCGGAGTAAGCGTTTGCGCAAGCGTAGTCACATGCTCCCACGCGGCATCATCCAATTCTTCTTCCGGCAGGCGTTGCAGCAATAATGCACCTGCTGCTTGGTCGTCGGCGGCAAGCGTAATATAGGTATCGAGCTGCTCGGAACGTTTCATATAGTTGACCAGCATTTGCGCAATGCTGTCGCCTTCCAGCGGCACAACACCTTGCCAAGGGTCGGCATCTTTAGGCTGATGGGTCAAAACGAACACGCTGTTTTCGCCCAACAGCGCAGTCAGGCTTTCATCATCACGAATTTCAGCGGTTTCGTCCCAACGCGCGGTAGCACGGACAGTATTTTCAGAAGTCGCTTCCACCACCAACATTTTCAGACGGCCCTGACCTTGAACTTGAACAATCAGCGTGCCTTCGTTTTTAAGGTTGGCAGACAATAAAGAACCGGCGGCCAACAATTCGCCCAATGCGCGACGGATGGCGACAGGATAATGTTTTTGGTTGACGATGTGGTGCCAAACCTTTTCGAGGCGGATGTGCATGCCGCGGATAGGCATATCGTCGAAGATAAAGCGTGTACGGATATCGCTGTGATTTTGTGTCATGTCAGTCTCTGAAAATAAATCAATGAATGCCGCCTATATGGTTGCAGCAGAGGATAAATCAAGCGAAACCGCATTTAATGTTTTTCTAGTTTGTTTGGAAACAAGGATTTAACGCAAAATAACAGCAGTTTTTTTGCCAAAAAGACGGTTTTTGAATACAATCAAGCAGATAACAAGAGAATGATACGGGATAACATCTCAGAAACCGGCAATGTGCCTGCAATCGGCAGGGAATGCCTTCTGAAACGGAAGTTTTTATAATGAATTTTTTACTCCGGCTCGCAGCAGTTTGGACTTCGGTCGCCATGCTCGCGAGCGTCAATTTTTCTTACGCCGATGATTTGGAAAACCTGATTACCACCCGTCAGCATGTTTTAAACCAATTCAACGACAACGCCAACGTTTACGGCAATACGCGTCAGGCAACCCCTGTCCACCCCGTCAATACACACTCCGCTCCAAGCAACAATACGCGCGCACCTTCAGGCAATGCAGACGAATTGATCGGCAGCGCCATGGGCTTGCTCGGCGTGGCCTACCGCTACGGCGGCACATCGGCTTCTACCGGCTTTGACTGCAGCGGCTTCATGCAACACATCTTTAAACGCGCCATGGGCGTGAACCTGCCGCGCACCTCTGCCGAACAGGCGCAAATGGGCGTTGCCGTGAGCCGTTCGGAATTGCAGCCGGGCGACATGGTCTTTTTCCGCACCATGGGCCACGGCCGTATTTCCCACGTCGGCCTTTACATCGGCAACAACAATTTCATTCACGCACCGAGAACGGGAAAACGTATCGAAATTACCAGCCTCGGCCACAAATATTGGAACGGAAAATACGCCTTTGCCCGTCGCGTGAAGAAAAACGACCCATCCCGTTTCTTGAATTGAGGTGTACGATGGCGATGCCGCAAATGCCCAAATGGTATGACGACGACGGTCAGATTGTTTCCTGCACCGAAAAGGTCAAAGTCATGACCGAAAACTTAAACGAACTGTACCAAATAGCGCAGGACGCATTTGAAGACGCGCTGCTGATGGGTTGTTCCGAAAAACAGTTGCGCGAATACTTCCACGACTTAATAGCCGGACTGGAAAACCCTTATCAAAAAAACGGTTAGTTATTCGATCCATACAAAAAAGGCCGTCTGAAAGTTTTTCAGACGGCCTTTTCTTATTGGGCAGATCCTCTGCCCAATTGCTAACATTCCACCACGCGCACAGATACCGGTATGGCTTTTTTCTGCAAGGTAACGGCCAGGCCGGCGAGTGAGGTTTCTTTGTAGGTTGCCTTCATATCGCGGCCGGTTTGCAGCATGGTTTGAATCACTTCATCAAGTGAGACTTTTTTATCTGTGCCGTCTTCCAAAAGCGCAAGGGTGGCGAGCTTGAGGGCTTTTTCGGCGGCGATGCCGTTGCGCTCGATACAGGGGATTTGCACCAAGCCGCCGACAGGATCACAGGTCAGACCCAAGTGGTGCTCCATTGCCATTTCGGCGGCGTTTTCCACTTGTTTCGGTGTACCGCCGATGACTTCGGCGTATGCGCCCGCCGCCATGGAACATGCTACGCCAACTTCGCCTTGGCAGCCGACATCCGCGCCGGAAATTGACGCATTGGTTTTATACAAAATACCGATGGCACCGGCAGTCAGCAGGAAATCCTCAACACGAGATTGGTTAGCGTGCGGATTAAATTTGCGGAAATAGTGTAAGACGGCAGGAATAATGCCTGCTGCGCCGTTGGTCGGTGCGGTGACAACGCGGCCGCCGGCGGCATTTTCTTCATTGACCGCCATGGCGTACACCATCAGCCAAAGTTGGGTATTGACGATTTCGCTCTCGCGCAGGACTTTGAGTTTGGCCGCCAACTGCGGCGCGCGGCGGCGGACGTTCAAGCCGCCCGGCAATTGCCCTTCCGCACCCAAGCCGCGCTTGATGCAGTTTTCCATCACATCGGCCACAGCGGCCACACGACGGCGGACTTCCTCCTCATCGCAACCTGCCAACGCCGCTTCATTGGCCAACACGACTTCGGAAATATTCAACTGGTTCAGACGGCATTGTGCCAGCAACTCGTCGCAGTTTTTGTATGGATACGGCACATCGGCATTTTCCTGCGCCTCTTGTGCAAACCCTTCGTCTGTTACGACAAAACCGCCGCCGACCGAATAATAAATCTGCTCTTTCAGCTTCTGGCCGTCTGAATGGTAGGCGATAAAGTTCAGGCCGTTCGGATGTTTGGGCAACACTTTGTCGCCGCGGATATCCAAATCTTTTTCGGGATCGAAGGCCATTTCACGGCCGTTGAGCTTTAAAACGTGTTGCGTGCGGATGCGTTCCAAGCGTTGGGGGATGTCTGCCAGCGGAATATCGTGCGGCAGGCTGCCTTCCAAACCAAGCAATAATGCGTCGAATGTGCCGTGTCCGATACCGGTCAAGGCAAGCGAGCCGTACACTTCAATGACAATGCGCGCCACTTGTGTGTCCAAATTTTCGGCATGCAGCAAATCGGCAAAGGCGGCCGCGGCCTTCATCGGGCCGACGGTGTGCGAGCTGGACGGGCCGATGCCGATTTTGAAAATATCAAAGATGCTGATCATAATTTTCCTATTATTGTGTGTGCGGGCTGTGTTTTTCAGACGGCCTTAAGGCCTAAAGAGGAATCTTGTGCGCCGCTTGCCAATGCAAGTACCAGATGTCCGACAGTCATCAAAGGATCGCCTGCTTCCGGCGAGGTGTATTTCAGCGTCAGCGGTTTCTTACGCAAGGGTTCGTAACGGCTGACTCTACAATGCGTGTCTTCCAAACTTGTAGAACCGGCGCGGTATCTGTATGCCAACAGCCGTAAATCGTTCAAGTCCATTTTCATGCCGTTGTCCAACAGTTCGCGCAACTGGTTTTCCCAGGCAATATCGTTGCTTCCGTCTTTAATGGCAATCAAGATGGACTTTTCGAGGATTTTTTTGATGTGCTGGTTCAAGGAGCGGATTGGGAAGTGCCCCAGCCACAACAAATCGGTCTCCGCAAATTGGGCGGAAAAATGCTCGATAAACCAGGAATGTAAACCTCGATAATCCGGCGAATGAAACAGGGTTGATTTAACCTTGTTGCCATCTTTATCCAACATGTAATGGCAGCCGATAATCACACTGCAAGATTCGGCAGCCCATCTGGGGATAATGACTTTGGGGGTAAAGAGCGTTTCGAGGCGTTGCTCGGTAAATTGAGTGGTGAAATCGGGGTTGTATTGCAACGATGTCGGCAAATAGCCGCGCCAAAGGTACATGCCGATCCTGTTTTCGCCGATAACATCCAAAAGTTGTTCCAGCATGATACGGCTAGGACATGAAATAAATTCGTCCGCATCCAGCGGAAAAACGAAATCTATCGCTTCATCTTTTGCTACAAGCTGCTTCATAAGCAGATTTACCAATTGCTCTTGATTGTACTTGAGCTCTTGATATTGATAGATAAATATCGGCAAACCTTCTTCTTTCAATTGAATCAGGATTTCCCTTGTTCCATCGCTGCTGCCGTGATCGATGATGTGCATTTCATCCATCAGCTCGAGATTATGACGGACAAACGATTCGATCACGTCGTTTTCGTTGCGCACCATGCTGATGCTGATTAGTTTTTTTCCCATAAATTATGCAATGTATTGATAGGTTTTAATCATTTTTCAGACAGCCTTGATCCAGCCGGCAATGCGTTTTTCAATCGCTTCGGCACTCAAACCCAAGTCGTCCAACAGTTTTTTCGGGTCGCCGTGTTCGGTAACTTTATCTTCTACACCCAGCAGCAACACCGGTTTGCAGATGCCGTGTTTCGCCAACACTTCCAACACCGCGCTGCCTGCGCCACCTTGTTCGGCATTTTCTTCGACAGTAACGATGTAGTCATGGCTTCGGGCAAGACTGACGATTAGTTCTTCATCTATCGGTTTGACAAAGCGCATATCGGCAACGGTCGCATTCAGCTTGTCGGCGACGGTCAATGATGGGGCAACCATGCTGCCAAAGGCGATAACGGCAATTTTCTCGCCTTTGCGACGGATAATGCCTTTGCCGATTTCAACGGTTTCCAGGCCGTCTGAAATGGTTGCGCCCGTGCCTGTACCGCGCGGATAACGGACTGAGGACGGAGAGTTTGCTTGATAGCAGGTTGAGAGCAGCAGGCGGCATTCGTTTTCGTCACTTGGTGCGGCAATAATCATGTTCGGCACGCAACGCAAAAAGCTCAAGTCGTATAAACCGGCATGGGTCGGGCCGTCTGCACCAACAATACCGGCGCGGTCGATAGCGAACAAAACAGGCAGGTTTTGCAAGGCAACGTCGTGTACCAACTGGTCGTAAGCGCGTTGCAGGAAAGTGGAGTAAATCGCCACGACAGGCTTAATGCCTTCGCATGCTAAACCGCCCGCAAAGGTAACGGCGTGTTGCTCGGCGATTCCAACGTCGAAATAGCGGTCGGGGAATTGCTGTTCAAACTCAACCAAGCCGCTGCCCTCGCGCATGGCAGGCGTGATGGCAACCAAACGCTCGTCAGCCGCCGCTTGGTCGCACAGCCATTGGCCGAAAACTTGCGTATAAGTTGGTTTGGCCGCGGCAGGTTTGACTTCCGGCGCAGGCACTTCGCTCGGCAGCTTGGCAACAGCGTGGTATTTGACAGGATCGTTTTCGGCGAATTTGTAGCCGTTGCCTTTTTTGGTGATGACGTGCAGCAACTGAGGGCCTTTGCGGCCACGCAAGTCTTTTAATACGTCCACCAGATTTTCAACGTTGTGGCCGTCAACCGGGCCGGTGTAACGGAAACCGAAGTTTTCAAACAAAGACAGCGACTGTTTGGCGTGTTCCGCTTCGCCTGCCAAGGTTTTGATTTTGTTTTCGACTTTTTGGGCAAGCTCCATCGCGCCGGGCAATTTATCCAATACTTTGCTCGATTGGGCTTTGATGGTGCTCAATAGGCCGTGCATATCGCGCACGACGTTGCTGGCAAGATATTTCGGCAGCGCGCCGACATTGGGGGAAATCGACATTTCGTTGTCGTTGAGGATGACCAGCAAATCGACATCCATATCGCCTGCGCAGTTCAGGGCTTCAAACGCCTGACCTGCCGTCATGGCTCCATCGCCGATGATGGCGACGCTGCGGCGGTTGTTGCCCAACTGTTTGTCGGCAACGGCCATACCCAATGCCGCGCCGATGGATGTGGAAGAATGTCCTACGCCGAACGCGTCGTATTCCGACTCGCTGCGTTTCGGAAAACCCGCCAAACCGCCGTATTGGCGCATGGTGTGCATTTGATTTTTGCGGCCGGTTAGGATTTTGTGCGGATAGCTTTGATGGCCGACATCCCAGACCAAATGGTCTTCGGGCGTGTCGTACACATAATGCAGTGCCACCGTCAGCTCGACCGCGCCCAAGTTACTGGCGAAATGGCCACCCGTCTTACCGACGGAATCCAACAGAAATTCGCGCAATTCGGCGGCGACTTGCGGCAGCTGTTTTTTCTCCAGACGGCGCAAATCCTGAGGCGTATCGATAATATCGAGCAAAGGGCTTGGGTTCATGATTTTTGGCGGTGATTTTTTGTGTAACGGACGATTATATCAAGAGATTGCACAACTTGTTACAAATGCTTTCAGACGGCCCGAACCTTTATCCTTTATAATACTGCCAACTGAAAACACAAGGCCGTCTGAAATGACCCAAAACGCAAACAATCTCTGCTGGCTCGATATGGAAATGACCGGCCTCAACCCGGAACACGACCGCATTATCGAAGTCGCCATGATCATTACCGACTCCGATTTGAACGTACTGGCGCAATCGGACGTATACGTCATCCATCAAAGCGACGAGTTGCTCAACAGCATGGACGAGTGGAACACCGCCACCCACGGCCGCACCGGCCTGACCCAACGCGTGCGCAAATCCAAACTGACCGAAGCCGAAGTCGAGCAAAACCTGTTGGACTTCATGTCCGCATGGATACCTGAGAAATCGACGCCCATGTGCGGCAACTCCATCCATCAAGACCGCCGCTTCATGGTCAAATACATGCCGCGTTTGGAAGCCTATTTCCACTACCGCAACTTAGACGTATCCACGCTGAAAGAATTGGCCAAACGCTGGAATCCGGCCGTTGCCAAAAGCGTGGTCAAACGCGGTTCGCACAAGGCATTGGACGACATCCTCGAAAGTATCGAAGAAATGCGCCATTATCGCGAGCATTTCCTCAAACTCCCTTCCGAACAATAATCTTAAGGCCGTCTGAAACCGGTTTGACACCGTTCAGACGGCCTCATCGGCTTCCCTCATCTCATGAAAATCACCAAAATCTTTACCTTCGATTCCTCGCACATGCTCGACGGGCATGACGGCAAATGCCAAAACCTGCACGGCCACACCTACAAACTCGAAATCATCGTCTCCGCGCCCGTTATCCAAGGCGGCGCAAAAGACGGCATGGTGATGGACTTTACCGACCTGAAAACCATCGTCAAACAACACATTACCGACCCGTTCGACCATGCCTTCATCTATCACGGCAACAACGAACGCGAAAGCCAAATCGCCGCGCTTTTGGAAAGTTGGAACATGAAAACCCTGCGCCTGCCCTGCCGCACCACAGCCGAAAACATGAGCGTAGAAATGTATGGCCGTCTGAAAAATGCCGGTGTCAAAGTGTGCAGCGTGAAACTATGGGAAACGCCGACGTCGTGTGCGGAATATGAAGGAGACTAAACCAGCATTTTGTATTTTTCAGACGCCCTGTTCCACAAACACACCCATCCGCTAAACATCAAAAGGAATCTTCATGAAAATCATCTCCACCCTCCTCGTCCTCTTCGTCGCTGTCGAACATTTCTACGTCGCCTGGCTCGAAATGACGCAAATCCCAAGCGAAAAAGCGTCAGAGCTGTTCAACATGCCTTACGAATTTATGGAACAAAAGCGCGTGCAAACCCTGTTTTCCAACCAAGGCCTGTACAACGGTTTCCTCGCCATCGGCTTGGTATGGGCGCGCTTTGCCGCACCCGACAACGCGGTTTACGGCGCGACCATCCTGTTCCTCGGCTTTGTCCTCATCGCCGCCGCATGGGGCGCGTTTTCATCCGGCAACAAAGGCATTTTGCTCAAACAAGGCTTGCCGGCATTTTTGGCCGCCGCAGCCGTCATTGCCGCTTAAACACACCAGCCGTTCTTTCCACTCGAACTAACAGAAAGAATGGCTGCCTCAACCGATTTCTTAAAACGCTTCACCACAACAATTAAAACCCCACACCCGACATTCATGACCATTCACATCACGCCGAACAATCCCCAATACCGCATTGTCGAAATCTTTGAAAGCCTGCAAGGCGAAGGCTGGAATACAGGCATGCCCGCCGTTTTCATCCGTTTGGGCAAATGCAATCTCGCGTGCAGCTGGTGCGATACCGACTACCTCAAATTCGGCATGATGAGCCTGTCCGATATTTTGGGCCGTCTGAAAACCTACACGGCGCGCAACATCATCATTACCGGCGGCGAGCCTACCATCCAACCGCATTTGGATACCCTGCTCAACACACTCAAAGCCGAAGGCTATTTCCTGTGTATCGAAACCAACGGCCTCAACCCCGCGCCGCCGCAAATCGACTACGTTGCCACCAGCCCTAAAGCCTGCTACGCCGCCAAATATGAATCCAGTTGCATCGAGAAAGCTAATGAAGTGCGCATTGTTGCCGACAGCGATGTCGTTGCATTTTGCCAAGAGATGGAACGCAAAATCCGCGCCCAACATTACTACCTCTCGCCTTGCGAGAAAGATGGTGTGATGAATATCTACGACACCATCCGCCAAATCGGTGTGTTAAACAGCCGACCCGATGCACTCGTCCATTGGCAATTGAGCGTACAAACGCATAAATGGGCAGGAATAGAATAATTCGTTTGAAATCAATTAAAAACAAAATCTTTACAAAATATTGAATGTAAATACCATTCGATATTCGACCAAATGCACTACTGGCAATGCTCTCAGGCTGTCTGAAAACCCAATTTCAGACGGCCTTTTTTGTTACAAACCTCTTGACCGATTACATAAGATTACGTAAAGTGTGCAACAGTTTTCATAAATTGGTAAAACCAATTTACCTGATAACTGGTTGCATCTAAAAAAATAGCAATCCTTATTCGAAAAACATTAACTACTCAACACATCGCATCAAACCCCATTGATTGACGGTTATGATGCTTGTTGCCCCGAGGATAATCCCATGGCTCTCTTTCTCAGTATTTTTCCCATCGTGCTGCTGATCTGGCTGATGGTTAAGAAAAACAGTATGCCGTCCTACGTCGCGTTGCCGATTACCGCCGCGCTGATTTATGCCATCAAACTGTTTTATTTCGGCGACGACGCCATGTTGCTCAACGCAACAGCCGCGTCCGGCCTCGTCTCTACCCTGACCCCGATTACCGTAATTTTCGGTGCCATTATGTTTAACCGCATGATGGAAACCACCGGCTGTATCGATGTCATCCGCAAATGGCTGGCCACCATCAGCCCGAATCCGATTGCCCAGTTGATGATCATCGGCTGGTCTTTCGCCTTTATGATTGAAGGCGCATCCGGTTTCGGCACACCTGCCGCCATTGCCGCGCCAATCCTGATGAGCTTGGGCTTCAACCCATTAAAAGTAGCCATCTTCACTTTGGTCATGAACTCCGTACCCGTATCCTTCGGTGCAGTAGGTACCCCGACTTGGTTCGGCTTCGCTCCTTTGGGCTTGGATCAAAAGAGCATTATGGAAATCGGTATGCAAACCGGCGTAATGCACTTCTTTGCTGGTTTCATCATCCCTGTTATCGGCTTGAGCTTCATCGTACCTTGGGCTGAAATCCGCAAAAACTTGGGCTTCATCGGTATCGCCGTATTCTCCTGTACCCTTCCTTACGTTGCATTGGCGATGGTCAATGAAGAATTCCCATCTCTGGTTGCCGGCGCAATCGGCCTGATGGTATCCGTATTCGCCGCAAACCGCGGCTGGGGCTTGAGCAAAGATTACGCCAAAGACCCGAATGCAGAAAAAGTACCTTTCGCACAAGTTGCCAAAGCACTTGCTCCTTTGGGTATGCTGATCGGCATGCTGGTGATAACCCGTATCAAACAGCTGGGCATCAAAGGCCTGCTGACCAGCAAAGAAGAATGGTTCAGCTTCCAACTGCCGTTTGATTTGTCCAAAATCACCGTCAGCGACTCCCTGACCATCACCTTCGGCAACATCTTCGGTCAAGGCGTAAACGCTTCCTACCAAACCCTCTACGTTCCGGCTTGGATTCCGTTTGTCTTCACCGTTTGGATTTGCATCCTGCTGTACAAAACCAAATTCAAAGATGCATGGTCTTTCTACGCTGCAACCTTCAACCAAACCAAAAAACCTCTGCTTGCCCTGATGGGTGCGCTGATTATGGTTCAACTGATGATGGTTGGCGGCGACGACTCCATGGTGAAAATCATCGGTAAAGAATTTGCCAATATGGCTGGCGAACACTGGGTGTACTTCTCCCCATACCTGGGTGCAATCGGTGCATTCTTCTCCGGCTCCAACACTGTATCCAACTTGACCTTTGGTCCGATTCAACAACAAATCGCGCTTGATACCGGCCTGTCCGTTACCCTCATCCTCGCCCTGCAATCCGTAGGCGGCGCAATGGGTAACATGGTCTGCATCAACAACATCATCGCCGTATGCAGCGTGTTGAACGTAAACAACGCCGAAGGCGCGATCATCAAGAAAACTGTCATCCCGATGAGCATCTATGGTGTCATCGCCGTGACTATCGCTTCAATTTTCTTCTTGTAAACCGCTTCATATCAAAGGCCGTCTGAATATTCAGACGGCCTTTTTTGTATTCTTTTGCTATATTTCTTAAAGAATCATTAATGTATATATTCCGCAACAATCCGCATAACCACTTTGCAACACCAAATTACAAACAACTTTCTATTAATAAACAATCGGGTAAGCATAAGTAAACACTGTTTTGCAATTTACCTAATTGCCACTACCGACAAAACGCCTAAAATACGCTTCATCTGCAAACGGAAACCCTTTCTCATTTTGCAAGATAACACACAACCCTCATATGGAGCTTAGATCATGAAATTACTTTCTGTTATCACTGCAGCCGCATTGGCTACTGTTTCCTTCTCTGCTGCCGCTGCACCTGCCGGCTTCGTTTCTTACCATTGTGACGGTGGCAAATCACTGAACGTGATGTACGGCTTTGACCGTAGCGGCCGTGCAGTTACTGCTGACGTAAACGCCGGTGGCAAAAAAGCCTCTTTGGTTGTCAACAAAAAACGTTCTGACAGCACTGGCACTACTTTCACCAACCGTCAAGGTTATGCAATGTCTGCCGGTTTCATCGACAAAAACACCCACACTACTTCTGAAGTAGTTGGCGTGAACGCCCCTAACGGCTCATTCCTGGTGAAAAACTGCGAACCACGTCCACGTTAATCCCAGTTTTCCTATTTAACCGAATCATCCCGGTTTAATCAAAAGGCCGTCTGAAAAACAATTTTCAGACGGCCTTTTGATTCAATCCTATAAAAAAGAGCGTGTCCCGTACACGCTCTTTTTGTTTGTTCACCCAATTAAATACGCATCGGCATCACGATGTATTTGAAATTCGGATTGTTCGGCACAGTAAACAGCGTTGAACGGTTGGCATCGCCGAAAGCAAGCTGCATATCATCGGAGTGGATGTTACGTAACACATCCATCAAGTAGCCGATGTTGAAACCGACTTCGAGTTCTCCGCCTTGATAAGCGATTTCAAGCTCTTCGCGTGCTTCTTCCTGCTCGTTGTTGCTACATACAACACTCAGCAAACCAGGCTGCAGGAACAGTCGCGCGCCGCGGAATTTTTCATTGGCAAGAATGGCGGCACGTTCAAGCGCACCCAAAAGCTGGGTACGGGATACGAGGAAAATCTTGTCGTTATCCAAAGGAATCACGCGGTTAAAGTCAGGGAATTTGCCATCGATGACTTTGCTGACAATGGTCGTGCCATTGCATTGGAAGCGTACTTGATTGTCCAAAAGCTCAACGGTGATGGACTCGGACGGATTGTTCAGCAGCTTGAAGAGTTCCAATACCGTTTTGCGCGGCAGGATTACTTCCGTTTTCGGCAGTTCCGCTTCAATTTGGCTGGCCGCATAAGCAAGGCGGTGGCCGTCGGTTGCAACAAGGCGCAGTTGGTTGCCTTCAACCTGCATCAGCAAGCCGTTGAGGTAATAGCGGATATCTTGAACCGCCATGCTGTATTGCACTTGCGAAAGCATGGTTTTGAAGGTTTCTTGAGTCAGCGAGAAAGTCGCGCTCACATCGCTGCCGACGTTCATCAACGGAAAGTCTTCTGCAGGCAGGGTTTGCAGGGCAAAACGGGATTTTCCCGCGCGCAAAGTCAAACGGTTGTCCGCCCAATCCAGTGACACCAACGCACTGTCAGGCAGGGCGCGCAAAATGTCTTGGAATTTTTTAGCGTTGGTCGTAATGCGGAAATCGCCTGCCTGACTTTCAGGGCCGGCGGTATTGATTTGGATTTCCAAGTCGGTTGCCAAAAGTTTGGTTTGTCCGTCTTTGCTTTCCAGCAACACATTGGACAAAATCGGCAGAGTATGGCGACGTTCGACAATACCGGTAACGGCTTGCAACGGCTTGAGCAGACTGTCGCGATCGGCTTGTAAAATCAGCATGTTCCATTCCTTTGAATTTGAAATCGGTTGATTTGGGTATTTTAAAATATTTTTTGTTTTCAGACGGCCTCATATTGACATCAGGCCGTCTGAAATTGCATTGGGTCAGTTCTGAATCAAAATCAGCAATTTTTCGTAGTCTTGCGCCAATTCGGGATCTTCTTCACGCAGTTTCGCCACCGCTTTAACGCCGTGCATCACAGTCGTGTGGTCGCGACCGCCAAAGGCATCGCCGATAGAAGGCAGGCTGAGCGTGGTCAGCTCTTTGGTCAGGCTCATGGCGACTTGGCGCGGACGGGCGATGTTGCGCGTGCGTTTTTTACCTAATATATCGCTGATTTTAATACGGTAGTATTTGGCTGTCGCATCGATGATGATGTCGGCGGTAATGACTTTGTGTTTCTCGGCAATAATATCCTGCAAAGCCGTACGCGCCAAATCCATGTCGATGACTGGGCGGTTCATAAAACGGCTGCTGGCGCTGACACGGTTAAACGCGCCTTCCAACTCACGCACATTGGAACGGATCAGATTGGCGATAAACAATGCGGCTTCATCTTCGATACTGATACCGGCCGCTTCTGCCTTTTTCTGCAAAATCGCCACACGCATTTCCAATTCGGGCGGTTCGAGTTCCAACGTCAAACCCCATGAGAAACGGGATTTGAGACGGTCGTCCATGCCCTCGATTTTGGCAGGTAATACGTCGCACGTCAGAATCAGCTGTTTTTTCTCGTTGTGGAAATGGTTGTACAGATAGAAGAATTCTTCCATCGTACGGTCTTTGCCTTTGATGAACTGAATATCGTCGATAATCAGCAGGTCATATTGTTTGTATTGTTGCTTGAACACATCATAAGTGTTGTTGCGCACAGCCTTCATAAAGCTGCGGATATAGTCGTCCGAGTGCATATAGCGCACTTTGGCATCAGGACGGTTTTTCAGCAATTCGTTGCCGATGGCTTGCACCAAGTGGGTTTTACCCAAACCGGTACTGCCGTATAAGAAAAACGGGTTGTAGCCCTGCCCCGGATTTTCAGCGATCGCTTGGGCAGCTGCGGCGGCAAGGCGGTTACCCTTACCTTCCACCAAGGTTTCAAATGTATAGTCGCGCGACAGATTGGTCTGTTCGTAGCGCGCTTCTTCCGCATCGTGTTGCGCGTCGGTTTTGGCTTTGGCAACCGCTTTAGACTCAGCCGGAGCGGCAGTTTGCACTTGAGGCTCATGCGGCAGGTTCTTCATGCGTTGCGCCAAAATCTCGGCAGCCGTCATGGCAGTGGCAGGCTTGGAAACCGTTTCAGACGGCCTATCTTCTTCCATTACAACAACAGTTTGCAAAGGCATTTGAACAGGCTCTACAAATTCTTCAACTTCAATGACTTCTTGCACTTGCACTGGCGCAACAGCCTGAGCCGCCATTTCATAATGCGTACCTACGCCCGGCTTAAACGCAAACGCAGCCTGCTGAGGCACCAATTCGGCACGTACGGCGTCAATTTTGGCGGCAAACTGGCTTTTGAGCATATTGCAGGCAAATTGGTTTTTACCATACACCACCCATACGCCGTTTTCTTCACCCACGGTCAAAGGCGCAATCCATTGCGCAAACTGCCCGGCAGGCAACATTTCGTGAAGGCGGCAAAGGCACAGCGGCCAAAATTCAGCTAACGTCATGAGATTAAGCTCGGAAAATGGAAGACTTGGGAAATACAAGAAGGCAGAGCAGACAGGCAATCCGATAAAAATCAAATTTTTACGATACTCCCGCTGCTTTCATACGGCCTTGCGCACAGAGAAAGGCAAGGTTGGGCGATTATACCCATTCCACTCTTTTTTATCCACAACCGCCGCAAAATTTTATCCACAAATTCTATCAATGCATAAAACCCATTGTCACACTTTAGCCAACGAAAAGTTTTTATATTGATTGACAAAAGCGGCAAATTGGAGTGTAATTCACGGTTTAATTATCTACCAATTTTTAGGAAACATCATGAAACGCACTTATCAACCTTCCGTTACCAAACGCAAACGCACCCACGGCTTCTTGGTTCGCTCCAAAACCCGCGGTGGTCGCGCAGTATTGGCTGCCCGTCGCGCCAAAGGCCGCAAACGCCTGGCTGTATAATTTTGAATTACGGCTTCTCGAAGCAGTATCGCTTATTAAAAACGGATGATTTTTCATCCGTTTTTGCGTTGAAAAACCGACGCAGCCGCGATTTACTGCAAGTCTCCCAGTCCGCAGACAACGCGCTCGGCCATCCGCGCCTTGGTTTGGTCGTCAGCAAAAAGACCGCCAAACGCGCCCATGACCGCAATTATATGAAGCGCGTCATCCGCGACTGGTTCAGGCTGAATCAACACCAGCTGCCGCCGCATGATTTTGTTGTGCGCGTGCGTCAGGCGTTTAATCGGGAAACTGCTCCGGAAGCCCGAAGCCAACTTGCCCAGCTGATGAAAAAACGCCGATGAATACCCTGCTTTCCAAGCTCCTCCTCGCACTCATCCGCTTTTACCAATACTGCATCAGCCCCCTCATTCCGCCGCGCTGCCGCTATACCCCGACCTGTTCACAATACGCAGTCGAAGCCGTCAAAAAATACGGCGCATTCAAAGGCGGATGGCTGGCAATCAAACGCATCGCACGATGCCATCCTTTCGGCGGACACGGCCATGACCCTGTTCCATAATGCTGCTGTCAACCATTTAAAGAACACGATTTCCTTTAATTTCCCGTCGGTTTCTATATAATGCCGTCTGAAGCAGTTTTCATCTTGATTACCTATCCGTCAATTCCAGGAATCTCTTATGGATTTTAAAAGACTAATGGCGTTTTTTGCCATTTCAGTGGCAATCTTTGCCGGCTGGGAACATTTTTTCCCCAGCCCCAAACCTAATCCGGCGCAACAAGCCGCGCAACAGCAAACGGCCGCTGCTCCGGCAAAAGCCGCTGCCGAAGCCGCGCTTACCCCGGCCTCTCCTATTACCGTTACCACAGACACAGTTAAAGCCGTCATCGATGAGAAAAGCGGCGACCTGCGTCAGCTGACCCTCTTGCAATACAAAGCAACCGGCGACGAACACAAACCTTTCGTTCTGTTTAACGACGGCAAGGAATACACCTACGTCGCCCAATCCGAGCTTTTGGACGCACAAGGCAACAATGTTCTGAAAGGAATCAGCTTTACCGCTCCACAAAAACAATACAGTTTGGAAGGCGACAAAGTTGAAGTCCGCCTGAGCGCACCTGAAACCAACGGCCTGAAAATCGACAAAGTTTATACTTTTACCAAAGGCAGCTACTTGGTCAACGTCCGCTTTGACATTACCAACAGCAACGGCCAACCCGTCAACCTAAGTGCAGACTACCGCATCGTTCGCGACCACAGCGAACCTGAAGGCCAAGGCTACTTCACCCGCTCTTACGTCGGCCCGGTGGTTTACACCCCTGAAGGCGGCTTCCAAAAAGTCAGCTTCTCTGATTTGGACGACGATGCCAAATCCGGCAAATCTGAAGCCGAATACATCCGCAAAACCCCGACCGGCTGGCTTGGCATGATTGAACACCACTTCATGTCCACTTGGATTTTGCAGCCTAAAGACGGTCAAAGCGTTTGCACCGCAGGCGACTGCCGTATCGACATCAAACGCCGCAACGACAACTTGTACAGCGCAAGCGTCAGCGTGCCTTTAGCCGCCATCCAAGCCGGTACAAAAGCCGAAACCGCTATCAACCTGTATGCCGGTCCGCAAACCACTTCCGTTATCGCCAACATCGCCGACAAACTGCAACTGGCCAAAGACTATGGCAAAGTACACTGGTTCGCCTCCCCGCTCTTCTGGCTCTTGAACCAACTGCACAACATCATCGGCAACTGGGGCTGGGCAATCATCGTTTTGACCATCATCGTCAAAGCCGTACTGTATCCATTGACCAACGCCTCTTACCGCTCTATGGCAAAAATGCGTGCCGCCGCACCTAAATTGCAAGCCATCAAAGAGAAATACGGCGATGACCGCATGGCGCAGCAACAAGCCATGATGCAGCTTTACAAAGACGAGAAAATCAATCCGCTGGGCGGCTGTCTGCCTATGCTGTTGCAAATCCCCGTCTTCATCGGTCTGTACTGGGCATTGTTCGCCTCCGTAGAATTGCGCCAAGCGCCTTGGTTGGGTTGGATTACCGACTTGAGCCGTCCGGATCCTTTCTACATCCTGCCTTTTATTATGGCGGCAACCATGTTTGCACAGACTTATCTGAATCCGCCGTCAACCGACCCTATGCAGGCGAAAATGATGAAAGTCATGCCTTTGATTTTCTCCATCATGTTCTTCTTCTTCCCTGCCGGTTTGGTTCTGTACTGGGTAGTCAACAACCTCTTGACCATCGCCCAACAATGGCACATCAACCGCAGTATCGAAAAACAACGCGCCCAAGGCGAAGTCGTTTCTTGATGAAGGTTTAGGCAACACAAAGGCCGTCTGTTGTTCAGACGGCCTTTTTTTATTTCCCCAAACAAATACAGTTTGAGATTGAATCCAATCCAGTTTTAAGCAGCATGCAACACAAAAATCGTCGGGCGTTTTTTCAAATTCGGCATTTCTTTTCTTTTTCTCCACTGCGCAATCGTCTGACTGATGATTTCCTGTGTCGGCAAGGTCAAGTCCGTAGCCACGCACAAGCGCGTTTCAGGATGCAGGTTTTCCACCGCATCAGCCAACAACGCATCGTTACGATACGGCGTTTCGATAAACAGCTGCGTTTCATTCTGCTGGCGCGAACGTTGTTCCAAAGCCTTCAAACTCTGAATGCGCTCACTTTTTTCAGACGGCAGATAACCCTTAAATGCAAAGTTTTGCCCATTCGCACCCGAAGCCATCAGCGCCAGCAACAAGCTGGACGGGCCGACCAAAGGCCGTACTTCAAAACCGTGTTTATGCGCCAACGCCACCAAATTCGCTCCCGGATCGGCAACAGCCGGACAACCCGCCTCGCTGACAATACCCATACTGCGCCCTTCTTGCAAAGGTTTCAGCAATTCCGGCAAAATCTTCAAATCCGTGTGTTCATTCAGCGTTTGCAGATTCAGCTCGCGGATAGGCGTAGTCACGCCCAAATGTTTCAAATGCGCGCGCGCTGTTTTTTCCGCTTCCACGATAAAATCCGTCAGCCCGACAATCGCCTGTTGTTCATGCGGCAACAGGCATGGCGTATCAGGCGCACCCAAAGGGGTAGGAATCAAATACAAAATCGGTTTCATTCTTCCAACTCCAAAAAATCTCAGGCCGTCTGAACACATTCAGACGGCCTCAAACTATAAAACTTCCACACCTTCGTTTTTCAAAAAATCAATCAGACGGAAAATCGGAAGGCCGATCAAAGCATTCGGGTCCGTACTTTCAATACGCTCCAACAAAGCGGCGCCCAAACCCTCGCTCTTTGCCGCACCGGCACAATAAACCGCATCCGGCTCGCGTTCCAAATATCGGCTGATTTGTTCCTGCGACAACTGGCGCATGGCAACCACCGTATGATCGACATGATGCTGAACCTTGCCCGTAGCAGTATTCAAAAGCACGATTGCGCTGTAAAATTCAATCCGTTTTCCGCTTAAGTCCGCCAGCATCTGTTGTGCATTTGCGACGTTCATCGGCTTACCCAATTGACGTCCTTCGCACCATGCCACTTGGTCTGCGCCGATAATCAGCGCAGCAGGAAAAGTTGCCGCCAATGAACGGGCTTTGCCTTCAGCCAAACGCAACGCCGTCTCGCCTGCATGCTCGCCCGCAATAGGCGTTTCGTCAAAATCAGGCGATGCCGTCTGAAAATCGATACCCAAACGGCGAAGCTGTCCGCAGCGGAAAACCGAACTCGACCCTAAAACCAAAGGCAGTTTTACTTCCATATTTTTACTTAAAAACATTGACGTTAGACCGCCGAAATTATATCATACTCCGTTTATGTCATACCCTAATTTGATTGACCCAGAAGTTTTCGCCGCCGAAGGGCAGAATCTGCAAGGCAGTTTCCTGCTCGAAGAATTGGATGAACGAGTCAGTTCGCACGATTATCCGGCCGACAAACAGACACGCGTGTCGTTTACGCTGCAAGGCGGTCGCGACCGGCTGCACCGTCTGTTTCTCGATTTAAACGTCAAAGCCGACATGCCCCTGATTTGCCAGCGTTGCATTACGCCCATGCCGTTTCTACTCGATGAAACCAGCCGTATCGTCCTGTTTGCCGATGAAGAGAGTTTGGACGAAGCCATGCTTGCCGATGAAGAATTGGAAGGCATGCTGCTCGAAAAAGAGCTTGACGTGCGGACTCTGGTTGAAGACCAAATCCTGATGTCGCTCCCTTTCTCCCCTCGACACGAAGACTGCGGCAACAATGGAACACTGGAAGAAGTCAATCGGGACAAACCAAACCCCTTCGCTGTTTTAGCAGGTTTGAAAAGCAGTTAATTAGGACACAGTTTATTTATCTAGGAGCTTGAAATGGCCGTTCAACAAAACAAAAAATCCCCTTCTAAACGCGGTATGCACCGTTCACACGACGCTCTGACTGCGCCTTCTCTGTCTGTTGACAGCGCAACCGGCGAAGTACATCGTCCACACCACATTTCTCCAAACGGTATGTACCGTGGCCGTAAAGTGGTAAAAGCTAAAGGCGAATAATCCGTTCGTCTGACTGAAAAAGCCAGAATATTGCCATGCAATGACTGGCTTTTTTGCATTGCACTCTGTATTTTCCTCTTCGGAAGCACACCATGAAACGTAAAATCTGGTACACCTACGACGACATCCACCGCGTAATCAAAGGATTGGCGGAAAAAATCCAAAACTCCGGCACCAAATATGATGCCATGATTGCCATTGGCGGCGGCGGTTTTATCCCTGCCCGCATGTTGCGCTGCTTCTTGGAAATTCCGATTTACGCCGTCACCACAGCCTACTACGACAGCGATAACGAAGGTCAAGTGACCGAGGAAGTAAAAAAAGTCCAATGGCTCGATCCCGTTCCCGATGTACTGAAAGGCAAAAACGTACTGGTTGTTGACGAAGTGGACGACAGCCGCGTTACCATGGAATTCTGCCTGAACGAATTGTTGAAAGAAGATTTCGGCACCGTCGGCGTGGCAGTATTGCATGAAAAAATCAAAGCCAAAGTCGGCAAGATTCCCGAAGGCATCCCTTATTTCAGCGGCATTACCGTGGAAGACTGGTGGATCAACTATCCTTGGGACGCGCTGGACATCGACGAACACAACAAATTGGCCGCGCAAAACCAATAAATTTGGTACGACCATCGCAACAAGCCTTTTCATCTGATTTTCAATTCAATCTCCTGAAAATCAGATGAATGTGCTTGTCCGATTGTCTGAGGCCGTCTGAAACACACAAACCGGAGAACAACATGATTACACTGGCCGTAGATGCCATGGGCGGAGATGCAGGCCTTGCGGTTACCGTCCCCGGTGCAGTGGATTTCCTGAAACAGCAATCCGACGTACATCTGATTATGGTCGGAGATGAAGCAGCAGTCCGCCAAGCATTAAGCTCGGCAGGCGCACCTATGGACCGCATTACCGTCTGCCATGCAGCGCAAGTCGTCGAAATGGATGAAGCGCCGCAATCCGCGCTGAAAAACAAAAAAGAATCATCCATGCGCATCGCCATCAACCAAGTCAAAGAAGGCAACGCGCAA
Source organism: Neisseria sp. P0009.S010 (assembly GCF_051958545.1). Lineage (NCBI taxonomy): Bacteria > Pseudomonadati > Pseudomonadota > Betaproteobacteria > Neisseriales > Neisseriaceae > Neisseria > Neisseria sp. P0009.S010. The sequence goes on from NZ_JBQCVH010000002.1 coordinate 205,079, forward strand.
GCCGCCGTATCGGCAGGCAATACCGGCGCACTGATGGCGACCGCCCGATTCGTCCTCAAAACCATTCCCGGCATTGAGCGTCCTGCCATCGCTAAATTCCTGCCTTCCGACAGCGAACACGTTACCCTGGCTTTGGATTTGGGAGCTAACGTCGACTGTACGCCCGAACAACTGGTTCAATTTGCCATCATCGGCAGCGAGCTGGTACACGCGTTGCACCCAGAAAAAGGCAGCCCGCGCGTCGCCCTTTTGAACGTCGGTACAGAAGACATCAAGGGTACGGATGCCGTCAAACAAACCTTTAAACTGTTGAGCAGCAGCAAACTCAACTTTATCGGCAATATCGAAAGCAACGGCGTTTTATATGGCGAAGCCGATGTCGTTGTCGCAGACGGGTTTGTCGGCAACGTTATGCTCAAAACCATCGAAGGCGCAGTTAAATTCATGAGCGGCGCCATCCGCCGTGAATTCCAAAGCACCCTGTTCAACAAACTTGCCGCCATTGCCGCCCTGCCCGCACTCAAAGGCTTGAAAGGCAAATTGGATCCGCGCAAATTTAACGGCGCCATCCTACTTGGTTTACGCGGTATTGTGATTAAGAGCCACGGTGGAACCGACGAAGTCGGCTTCCGTTATGCTTTGGAAGAGGCCTACCACGAAGCCAAATCTGCCGGCCTCGCTCAAATCGAACAAGGCGTAGCCACCCAGTTGGCCGCTTTGGAAGCCGCCAAAGCAGCAGCCGAACTGGAAGAAACCGCTGCTCTAACAACGGAAGCTTAAGGCTGATATACACAGGCCGTCTGAAACTTCAAAATGTTCAGACGGCCTGTTTTTATCTTTAATCACCGACTTCATTCTTAATATTGGGAATTTTCCCATTTTCGCTTACAATACCCGACTATCTGAATCAACTCTCTAAAAAGGCCGTTCTCATGCAATATGCCAAAATTTCCGGTACAGGCAGCTACCTTCCTGCCAACCGCGTCAGCAATGACGACCTTGCAAAAAAAGTGGACACTTCCGACGAGTGGATTACCACGCGTACAGGTATCAAATTTCGCCATATTGCAGACGACAGCGAAAAAACCAGCGACTTGGCCGCCGAGTCAGCGCGCCGCGCCTTGGCAGATGCCGATTTGCAGGCTGACGATATCGATCTGATTATCGTCGCCACAGCCACTCCCGATATGCAATTCCCTTCTACGGCAACCATCGTGCAGCAAAAATTGGGCATTGCCAACGGCTGCCCTGCCTTTGACGTACAAGCCGTGTGCGCCGGTTTTATGTATGCCCTGACCACTGCCAATGCCTACATCAAAAGCGGCATGGCGAAAAACGCTTTGGTCATCGGCGCGGAAACCTTCAGCCGCATCGTCGATTGGAACGACCGCACCACCTGCGTCCTCTTTGGTGATGGTGCTGGCGCGGTTGTCTTAAGCGCATCTGACGAACCGGGCATCATCCACGGCAAACTCAAAGCCGATGGCAACTACCTCGACCTTTTGAACGTCCCCGGACAAATCGCCAACGGCCAGGTTTGCGGTTCGCCCTACATCAGCATGGACGGCCCCGGCGTATTCAAGTTTGCCGTCAAAATGCTATCCAAAATCGCAGATGACGTTATCGAAGAAGCCGGTTACACCGCTGATCAAATCGATTGGATTGTGCCGCACCAAGCCAACAAGCGCATTATCGACTCTACCGCCAAACACTTGGGTTTGAGCATGGACAAAGTGATCTTGACCGTCCAAGACCACGGCAACACTTCCGCAGCCTCCATTCCGTTGGCACTGGATGTCGGCATTAAAAACGGCCAAATCAAACGCGGACAAAACCTCTTGCTCGAAGGCATCGGCGGCGGTTTTGCCTGGGGTGCGGTTTTAGTGAAATACTAACGATTGGGCCGTCTGAACACCTCTTTCAGACGGCCTATTCTGCTCAAACCCATGAAATCCCTAACGTTTGCACTCTGCATCAGCAGCCTGTTTTTAAGCATAACGGCTGTAATATTGCCCAAACTGGCAATTGCCTATCTCGCGCTAAGTGCATACGTTTTCCTGCTTTACTACCAAGACAAACAGCGCGCACGCAAGCACGGCAGGCGCATACCCGAAGCAAAATTGCACCTGCTCAACCTGCTTGGTGGCTGGCCGGGCGGTTATTGCGGCAGCCTCATATTCCGGCATAAAACCAGCAAACCCGGATTTGTCCGCACCTTCCGGCTGACCACCGCAACCAATACTGTCGCCACCCTCCTTCTGCTGGCAGACACCCTCAAACATTCAAACCAATAAGGAATTACCATGTCTTTCGCATTCTTCTTCCCCGGACAAGGCTCACAAAGCCTAGGCATGATGAACGGCTTTGCCGAGCAAGCCATCGTTAAAGCCACATTTGACGAAGCTTCCGCCGTATTGGGTCAAGACCTGTGGGCAATGATTAACGGCGAAGATGCCGAATTAATCGGACAAACCGTCAACACCCAGCCCATCATGCTGGCTGCCGGCATTGCCACCTACCGCGCCTACTTAAAAGCCGGCGGCAAAACCCCTTCCGTCGTTGCAGGCCACAGCCTCGGCGAATACACTGCCCTCGTCGCTGCCGGCGCATTGGATTTTGCAGATGCAGTCAAACTGGTCCGCCTGCGTGCCGAACTCATGCAATCCGCCGTACCGCAAGGCGTAGGCGCAATGGCCGCTATTTTGGGTTTGGAAGACGAACAAGTCAAAGCCATTTGCGCCGAAGCCGCACAAGGCGAAGTCGTTGAAGCCGTCAACTTCAACTCCCCGGGCCAAGTCGTGATTGCCGGCAATACCGCCGCAGTCGAACGCGCCATGGCCGCTGCCAAAGAAGCCGGAGCCAAACGCGCCCTGCCGCTGCCCGTTTCCGTTCCCTCACATTGCAGCCTCATGAAGCCCGCAGCGGAAAAACTTGCCGAAGCATTGAAAGACATCACCATCAAACAACCGCAAATCCGCGTCATCCATAACGCCGATGTTGCTTCTTATGATGATGCCGACAAAATCAAAGACGCCCTAGTACGCCAACTGTACAGCCCAGTGCGCTGGACAGAAACCGTCAACGCGCTTGTTTCCGAAGGCATCACCGAATCCGCCGAATGCGGCCCCGGCAAAGTCCTCGCAGGCCTCGCCAAACGCATCAACAAAGAAGCCGTATGCAGCGCATTGACCAATGCCGATCAAGTGGCTGCATTTATCGAAGCCCATTAAAACGTTTTCAGACGGCCTTATCCTGTCAGGCAAGGCCGTCTGAAAAATCAGCTCCACTCCAATCCGAATACATTATGAAAAAAACCATTATTCTTGCCGTTCCCTACATGTACGGACTGGATCAATGTATCGAAAAAAATCTGCGTTTTCTTGGTTTTGAGGTCATCAACCTGTGCTATGACGACCGGGATTCCTATTACCCGAACTTGGGCAGCAGACTCAAAAACCTCTATCACAAACACATCTCCAAAGACGGCAACTATAAAAAATACCTCAAATACAGTCGCCACCTCGACGACATTCAGCAAAAATTGGCCTTGCTAAACGGCAAAAAAGCCGATTATGCGCTCTGTATCCGCGCCAATATTTACCCCAAAGAAATTATCGCCACCATCCGCGAACACAGCAATGTTTGCGTGAATTATCAATGGGATGGCGTAGGCCGCTTCCCAGACATCATTGAATATTTGGATTATTTTGATCAATGCTGGGTTTTCGACCCCGACGATATTCAAAAATATCCGCAATGCCGTTTCAAAGCCACCACCAATTTTTACTTTGACTTTCCCGTGGCTGAATATGCACCCACTAACAAACTCTACTTTTTAGGCGGCTACGAACTTAGACGCGAAGAGCAAACCAAACGCTTTATCCAAGAAACCGAACGCCTCAGCCTACCCTTGGATTTTCATATCTACTGCAAAGACGACAGGGCTGAAAAAGCCTTCGGACACAACGGCATCCGCTATCTTGACCGCAGCAGCATCCTCAGCTTTGAAGAAAACCTCAGCCAAGTGCAAAGTTGCGGTGCAGTCGTCGATTTTGCACAATTCGAACATTACGGCTTATCATTCCGTATCTTTGATGCGTTGCGTTTCGATAAAAAACTGATTACCACCAACAAACATATCTTGGAAACCGACCTATACCACCCAGACCGCGTGTTCGTATGGGACGGCGGTAATTTAGACGCATTGCCTGAATTTTTGGCACGTCCGTATCAGCAACCTGCCCCTGAAATCAAAGCCTATTATTCGTTTACACAATGGCTAAACCGCCTGCTCGGCATTGATTAACTCTATTGCCTATGGCAAATATACCTGCCTGACAAAATATTATATTGAATACATTATGAGTAAGAAAAAAGTCATTCTCGCCATGCCGGAACTCTTCAAAATCCACGAACTCATTATTGAGAACTTGGAGAAATGCGGATTTGAAGTGCTGTCCCTGACCTATGAAGAAAAAGAGTTCAAATACAAAAATGTATTTCAACGGCTGAAAAAAATCTGGTATCGAAATATTCTTGGACAAAAAGACTTCAAAAAACGGACCATGTTCCGCGCCGTAGAAGAACGCCTCAATTCCCTGTTAAGCGAACATCCCGAACAAGCGGATTATTGCTTCATGATTTGGCTGGGTGCCTATCCGAAAGACTTCATCGCCAAGCTCAGAGCGCATTCAAAATTAATGGTGTATTACAACTGGGAAGCCCTGACCTTCTTAAAAGAAGACTTCGACAACATCGAATTTTTCGACAAATTTTACTTTTTCGATCCGTTTGACCAAGGCAAACATCCCGAATACACCGAAAAACTCTTTCCAACCACCAGCTTCTACTTTGACAGCTTCAGGCCGTCTGAAAACCCGCAAAACAAAATCTTGTTTATCGGTTCGTACGCTGCCGACCGCAACAATGACATCCGTGCATTTTGCGAAGCTGCGCGTTCAATCGGTTTAGAAATAGATTTTCGCTTGGCCAGTAAGAAAATCGAAGAAGAAAAAGCGGCTTTAGGCATTCCCGAAGTCGAATTCTTCTCATTTGAAAACGCCCTCTCCTATCGTCAAAACTTAGAAGAAGCGGCCAAATCCTCTGTATTGGTAGATTTCCTCAACCGCAAGCACTACGGCCTCTCTTTGCGGATTTTCGAAGCGATTGGATTGGACAAAAAACTGATTACGACCAATCCGACCATCGTACATTACGATTTTTATCACCCGAACAATATGTTCTACTGGGACGGAAGCAACCTTGAAGAACTCAAAGCCTTCCTGACCTTGCCGTACGTACCGCTTGCCCCCGGCCTGAAACACAAATACAGCTTCAGCAACTGGATCAGCTGCGCATTTGATATTGAACCGAATATCCCTATCAGATTACCTGAAATCAATAGAGAAGTTGTGGAGAATTTAAATGTTTGATAGAGAAAAATTGGTATTAGAAACTGTTCATATCCGCAAACGAGAATTCATTGAACAGCCGAAACATATTGTTTATGCAGCCGATCAAAACTATATCAAACACATCGGCACTGCGTTACTTTCTGTATTGCAAAACAATACCAGCCCAATACATTTTCATTTGTTAGTTAGTGGTTCAGAAGGTTATGATTTTAATATTTTCGATCAAATTGAAACATCAAATCAAAACTACGCAATAAGCGTTTACCATTTAAATACAGAATACTTTTCTACCCTGCAAACTACTCATTATTTTACTATCGCTATGTATTACCGTATGAGTATCCCTTGCTTATTAAAAGGTATTGCTCATACTGCACTTTATTTAGATACTGATGTACTGTGCTTGGGTAACATTGATGATTTATTTGAAATCGACATTTCAAATTCTTTGATTGCCGCCGTACCTGATGCAATCTTATACAGAGCATATATAAAACAACTCAATCAATTTGGTTTTACAGATACTGAGCCTTATTTCAACTCCGGGGTCATTCTATTCAATATTGACAAATGGAATGATATGGCAATAGATAAAATTTTGTCTGAAAAAATGCAAGCCGTAGAAAAACAAAATTTTAAACTCTCCTGCCCAGATCAAGATATTTTGAATTTAGCCTGTATAGGTCATGTACACTGGCTTTCAGAAAACTTTAACTGGATACATTGGCATCAAAAATACAGTGAATTGATCGATAATCCCAACAATATCCGCTTAGTCCATTTTGTTGGTCATATCAAACCGTGGCATCAATTAGGCTTCCACCCCGCATATGATCAATATTTTAAGAATTCCCCATGGAATAACGGATATCTAGAACAACCTCTATCAACTTGGTTGCCCTTTCCAAATCCTAAAAGGAAATTTAGACAAGCAGCCAAACGACTTTGGAAACAAGGACAAAAAAAGCAAGCATGGGCATACTACAAAGAATATTTATTACGAAGAATCAACAAACGACGGTATCAAGCACCCTCCCTAGGTAAATAAGGCCGTCTGAAACCATTTTTCCAATCGCAATTAAGGAATAAAACATGAGTACACAAGATTTGAGCGGCAAAATCGCTTTGGTAACCGGCGCTTCTCGCGGTATTGGTGCGGCGATTGCCGATACTTTGGCTGCGGCCGGTGCAAAAGTTATCGGTACAGCCACCAGTGAGAGCGGTGCGGCTGCAATCGGCGAACGCTTGGCACAATGGGGCGGCGAAGGCCGTGCATTGAATTCTGCCGAACCTGAAACCATCGAAAACCTGATTGCCGACATCGAAAAAGAATTCGGCAAACTGGATATTCTGGTCAACAACGCCGGCATTACCCGTGACAACCTCCTAATGCGCATGAAAGAGGAAGAGTGGGACGACATCATGCAGGTTAACCTCAAATCTGTGTTCCGTGCCTCCAAAGCCGTATTGCGCGGTATGATGAAACAGCGTGCCGGCCGCATCATTAACATTACATCTGTTGTCGGCGTGATGGGCAATGCCGGGCAAACCAACTATGCAGCGGCAAAAGCAGGCTTAATCGGCTTCTCCAAATCTATGGCGCGTGAAGTCGGCAGCCGCGGCATTACCGTCAACTGCGTTGCCCCGGGCTTTATCGACACCGATATGACCCGCGCCCTGCCGGAAGAAACCCGCAAAACCTTTGAAGCGCAAACTTCTTTGGGCAAATTCGGTGAAGCGCAAGATATTGCCGATGCAGTTTTGTTCTTGGCTTCTGAACAGGCAAAATACATTACCGGTCAGACACTTCATGTCAACGGCGGCATGTTGATGCCTTAAACCGTTTATTTAAAGGCCGTCTGAATATTTCAGACGGCCCTTTTTGTCAATCAAAACACTACTTTACATTCTATCTTGATATAATCTTAATAATCCGTTAGATAACGCTCGAAACAGTAAGTCCAAATAAGCATGATACGGGAAATCAAATCGCAGAAATGAAGTTCATTCTGTGCGTTTTTATTTGGATTTGCTGTCGGTTTTCGACGTGTTTCAGACGGCCTATATAACAATAGCTACTTTTAACGAAAGGCCGCCCACTCTATGCACGAATTCTCCCTCGGTCCCATTGTCATTGTCCTGTTGGTTTCCGTCATTACGGTTATCTGCTGTCGCAAGTTCAACATTCCTTCCATGCTCGGTTATCTTTTGGTCGGTTTTATTGCCGGTCCGGGTATGTTCAAACTGATTCCGCAAAGCTACGCCACCGACTATTTGGGCGAAATCGGCATTGTGTTCTTGATGTTCAGCATCGGTCTCGAATTCTCCCTACCCAAACTCAAAGCCATGCGCCGCCTCGTATTCGGCTTGGGTGGTTTACAAGTCATCATTACCATGCTCTCGATTATGGGCATTTTGATGGCAATGGGCACGCCGTTTAACTGGGCGTTTGCCACTGCGGGCGCACTGACCATGTCGTCCACCGCCATCGTCAGCCGCATTCTGTCGGAGAAAACCGAGCTGGGTCAGCCGCATGGTCAAATGGCCATGGGTGTTTTGCTGATGCAAGATATTGCCGTGGTACCGCTGATGATTCTGATTCCGGCGCTTGCTGGCGGCAGCGAAGGCAACTTGTGGGTAGAGCTGGGCTTGGCCGGTTTGAAAATGTTGCTGACCTTGGGCATTTTGTTTGTTGTCGGCAGCCGAGTGATGTCACGCTGGTTCAGACTGGTTGCCAAACGCAAATCGTCCGAACTCTTTATGATCAACGTTTTGCTGGTTACTTTGGGCGTGGCCTATCTGACAGAGCTTGAAGGCCTGTCTATGGCATTGGGCGCATTCGTCGCCGGTATGTTGCTTTCCGAAACCGAATACCGTATTCAGGTAGAAGACGACATCCGTCCATTCCGCGACATCCTGCTTGGCTTCTTCTTCATTACCGTCGGTATGAAGCTGAATATTCAGGCGCTGATCGGCAACTGGCAGCAAATCCTGATTTTGTTGGCAATCCTGTTGGTCTTGAAAGCACTGGTCGTCTTCATCATCGCTTTGCGCATGAAAAACCCTGTGGGCGACAGCCTCAAGAGTGCGCTTTATTTGGCGCAAGGCGGCGAGTTCGGCTTCGTGATGCTGGCCATTTCCAGCAAAATCAATATGGTTTCACCTGAATTGGAACAAGCGGCCACTGCAGCCGTCTTGCTCTCCATGATTGCCGCACCATTCATTTTGGGCAGCAGCGATGCCATCGTCAGCCGCTTCGTTAAATCCGACTGGGACATGAAAGCCTTGGACTTGCACTCTATGTTGGTGGAAACCATGAGCAAATCCGAACACGTCCTGATTATCGGTTTCGGACGCGGCGGTCAATCGGTTGCCCGTGTATTGGCGCAAGAAGGTATCCCCTACTTTGCCCTTGACTTGGATATTGCCCGCGTACAAGTGGCACGCAACGCAGGCGAACCGGTTTCCTTTGGCGATGCCAAACGCCGTGAAGTCTTGGAAGCCGCCGGCTTGGGGCGCGCCAAAATGGTGGTCATCACGCTGAACAATATGCATGAAACCCAACATGTTCTCGGCAACATCATGTCCATGCATCCGAGTATGCCGGTTTATGTTCGCGCCACCAATGACGATTACGTCAAAACCTTTACCGAAATGGGTGCGGAAGAAACCGTCTCCGATACCAAAGAAACCAGCCTGGTGCTGGCAAGCTATGCCATGTTGGGTCACGGTCTCTCTTACAACCATGTTTATCAAACCATAACCCACATCCGTCACAGCCGCTATGCATCGTTGCAAGACTTGTTTGTCGGCAGTGATGATGACAGCTTCTCCGATGAAGACAGCAAGGCCGTCTGCCGCCATGCCTTCCCATTGCAAGGCGAAGCGCACGCCATCGGTAAAACCATCCGTGAATTGCCATTGGCAGCGCATTATCTGAAACTATTGTTTATCCGCCGCAATACCGGAAAAATCCAAGACCTTGACCCTGATTTTGTTCTGGAAAACGGCGACATTTTGGTTGTCGCAGGCAAGCAGGAAGAAATTATTTCCTTTGAAAACTGGTGCTTGCAGGGAGATATCTAATTATCGACAAATAAATCTTGCGCGCATCAGGATTTTTTGGTTTAATAGCGTCTTCGCAATTTTGCGCATGGGTGATTAGCTCAGTTGGTAGAGCGTCTGCCTTACAAGCAGAATGTCGGCGGTTCGACTCCGTCATCACCCACCAAGTTTTTTTTCATTGTCTTTGACAGTGAATACGCGGTGGTAGCTCAGTTGGTTAGAGTACCGGCCTGTCACGCCGGGGGTCGCGGGTTCGAGCCCCGTCCGCCGCGCCATTATTTAAAAATACTGACTCTTCAGTATCTCCCTTTTTCGGGTGATTAGCTCAGTTGGTAGAGCGTCTGCCTTACAAGCAGAATGTCGGCGGTTCGACTCCGTCATCACCCACCACTTTCCTTTTCATTGTCTCTGACAATGGATGCGCGGTGGTAGCTCAGTTGGTTAGAGTACCGGCCTGTCACGCCGGGGGTCGCGGGTTCGAGCCCCGTCCGCCGCGCCATCAAGTTAAAAATAAAAATACCGGTTTTTACCGGTATTTTTTTCGTCTGTACCCTATGCCTTTTTATAAAAAATCGAGCTTTTTAGATAGTATAAACAGGACATCACAATAAAGCAGACATATGGCTTGAATCCTGAAAGGCCATCTATCTCAAGCTGCTTCACACCAAACGCTTATTCATCAAATCCCTAAATCATCTTTCAAAATAGACATAAATACTTGCCTCCCCTTCTTACACAAAGGCCGTCTGAAAACGTCAATACATTTTCAGACGGCCCTTTTTAGCTTATCAAGCCTGATATCTAATCATGCAGGAGGCCTTAGCATCAATCCAATGTTCACCACCTGGCTGAACAATTTTAGACACCAGCTTATCCAAGTCGCGTAAATAATTGGTTGATTTTTGGCTGTTGATAATGACGACAACCAGCAACGGCTTTTCGCCCAACCAATATCCTGCCAATGCACGGACATCTTTAAGCGTACCGGTTTTAAGGCGTAAGTTTTCACCGGGCTGTTTCAAGCGTGTTTTAAGCGTGCCGTCTTTACCGGCAATCGGCAGCGTACTGATAAACTCGTTTTTAAACGGGCTGAAGTAGGCTTTTTCCAACATTTGCGCCATCATTCGCGCATTGAGCCGTTCTACGCGGGACAGGCCTGAGCCGTTTTCCAACACCAGCCCTTCCGTATTGATACCGGCAACCGCCAACTCGCTTTTTACGATAGACGCGGCCTTGGCCTGCGCCTGCTTGTAATCAGATATATGTCCGGCAAATTTAAGGAAAACCGAACGGGCAATCAGATTATTGGAATGCTTGTTCATATCGGTGAGGATATCGGCAAGCGGTTTGGATTGATGACTCGCCAACACATGCGCGTCATGAAGCGCAGCACCTGTCGTCAGGCCGTCTGAAATCGTGCCGTCTTGTTGGCGCCATTGGTTGACAAAACTTTTGCCGACAAATTCTTTCATGCTATACATATTCAGATACAGCTCTTTGCCCAAGCAGCTTTCCGGCAGCTTGCCCAATACGGTCAGCGTATTGTTTTTATAGGAAGTTTTCATGTGGTTCTTTAAAACGCTGCACTTCCCTTCCTTATCTTCAAGCGTCAATTTGTTTTGAATGTTCAAATTCGGCAGCGGCGGATTGGTACGGATGACCAAGCTTCCGTCTTCTTCTTTTTCAGCACGAAGTTCAACGGTTTTATACGCCAACATATTAGGATCGGGCGGTGTCATAAAGCTTTCGGCAGAATCGGAAGCAAAATCATCCGGATTCTTCACATCGCCCCACAGGCTGCGGTCGAGTATCAGATGTCCGTCAATATGGCGTATGCCCTTATCGCGCATCTGTTGCTGCATTTGCACCAGATCATGCTGGTCAAACACAGGATCGCCGCTCCCCACCCAATACACATTGCCTTTCAGCGTATCGCCTTTGATTAGGCCGTTGGTTTTAAACTCGGTTTTCCAACGATAATCGCCGCCCAACATACGAAACGCGGTAAACGCCGTTACCAGCTTCATCGTCGAAGCAGGATTGCGCAATTCATCGGCACGGTGTTCGGCAATCACTTTACCGCTGTCCAATTCCTGCACATAAACGGAAATTTCATTTTCAGGAATACGCCCGAAATCCAAAGCCCATGACGGACAAACCGTCATCATCAGGCTGATTGATAAAATACTTTTTAACTTCATTGTGTTACAAAATCTTATAAATTCTTACGAGGTACTTAGGCCGTCTGAACGTTTCAGACGGCCTTTTTATTTATTTCTGATGCGCTTTCAAACGCAAAGCAAACATGACGACCACGACACCGACAACCAAAGCGCAACCCATCGCCAAATGGATACCATCCAACATTGCCTGTTGCGGCATATCTGCACTGGAAAGTTTCTCGCCGATATTGGTTGCACCGACAAAAAACGCCGCGCCGATGGCACCGGCAATCGGGTTGATGGTGGTCAGAATCGCCGCACCGTGCGGATTGAGCGTTTTCGGCAACGCGTTCAGACCATGAGTTTCGCCGGTTACACAAGCAGACACGGAAAGCGCCAACAGCGTAAACATCGCCGTCAACATCACCACTTGCGTATCAATCCGCAAAAACAGCCACAATACCGCCAACGACACCACCAGCATCACTGTTGCCGGCAAAACGACAAAGCGTCCGCCCTTTTTGTCCAACAATTTGCCGAACAAAGGTGCGGCAACCGCTTGGGCAATACTGGCAGGCATCAGAATCAGACCGGTTGCCGTACCGGTCAGCATCAACACTTGCTGCGTGTACATCGGCACCATCAGTTCCAAGCCCAAGAACAGGAATACCGCACCGGCCAAAATCACAACGCAATATCTGAACTGTTTGTATTCAAAAGCACGAAGGTTCAACAACGGCGTAGCCAAACGGAACTGACGGTGCGCAAACCAACCCACCAGTACAACGGAAGCGGCAAAGAGCAGGATAAATTCCAGCAGCGGCATATGGGCAAAATTACTGCTCGCATAAACCAGCCCGCCGAAGCCCGCAATCGACAACACGGCCGACAACATATCGATTTTCGGACGGCTGATGTTGCTCAAATTGACCGTCAAATATTTGCCCACCAGCACCATCGCCGCCAACATAAACGGCGCGGTAAAGCCGAACAGCACGCGCCAATGCGTATGGTCGATGATGATGCCCGACAGCGTCGGCCCCATTGCAGGCGCGGCGGTAAACATCATGGTAATCACGCCCATCGCCGTTCCGCGCTTATTGGGCGGGAAAATTGACAATACGCCGTTAAACAGAAGCGGGACAAAAAACGCGGCAGACACTGCCTGCACCATACGCCCCACAACCAAAATTCCGAAAGTCGGTGCAAACGCGCAAATCAACGAGCCTGCTAAAAACGTTGCCTGCGTAAACAGCACCATTTTTCGCGTTTCAAACCATTGAATCACGCCTGCCGTAATCGGCGTAAATGCACCCATGACCAGCAGAAAACCCGTCGTCAGCCATTGAACCGTGGTCTTATCGACACCGAAATCCTTCATAATCGGCGTAAGCGCGACATTCAGCAGCGTGTCGTTGAGATAGCCGAAAAATGCGCCGATAAACAGCGTCGCCACAATGGTTTTAGCAGGAAAGTCGGGGTTGTCGGGGTTGTCGGCGTAGTATTCGTGTACCGTTTCGCCCTCTTGCGAATCAGAAGCGTGCATAATAATTTGAAATATCAGCGAAACCGTTATTTTAGCATAAACCGTTTTGACAGGCCGTCTGAAACCTTGACCGCTTCCCCAGATAATACTAAAATTTAGAATTGTTTTCATTTTTATTATTAAACAGGAGAAAAACATGTCAAAGAAAGTCAGCATCTTGGTCGGCAGCCTGCGTAAAGGCTCGTTCGCACGAAAAGTCGCACAAAACGTCGTTTCCATGTTCCCCGAAGGCTACGAAGCGCAAATCGTCGAAATCGGGCATTTGCCTTTATACAACTTCGACTACGACGATCCTGCCGTTACCGACTTCCCTACTCCGTCCAGCTATACCGAGTTCCGTGAAACCATCAAAGCCTCTGCCGGCGTATTGTTCGTGACTTCCGAAAACAACCGTACCGTACCGGCCTGCCTGAAAAACGCCATCGACATCGGCTCCAAACCCAATGCCGATGTTGCCTGGAAAAAAACACCTGCCGGCATCATCAGTCATTCTGTCGGCAAAATGGGCGGTTATAGCGCGCAAAAAAATCTGCGCCTTGCCCTTTCGTATTTCGATATGCCACTGACCGGCCAGCCGGAAGTGTTCCTCGGCAACTCGCCTACCCTGTTTGACGACAACGGCCAGCTCATCGAATCCGCACGCGGCTTTGTTCAAGGCTATATCGACCAATTGGTTGCCTTGATTGAGAAAAACCCTAAATAATCGGGATTGAAGCATACAGGCCGTCTGAAAAACGAATTTCAGACGGCCTCATCTTTTGCAAAAAATCAGTTTTTCAACCCTTCCTAAATTTTTACTAATTGAGTGCGGTTATAATCACTGTCCGCCCATTCTCTGGAGAATTTCCATGCGCGTATTATTGGTTGAAGACGATGCCATGATTGCCCAAGCCGTCAGTGCCAACCTGAAAGACACCGGCTACGCTGTCGATTGGGTCAGCCGCGGTTCGGAAGTTGCCGCAGCAGTGGCGGCGCAGGCATACGATTTGCTACTCTTGGATTTGGGTTTGCCCGGCAAAGACGGTTTGGACGTATTGGCGCAAATCCGCAACGGCGGCTGTACCGTTCCCGTCTTAATCGTGACCGCGCGTGACGATTTGCACAGCCGGCTCAACGGCCTAGACGGCGGCGCAGACGACTACATCGTCAAACCCTTCGACATGGCGGAACTGCAAGCCCGTATGCGTGCCGTATTGCGCCGACACGGCGGACAGGCGCAAACGCTGCTGAGCAACGGCATCATCACGCTCAACCCTTCCACCCATCAGGCGGAAGTAGTCGGGCAGGAACAGGCCATCATGCTCAGCAACAAAGAATTTGCCGTCCTCCAAGCCCTGCTGCTGCGTCCGGGCATGATTCTGTCGCGCAGCGATTTGGAAGACAAAATCTACGGCTGGGGGGAAGAAGTCGAAAGCAATGCCGTTGACTTCCTGATTCACGCCTTACGCAAAAAACTCGGCAAAGAAGCGATTCAAAACGTCCGCGGGGTCGGCTGGCTGGTTGCACAAAACAACCAGGCCGTCTGAAAAACCACAACAATATCAACACACAAACCATGCAACGCCTTATCCACACCATCAAACAATCCCTGCAAGTCAAAATCAGCCTCGCCCTGATCTGCATGCTCCTGCCCCTCTCCATCCTTGCAGGCATATTTTCATATTACGATACTTATCACGAGACCCAAGAGGTTCAAGACGATCTGTTGCGCCAAGTCGCGAACTATCTCGACCCGAGCGATGCCGATGACGAGAATCACTCGCTCGACAACGACAACAAGATTTCCGTTCAATTTCCCAATACGCCCAACCCCATTGTCAGCCTGCCTGAGAAGATTTCAGACGGCCTGCACACCATTCAGGCCGATGACGACGACGATTACTACCGCGTTTATACCCGCAACACCAAGCAAGGCCGCATCGCCGTCATGCAGGAAAGCGACTACCGCGAAGAGCTGGCCGAAATGGCCGCCGTGCAGAGTATCCTCCCCATGCTCCTCGCCCTACCCCTGATTATCCTGCTCACCGTCTGGATTACCCACCGCGCCATGCGTTCCGTCAAAACCCTGTCCAACGATTTAGAACAGCGCCAAATCAACGACCTCTCGCCGATGGACACGCAAGACATTCCCAGCGAAATCCAAGGCTTTGTCGTCGCCATCAACAACCTGTTGCAGCGTACCGACGAAAACGTCCGCCAACAGCAACGCTTTATCGCCGATGCCGCACACGAATTGCGCAGCCCCATGACCGCCCTTTCCCTTCAGGCAGAGCGGCTCAACAATATGCAGCTGTCCGCCGAAGCGCGCGAGCAGTCCGCCCTGTTGCAACAAAGCATACAGCGCAACCGCCACCTGCTCGAGCAACTCCTTTCCCTCGCACGTGCCCAATCACCCAAAACTCAACGCCCCAAAACCCTGATCAGCCTGCAAAACCAGTTCCGCCGTATCTTGCAGGAACTCATGCCGCTGGCGCTGGCCAAAGGTCAAGACATCGGCGTCGCCGTTGAAAACGACTGCCAAATCCACGCCGACGACACTGAAATCTACACCCTCATCAAAACCTTTACCGACAACGCCATCCGCTACACCCCCAAAGGCGGCCGCATAGATTTGGGCTTTGACGAAACCGCCGAATACCTCAACATCTGGGTGGAAGACGACGGCCCCGGTATTCCCCCAAGCGAGCGCCAACGCGTTATCGACCCCTTCTACCGCATTCTCGGCACCGAACAACAAGGCACCGGCCTGGGGCTTTCCATCGCAAACACCATTGTCAAACGCCATCAAGGCCGTCTGAAACTGGCCGACAGCCGACGCTTTGACAGCGGCTTGCTGATTATTGCCGAGTTGGATAAAAAGACGCTTTAAATAATTGACCCGCTCAAATTGGTTTATCTAGCTTTAAGCCGATAAATGAAAACGTTTTAAAACCAAAGGCCGTCTGAAAATGACTTTCAGACGGCCTTTTATATTTTAAAGCAAACCTCATTCATTCCTCACAAATACGGCTGCAAGGTTAGGCGGAGGATTTCCATATCGGTAATTTCGGTGATATTGGCTTTGCCCAAGTATTCCAAGCCGACAAAACGCATGATGCCGCTGCTGACTTTTTTGTCGTGGCTCATGTGTTCAATCCATTTTTCAAAGGAGAAAACAGGCGGCGCAGACGGGAGGGAGGCGGCTTCCATTAAAGCGGCAATTCGGTCGGTATCGGCTTGTTGGGTTTTGCCCAAGATTTGCGACAAACGGGAAGCAAGGACGCAACCGGCGGCAACGGCTTCGCCGTGCAGCCATACGCCGTAGCCCATTTCGGCTTCAATGGCATGGCCGAAAGTGTGGCCGAGATTAAGCCATGCGCGGATGCCCTGCTCGGTTTCGTCTTGGGCAACAATATCGGCCTTCATTTTGCAGCAATGGTAAACGGCTTCTGCCATTTTTTCTTGATGTTGCGCCATCAGGTCGGCCATATTTTCTTCCAACCAAGCAAAAAATTCAGCATCGCCCAATGCGCCGTATTTGATGACTTCGGCCATGCCTGCGGAAAGTTCGCGTTGCGGCAGCGTTTGCAGGGCGGTCAAATCGGCCAGAACGGCTTGCGGCTGGTAGAACGCGCCAATCATGTTTTTACCGAGCGGGTGGTTGATGGCGGTTTTACCGCCGACCGAGGAATCGACCTGGCTGAGCAATGTGGTCGGCACTTGGATAAAAGGTGCGCCACGCTGATAAGTCGCCGCGGCAAAGCCGACCATATCGCCTATCACGCCGCCGCCCAAAGCGATTAAAGTAGTTTTACGTTCGGCACGGTTTTGCATCAGGCCATCGTAAATCAGGTTAAGCGTCTGCCAGTTTTTATACTCTTCGCCGTCGGGAAGGATGATGCTGAAATGCGGCACGCCCAGTCTGTCTAAGGCCGTCTGAAGCTGTTTGAGATAAAGCGGCGCAACGGTTTCGTTGGTAATGATGGCTGCTTTTTTGCCTAAATAGGGCTGAAGCAGCGTATCGGCCTGCTCAATCAGTTTATGCCCGATAAAGATGGGGTATTGATGGGACGGGGTTTGGACAGTCAGTGTGCGCATGGTGTTCCTTTGCAAAGCGTTTTTATTCGCCTAAAGCCTGTATCAGGCGTTTGAGCGTTTTGTGACAGCTGTCGGATTCGATGACGAGATGGGCGGTTTGACGGTACAGCGTATCGCGTTGGTCATACAGCTCTTGCAGTTTGGCCAAAGGGTCGGCAACTTGCAACAGCGGCCGGTTGCTGTCGTAGCGGGTACGTTCCAGCAAGGTTTCGGGGCTGGCATGCAGATAAACAACCGTGCCGTTTTGGCGCAAAATCTGTCTGTTTTCACTGCGTAATACGGAGCCGCCACCGGTCGATAAAACGATGTTGCGCCGGGAAGCGAGCTTCTTCAGCATATTGGTTTCTCGGTTGCGGAAGCCTTCCTCCCCTTCCATCTCAAAAATAGTCGGAATGGATACGCCCGAAGAAGTGCAGATTTCGTAGTCGCTGTCGTAAAACGGGCATTCAAACATTTGGGCAAGCTGCTTGCCCAAAGTGGTTTTGCCCGCGCCCATCAGCCCGATTAAAATTAAATTACCGTTGATTTTTTCCATGAGGGTCATTTTATACGATATGGTGGTTTCGTGGAAAAGTTCGTCGTTTTTCAGACGGCCTTTTCATCTCAGGCCGTCCGAAAACCAAAACAGGCATACCTTTGCAGATATGCCTGTTTGTCATTTTAAAAATCAGTAGCGCAGATTGTTACCCACATTATCCATAATGCGCGGCGTGATGAAGATCAACAGCTCACGGCGGTTTTCACGTTTACCGCGTGATTTGAACAGATTGCCGACAACAGGAATATCGCCCAAAACAGGTACTTTGTTCACTGCATTGGTGCTTTCTTCTTCGTAAATACCGCCGACAATCAGCGTACCGCCATCTTCAACCATGGCTTGGGTATTCAAGTGTTTGGTGTTGATACACTTGGTTGTCAGAGAATCCACGGTACAGTCGATCGGGGTATCGCGATTAATCTTCACAGTCATGATGATTTGACCATCAGGCGTAATGTTCGGCGTTACGGTCAAGCCCAAAACGGCTTTCTTGAAGGTAATCGAAGTCGCACCGCTGGAAGAAGCTTCTTGGTAAGGAATTTCCGTACCGGATTCGATTTTGGCTTCTTTGCGGTCTTGTGTCAGCACACGCGGATTGGAAATGGTTTTGCTCTTACCTTGTTCTTCAGACGCGCTGATTTCCAAACCCAATGCACCGGACGAGAACGCACGCACCAGCGCAATGCTGTTGACTGCGGCTGCGGTCGGCAGGCTGACGTTCGGATCCAAAGACCAAGTAGGATAGCGGACATCACCACGGTTAAACGAGGCATTGGTATTGTAGTTGGTTTGTGCATTGCTCCAGTTGCTGCCCCATGCGTTACGGCCACTTGCACCACCGGAACCGAATTTAACGCCCAAGTTGCGGAAGAAGGTATCTTCTGCTTCCACAATACGCGCTTCCACCATCACTTGACGGGTTGGAACGTCCAATTCATCAATCAGTTTGCGGAATTTTTCAATCACGCCGCGGTTGTCGGTCACGATCAGCGTATTGGTGGCCGGATCGATTAAGGCGCTGCCTCGATTGCTCAACAGAGTGTTGCGGGTATTGGAATTATTGCTGTCGTATTCTTCCAAACGCAGAATTTTGCGGAACTCTTCCACGTTTTTGTATTTCAACTGGAAGGTTTGAGAATACAGCGGACCCAATTCGGCAATCTCTTTTTCAGCCTGCAAGAAGGCTTTGTCTTTTGCCAACAATTCATCGCGAGGCGCAATATTAATGATGTTGCCTTGACGGCGCATATCCAAATTGCGCGCCTGCATAACCAAATCCAATGCCTGATCCCAAGGTACATCTTTCAAGGACAGAGTCATGGTGCCTTTGACGGTATCGCTGGCAACAATATTCACACCGGATTCTTTTGCCAAAATCTGCAAGATGGTACGAACTTCTACATCTTGGAAGTCCAAAGAAATTTTACGACCTTTGAACGATTTGTTCGCATTTTGGTTCAAGCCGCTGGATTCGGTATTGGCGGCTTTAGGCGATACTTCAAATACAAAACGGCCGGAAGAAGCTTTGGTATTGATGTCCCAATTCGCATTATTATTGCGGATAATAAGCTGGGTAGAATTGCCGATACGTTTGAGCGTAACGTTTTGTACAGGCGTATTGAAGTCAGCCACATCCAAACTGCGTTGCGCTTGTGTCGGCAGCGTATGGTTTTTCAATGTCACAACCACGCGGTCGCGCTGCTGTTTAATGTCCGGCTGCCCGCTAAAACCTGGGGCAGACAATTCAATAATGCCGGAATTGCGTGCGCCTTTGCGGAAATCGATATTGGCGGCCGAAACGGCTTGATAAGCCTGAGTAGCGCGCGCAGTAGACGGTGTAGCCACACGTTCATTGGCAACGGCAGCATTGGTTTGGTCAGTAGATTCGTTTACAAATACCCAAACTTCGTTGCCGCGAATCTCAGTATTGTATTGGCTGATTTTGTTCAAACCCAAAACCACGCGTGCACGGTCATTGTTTTGCGCCGCAGTAATTTGATTCAGCAATGGGTCGGCATATTCCAAAACAGGCTGAGGCAAACGGATATTGGTATTGGCAAAATCCAATGCAATACGCGCCGGAGTAGATGTTACAAAACCATGAGGTGTAGTGACGTCTTTGTCGAAACGGATTTTGATGATTTTTTGGTTGTCAGGCAAAGTGGAAACGTTGATATCGGTAATATTGCCTGCAAAGGCCATCTGAACAGCGAGGGCAACGCTGAAGCCGGCAAATAATTTTGTCATGTGTTTGGTTTTCATAATTGAGTGAGACCCCTAAATTAATTTGAATTCGAACTATCTGAGCTATTGGAAGAATCCGCCTCTTTACTGCTTAATGGCAATTCGGCCTTCCGGTACACCCAGTTGCCGTAGCTGTCTTCAACTTGCTCGGTTAAGATAATTTTATCTTCGGTAATACTTTGGATTCTGCCGTAATTCTGACCGATGTAGTTTCCGGGATAAACGGTATAAACATGGTCCTTGACCTTGATAAATCCGGAAACTTTGCCGCCGCTTTGCAGCGTTCCGACAAAGGCCATATTTTCCAAACTGAAGGCTTCCAATGTTTCTTTCGGACGGTTCACATCCGGCGCATTACCGCCTTTAGGGGCAGTGTCCAAACGGCGTGAATCAAACGCATTCATACCTTTAAAGTTCGGCGGGCTATACGGCTTAGGCAATGTAACCGTCGGCTCTTCAAACGGAATAATCTTGGATTTTGCTTCCTGACGGGTTTGCGTCATCCATTGAGTCAAATCTTCATAGCTTTGCGTACAGGCTGCCAAGGGAAGAAGACTTAAGAGTAAGATGATTTTTTTCATGATTTCCCTATTCTTTTATTTTTGCTCATTCTCGGCAGGTTTGCCTTCTTCTTGTGCCTGTTGCGCAGCCAATTCGGCAGCAATCTCTTCGGCCGGACGTGCTTTGTAAGTCGTCGCAATCGCGCTCAATGTCAATTCGCCTTTATTGCCTTTGCCTTCTTTGTCCTCGCCTGCGTTCACGAGTTTTAAAGAATCTAAAGTAATAATGCGCGACAAATCGCCTACATCACGGGTAAATTGGCTGATCTGTGAGTATTTGCCTGTGATGGAAATCTGATACGGCAGTTTTTGAATCGGACCATCGTTTTCAGGTTGGAGCGGTGCAACGCTGTCCAAACGCAATCCGTTGGTTGAACCTGCCTGATGCAGCTCTTGAATCAGATTCGGAATTTCCGCGTCGGTCGGAAGTTGTTTCAACAACACATCAAATGCAGAACGAATCGAAGCCAATTCAGCCTTCAGATTATTCAAGCTTGCTGCCTGAATGCTTTTACGCGTAAAGGTTTCCTTCAGTTCTTCTTCTTTAGCTTCCTGCGTATTCCAAGTTTCAATCTGATCTTTAAATACGCCGACATAGCCCAAAGCCAACATACCGACAATCAATAAACCTGCCAGCAAAAGTTTTGAAGGCATATTAAGCAGGTACAGGTTTTGTACGTCCAATTGTTTCAGGTTTTTAGATGCCATTATTGAGCCTCCGGAGCAGGTTCTGCCACAGGTTCGGCCATTTCACCGCTACTTTGGGCAGTTGGTGCAGGAGCCGGCGTATTCACTTGGTTGATTGAAGATTTCAAAGTAAATTCTTGGTAGTTATCTACTTTTTTAATGCTCAACAATTCAGGCTGCAAGAAAATACCTGTACTTGGCAAGGAGCGCATCATAACGGCAATTTTATTGTCGCTGATGGCATGACCGCTGATTTTATAGCTGGTCGGACTTTCGGCTTCCAACGCGGTCAAATAAGTATTATCGGGCGTAAGTGTATTCAAAGAATCAAGGATATAGGCCGCTTGATAGCGTTTTTCCTGTAACTCTTCAACTTTCAGTTTTTTGGCCAAGAAGGCTTCTTTTTCTTGCTGAAGTTTATCGATTTCGCCCAATTCTCTATCAAGTCTGTCGATTTCGGTTTGCAGGAAGTTGTTGCGGCCTTCTTGATTGCTGATGGCGCTGTCAATACCAAGATAGGTAGCGGCCGCCAAGCCCAAACCTACTGCAAAAGCGCCAAGCATCAATATTTTGAATTGCTGCTGCTTGCGCTGTTTAATCTCTTCCCGATATGGGAGAAGGTTGATTCTGGTTAATTCGATCATGTTCTCAAAGTCCCCTTAATGCCAATCCGAACGCCAAAGTCAGTGACGGCGCATCAATTTGAAACTGCGGCAATTCTACTTTTGCACTGCGTTCCACATATGAAATCGGATGCAGATATTCTGTTGGCGTATTGGTTTGCGAGAAAATGCTTTCTGCCAAACCTGCCTGCTGCGCGGTAAAGCCGGTCAGCAGGATGTGTTTGATATTGTGAAAAGAATCAGTGGCCTGCGTGGTATAGTAAAATTGCAGGACACGCTGAACTTCTTGTGCAACCTGCACATTAAAACGGTCGGCAATCTGAGACTGGTAGTCGGAAGGCTTGTTTTGGGAAGCCATCATTTGAGCGGCTTTTTCTTCCGTTACCTGATAAGTACGCTGAATCAGCTGATTGAGCTGCTCTGTACTGACCGGTGTTTCTTGTTTGTAGAGGATACGGCCGTTTTGCAGAATCAGGGCATACATTTGAGTCGCATGAATACCGAACACGGCAACTTTTTCCTCTGCCATTTCGGGAGCATGCGTATTCATCCAATAGACAAAGGCATTGCGTTGCGCCAGCAAGTCCAAGTCCAAAGCAGACAAAGGCAGACCGGCATTTTCAAACATTTCAATGCGTGGCTCGACATCGTCTTTTTTGGCGGCAACAGCTAAAACATGCTGACCCGAACCGACTTCTTCAGCTTGAAAGTCGTAGTTCATTTCTTCAATAGGCGCAAATTGGCCGACTTCCGCCTCGATAAACTCTTCCAAGTCCAAATCGGTATCACGCGGGTTGTAAATAATTTGCTCGACTGTCGCCAAATTTTGTGGCACGGCAGCAACAATATTTTTGCAAGAACTGCGTAATTGTGTGTAAGTATGTTGGATGTAAGTAGCAAGCTGATCGTAGTCTTGAATTTTGTTGCCTTTGACAATATTTTTAGGCAATTTGGTAATAACGTATTTTTCCAGCTGAATTTGGTTTAAACTACGGCCTGTCAGTTGTACCATCTTAATGGCATGTTGGCTGATGTCGACGCCGATGGCAGAGCGGTTGTTCAATCCGCTAGAAGCCTTGCCTGTTTTGGTATCTTTCGTGCTTTTAAATAAGCGCATGATTTGACTTCCCTGTATCATTTAGGAGTGAGTAACTGTTTCGTTATCCGTAAAGGACTTCTTATTCTTTACACAGTATTGACTGTGGCTGATAGAAATCGTTTCCCATTTTACTTTATTTATCGCCATTAATGGCAAAATTATTACCTAGTCATGATTAAAAAGATTATAACGACCTGCATGGGTCTCTTATTAGGACTGGCTCTTTTTGGTGTAGGTCTGATTGCAATTGCAATTTTGGTAACCTATCCAAAACTGCCGTCTTTGGACTCTTTACAACACTACAAACCAAAAATGCCGCTGACGATTTATTCTTCAGACGGCCAAGTCATTGGCGTTTACGGCGAACAACGGCGTGAATTTACCAAAATCGGCGACTTCCCGAAAATTTTGAAAGATGCCGTGATTGCCGCCGAAGACAAACGCTTCTATGACCACTGGGGCGTGGACGTTTGGGGTGTGGCGCGTGCCGCAATCGGCAACGTCATGGCCGGCGGCGTTCAATCCGGTGCCAGTACGATTACGCAGCAGGTTGCCAAAAACTTCTACCTGAGCAGCGAGCGTTCGTTCACCCGTAAATTCAACGAAGCCCTGTTGGCCTACAAAATCGAGCAGTCTTTGAGCAAAGATAAGATTTTGGAGCTGTACTTCAACCAAATCTATTTGGGTCAACGTGCTTATGGTTTTGCCTCCGCCGCCCAAATTTATTTCAACAAAAATGTTAACGAATTAACATTGGCCGAAGCCGCCATGTTGGCCGGCTTGCCTAAAGCACCTTCTGCCTACAACCCGATTGTGAACCCTGAGCGTGCCAAACTGCGTCAGGCTTATATTCTGAACAATATGCTGGAAGAAGGCATGATTACCCTGCAGCAACGCGATCAGGCTTTGAAAGAAGAGTTGCATTACGAGCGTTTTGTACAAAACATCGATCAAAGCGCCCTGTACGTTGCCGAAATGGTACGTCAAGAGCTGTTTGAGAAATACGGCGAAGATGCCTACACTCAAGGCTTTAAGGTATATACCACTGTCGACACTGCACACCAGCGCGTGGCCACCGAAGCCCTGCGCAAAGTTCTGCGCAACTTCGACCGCGGCAGCAGCTACCGCGGTGCAGAAAACTACATCGACCTGAGCAAAAGCGACAACGTAGAAGAAACCGTCAGCCAATATCTTTCTACGCTTTACACCGTTGATAAAATGATTCCGGCGGTTGTATTGGAAGCCTCACGCAAAGGTGTACAGATTCAGTTGCCAAGCGGCCGTAAAGTGACGCTGAACAGCCACGCTTTAGGCTTTGCCGCCCGTGCCGTCAACAACGAAAAAATGGGCGAAGACCGCATCCGCCGCGGCTCCGTCATCCGCGTTAAAGGCAGCGGCGATACCTTTACCGTCGTTCAAGAGCCTTTGCTGCAAGGCGCATTGGTGTCTTTAGATGCGAAAACCGGTGCAGTCCGCGCATTGGTCGGCGGCTACGACTACCACAGCAAAACCTTCAACCGCGCAACTCAAGCCATGCGCCAACCCGGCTCTACGTTTAAACCGTTTGTTTATTCCGCCGCTTTGGCAAAAGGCATGACTGCCTCCACCATGATTAACGATGCGCCGATTTCCCTGCCGGGCAAAGGTGCAAACGGCAAAGTGTGGAACCCGAAAAATTCAGACGGCCGCTATTCCGGTTACATCACGCTGCGCCAGGCTTTGACCGCTTCGAAAAACATGGTGTCCATCCGCATCCTGATGTCTATCGGCATCGGCTACGCGCAACAATACATCCAACGCTTCGGCTTCAAGCCGTCTGAAATCCCTGCTAGCCTGTCTATGGCTTTGGGTACAGGCGAAACCACACCGTTGCGTATTGCAGAAGGTTACAGCGTCTTTGCCAACGGCGGTTACAAAGTATCTGCCCACGTCATCGACAAAATCTACGACAGCCAAGGCCGTCTGAGAGCGCAAATGCAACCTTTGGTAGCCGGTGAGAACGCACCTCAGGCCATTGACCCGCGCAACGCCTACATCATGTACAAAATCATGCAAGACGTTGTCCGTGTCGGTACCGCACGCGGTGCAGCCGCACTCGGCCGCGCCGACATCGCCGGTAAAACCGGTACCACCAACGACAACAAAGACGCATGGTTTGTCGGCTTCAACCCTAGCGTTGTGACTGCCGTCTATATCGGCTTTGACAAACCGCGCAGCATGGGTCGTGCAGGTTACGGTGGTACAATCGCCGTACCGGTTTGGGTAGAATACATGCGCTTCGCCCTGAAAGGCACCAGCGTCAAACCGATGAAAGCACCTGAAGGCGTGGTTACAAACGGCGGCGAAGTGTATATGCGCGAACGCATGACCACCAGCTCCGACCTGGCCTTGGACAACAGCGGCGTTGCTCCGCGTCCTGCCCATCGTGCCGTTCCGAATGAAAACCGCCGCCGTACCGAGAGCGGCAATGCGCCAGCCCGTGAAGAATTAGACGAAACCCCAGTTCTGCCAAGCAATACCGGCAACAATAACAGACAACAACTGGACTCTCTGTTCTAACAAATCAAGGCCGTCTGAAACGTTCAGACGGCCTTTTTTGAGAAAATTCAAAGCAAAACCATGATTGATTTACACTGCCATTCAACCGTTTCAGACGGCATGCTTTCCCCAACCGAAGTCGTCCGACTCGCCCTTCAAAACGGTTGCACCCTGCTCGCCCTGACCGACCACGACCATACCGGCGGACTTGCCGAAGCACGTGCCGAAGCCGATACCCTCGGCCTCCCCTTCGTCAACGGCGTGGAAATATCCGTCACTTGGCGCGGCCGCACCATCCACATTGTCGGTTTGGACTTTGACGAACACAACGAAGCCCTGCAAAACCTGCTTGCCGAAGTCCGCAAAGGCCGTCTAAAACGATTGGAAGCCATCGCGGCCAAACTGGAGAAAAAAGGCATAACAGGCTCGTATGAAGGCGCGCTGGCATTGGCCGCCAACAAAGAAATGGCCAGCCGTACCCACATTGCCGAATTCCTCATTCGCGAAGGCCATGTTAAAAACAAACAGCAGGCATTTACCAAATATCTGGGCGACGGCAAATCCTGTTCCGTCAGACATGAATGGGCCACACTGGAAGACTGCGTAGTCGCGATTACAGGCGCGGGCGGCATGGCCATTATCGCCCACCCGATGCGCTATGAATTATCCGCCACCGCCAAACGAAACCTCTTTCAAGAATTTAAAAATCTCGGCGGCGCAGGAATTGAAGTGCACAGCGGCAACTGCTGCAAAAACGACCGCCTCAACTATGCCCTGCTTGCCGACCGTTTCGACTTTCTCGCCAGCGCAGGCAGCGACTTCCACCGCCCCAACGACTTCAGCGGCGGCATACTCGGCGCCTGTCCCGACCTACCCGAACAATGCCGTCCTGTCTGGGAACACTTTAAGGCCGTCTGAATTTTTTCATATTTTTGTAAATAGCTTATCTATCTATAAACAGAGACACAGCATCTACACAATTTACATAAGTAAATTCAATAATCAAATATACCTCATAAAACTCCCTCAACTGACATGTATCGTTTTTAAGCAATGTGTTAGGCAAACTCATTCTCTATTCTAGAAATATATGCATAATCTTTTAATTCATTAGGAATATCCTCAATTATTTCATTTCTTTTAATTCCTATTTTTATAAAGGCACCCACTGACGCCAAAAACGCAGAAA
Organism: Neisseria sp. P0009.S010; assembly: GCF_051958545.1. Lineage (NCBI taxonomy): Bacteria > Pseudomonadati > Pseudomonadota > Betaproteobacteria > Neisseriales > Neisseriaceae > Neisseria > Neisseria sp. P0009.S010. The sequence goes on from NZ_JBQCVH010000002.1 coordinate 231,821, forward strand.
AATATTGAGATACTCCAAGATTCTTCATCCCTTCATAGAATCCATAAGCTGCCGAGATGGATCCAACCAAATCTGAAAAATCTGCTCTTAATACAATTTTATGACTAACCAGACATTTGTTTTTCATTACCTTATGTGAGTCCATTGATTTATGTAAATCACAAATTGCTTTTTCTAGTTGCAACATCTTTGTATTCTGAGTAAATATTTGATCAGGAGAACTAATTATTTCATCATACATAGCACTTAAGCATAAACGCAACATTATTAATTCATCATTATATTTTTCTTTGAAATTTAAAATTTCTTCAAGAGGTATAGATCTTTGTGGAATAGGAATAGCTTTATATAGTTCAAATTCAATCGTCCTTTGAAGAGTTTTCCTTATGTTTTTAGAAGCTTTAAAAGACAAATCTTTATGTAATTGTTGCAAACTCCAGAGATACTCTGTACCTTTATGATTATAATTATTAAAAATTTCTTCTTGAATATTCAAGAAGAAATCTTCATTTACCGAATAACTTCCTGTTAACCATACTTCTTCAATTGTTAGAATTTTTTCATTTTGAAGTAAATTAACATCACCTATATTGGAATAACTCATATAGAACATATTATTATTAGGTAAAATGATTTTATCCCAAAAAAACAGTGCCATTCTAATTTCCTGTTCTAAATCAACTCCACCCCCAATGATCGTATTACCATTAACCTCGACAGGAGGTGCCATAATAATTCCACGCTTCTTCACTTCTTATCTCCAATATTTAACTCAAAGAGTAACAAATTTTGAATATTTAGATATAAAATCCATATTTGCAATAAATAAAAATAACATAAAAATACTGTATAACTATAATATACTCCCTTCTCTAAGTAAAATCATAACAACAGAAATAAAAATGCACAGGCCGTCTGAAAAATACTTTCAGACGGCCTGTGCATTTTTATTTCTGTTTACCGCAAGTTAAAACGACCTCACCAGTGACAAACCGACTTCGTTTTGTTTGTAGCTGTACAGCCAGTCGGTGTTGCCGTTAACGCGGCGGTGTTTATAGCTGAGGACGGGCTTAAGGCCGGCGAATTTCCAGCGGTCAGCGCCTATGCTGAGGCGGTAGGTTTGTTCTTTGTCGCGGCGGCGTTGTTCGAGGACGGCATTCTCTTCCCTATGGCTGCGGATGCCGAAGGTAGCAGACACGGAAACGTCGAAACCGGCTTCAAACATTTTTGCCGCACCCAGCCGTGCGGAAATTTGGCGATAGCTGTCCACAGGGTCTTTCGTTTTGCGCTGCTGCCAGTCTATGCCACCGTAGAGCATCAGGTCGTTGCGCGGAAAATAAGACAAGGTGTTGTAAACGGAGAGGAGGCTGCCGTCGAGCAAACGGGTTTTGTCTGCATAAGAAAGGTGTTTCCACTCAGCTTCCGTGTTCCATGTCCAATCGCCCTTGTCGAGGTTCCATTCGTTGCGCACACCATAGGCGCGGTTGAGGGTTTTGCTGCCGCTGCCATTCCATTCGACAAGTGGTGCGAAGGCGAAAGTGTGGCGCTGGTTTTCAAACTGATAGCCTGCACTGAGGTTGAGCGTGTGTTCGTTGAAATCTTTATGGTCGCGGTAGAAGCGGCCATAGCCGAGCGCGCGAGCGGCAATGCCGTGGTGTCCTTTAACCTGCCAGCGGCGGACGGCGGCGGCTTCGTATTTGATGCCGTTGGCGGAAATGGGTTTGTCGCCTGAAAATTCTTCCCAACATTCGCCGTCGATTTCGGTTTTACACCACACTTTGCCGCTGGCTTCGTTGATGTTGCTATTGTGGACGGCGCCGACGGAGAGGCTGCCTTTCCAGCTTTGACGCTGGTTCAAGGCATCTTGGAAATGGGCGATGTTTTCTTTGACGGCTTCAGGCAAGTCTTCGTTTTGAAGGTGTACAAATTCAGAAGATGCTTCGCGGTTCAGACGGCCTTCAAAAAGCAGGCGTGCGTAATCAAGCCGTCCGCGTGTAAAATCGGGATGACGTTGCAACAGGGTTTCGTATTCTTGTTTGGCGGCTTTCCACTTACCTTCGCCTCGTGCAAGAGAAGCACGGGCAAACGAAGCGATATCGGGATCGTATTCGGTTTGCTGGGTATAACGCTCCAGCAGAGGGCGAACGGTTTGCCAATCGCTGCGGTTGACAGCATTAAACAGTGCCTCGCCTTGGTCGGCTTCGGAGTCGCTCTCGGCTGTCTTCCCGGTATGCGGAGCAGAAATATCGAGATGATATTCGCGCACTTTTTGTTCCTGCTCCTGCATGGTTTGGCGGGTATCCTGCCACAGGCGTTGCGCGGTGCGGTCGTCTGAAAAATCAGAACGCGGCGCGGCAAGGACGGGAGCAGAAAGAAGCAGAATCAGGCAGGCAGACGGTTTGTACATGGGATCGGCTTTCCGGTCGCAAGTTTCAGACGACCTTGAGAAATTTGGAAGCAAGTGTTTAAAAAAGCCTGCGGATGGCAGGCTTTATTTTACTTAAAGACAGATTTTAGCGTTTTACGCCGCCGTATGCCGTATCCAGATTGCGGTCGGTCTTAAATTTGGCAACACCGGCCAACGCGCTTGCACCGTTGCCGAAGAAGTGGCCTTCGGTTTTACCGAAGTGGCCGTTGGCGCGAGCGTAGCCTTCAAATGATGCGCTGGATGGCTTGATGCGGGAATGGATGTCCATCTGTACAGCGTTATTTTTCATAGAACCGGTCAAGACGCGTTGACCGAAGTCTGCGCGCAAAGTACCAACCATCGGGTTGTTGCCGGTGTAGTTATTGATACCTTTAACTGCGTAGTTGGCTACACCGGATACAGGCATAGAGGTAGCGCGTTTGTCGCCGGAGTAGAAAACGCCGCGGTTAGAGCCTTTAGCGTATTCTTTACCGACCCACTCACCGTAGTATACTTCAGAGTCACCGCTCTTGATGGTGTTGAACGCATAGCGGCCGAGGTTTTGACGGGTATATGCGTCGTTAACCTGTACGGTTTTCACGCCATTGCGGTCTGCATTGCCAGGCATACGGTTTACGTTGGTGTAGTACACGCCTGAACGGTAGGCAGCGTGTTTCATCACTTTTTCGCCTTCGGCTTCAGATGCAGGCTTGCCCCATTTTTTGCCGTATTTGTGATTTTTGTAGCCATACTCGAATGGGTTATAGGCATTATTAGCTGCAAATGCGCCTACGCTGAACACAACAGCCAAAACAGCAGCGGTGGTTTTTTGCAGATTCAGTTTCATTGAACACTCCTTGAGGTAAAACGATGGTGGGGAAAATTATGTTTCGTTGTGAGTAGAACATATCGTTATGTGAGGAGGTCTTTTTGTTCTGCAAAGCATTTTATAGGGGAAGTGTTAGCACAGAATTAGTAAATATCCTAACAATCCCCTACAAAGCGAAATTCTTTATTTTTAATTCGATACAGCCTGTATCACCTACCCTAAAACGGCAAAGAATATATTGAAACTGCCTGCCCGATACACCATAATGACCCTATAAATACTCGGAAAAAAGGTTAACGCCATGTGCCAACTGCTCGGCATGAATTGCAACACTCCCACAGACATCATGTTTTCTTTTGAAGGCTTCCGCCGTCGAGGCGGCATTACCGACCACCATGCCGATGGTTTCGGCATCGGTTTCTTTGAAGGCAAAGGCGTGCGCTTGTTTCACGACGACAAACCCAGTGCCAACTCGCCCGTTGCCGACTTGGTGCGCGCCTACCAAATCAAATCCGAAAACGTTATCGCCCATATCCGCAAGGCCTCACAAGGTCAGACCTCATTGGCGAACACTCATCCCTTCATGCGCGAGATGTGGGGCGAATATTGGCTGTTTGCCCACAACGGCCATTTGATTGATTTTTACCCCGAGCAGGGCGAGTACTACCATGCCGTCGGCACGACCGATTCCGAACGCGCGTTCTGCTTTATCCTCAACCGCCTGCGCAGCCGCTTTGCCACCAAGCCCGAACCTGAAGTTTTGTTTGACGCCATTGCCGGCCTGACTCATGAAATCCGCCGCTACGGCTTGTTCAACTTTGTGATGTCCAACGGTGACTGCCTGTTTGCCCACGCCAGTACCTTACTGCACTACATCGTGCGCAAAGCCCCGTTTGGCAAAGCACGCCTGCTGGACGATGATGTCATGGTCGATTTTTCAGAAGTGACCACCCCGAACGATAAAGTTTCCGTCATCGCTACCCTGCCCCTGACGCGAGATGAAACTTGGTCGCAATTGGCAGTCAATGAATTGGTGATGTTTCAAGACGGCGACATTGTCCTCAGCGACCGCCCCGACAATCCGGTTTACATGAGCGCGGAAGAAGGTTTGGAAATCGCCCGTGCCGTCGGCGTATCGGTTTGACGTTTGATTGGCTGAAAAACTCAAGGCCGTCTGAAAGGCTCAACTTCGCTCAAGTTGCCCTTTCAGACGGCCTTTTTATACTTAATCCATAGACAAAGCCTTTACTATACGAAAATAACGCAATCCGCTACAATAATAGTTCACAAACAATAAATTCAATTGCTTAGCGACCTTGCCGAGCGTATGACAAGGAAACCCGATGAAGTGCCCGTTTTGCCAACACCCCAACACACAAGTAACCGACTCGCGATGGCTAGAAGACACCAACAGCATCCGTCGCCGTCGCAAATGCTTGGAATGCGGACAACGCTTCAGCACTTTTGAAACCGTTGAAATGCGGATGCCGCAAGTCATCAAATCCAACGGCACACGGGTTCCCTTCAATGCGCACAAACTGCAGACCAGCCTTGAGCGCGCGCTGCACAAACGTCCTGTCACACAAGAACAAATCGATGAAACCGTTGCCCTTATCGAGCAGCGCCTCTACCGTTTGGGCAAAAAAGAAGTCGCTTCGCACATCGTCGGCGAAATGGCGATGGAGGAACTGGCAAAAATCGACCAAGTTGCTTATGTCCGCTTCGCGTCTGTCTATAAAAGCTTTAAAGACGTTTCCGAATTCACCCAAGTCATCGCCGAATGCAAAGCCAAATAAGGCCGTCTGAAACCATGTTTTCCGCACTTGATACCCAAATGATGCAAACCGCCCTCGAGCTGGCCAAGCTTGGGCGGTTTTCTACTTCCCCCAATCCCCGCGTCGGTTGCGTGATTGCACACGGCACACAAATCGTCGGACAAGGTTTCCACGTCAAAGCAGGCGAGCCGCACGCTGAAGTTCACGCATTGAGGCAGGCCGGAGCGGCGGCAAAAGGCGCAACAGCCTATGTCACGCTGGAACCTTGCAGCCATTACGGCCGCACACCGCCATGTGCCGAAGCGCTCATTCATTCCGGCGTAACGCGCGTGGTCGCCGCTATGACCGACCCTAACCCATTGGTCGCAGGCAAAGGCTTGTCTATGCTGGAAGCTGCCGGAATCCGTACAGAAAGCGGTTTGCTGGAAGCGCAGGCGCGCGAGCTCAACCGCGGTTTCCTGTCGCGTATCGAACGTGGCAGACCATTTGTCCGCCTCAAATGTGCCGCCAGTTTGGACGGTAAAACCGCCCTTTCAGACGGCCGCAGCTTTTGGATTACCGGCAAAGCAGCGCGCGAAGACGTACAAATTCTCCGCGCCGAAAGTTGCGCCGTTTTGACCGGTATCGGTACCGTACTTGCCGACAACCCGAAACTCAACATCCGCAGCTTCCCTACCCTGCGCCAACCTGCGCGTATCGTCTTGGACAGCCGGCTGCAAATCCCTTTGGACTACCACCTCGTGACCGATACCGAAAGCCCGACCGTTATCGTTACCCTTTCCTCAGACGAACAACGTTTGCAGGCGCTGGGTAAATTTGAACATATCCGCATCATCAGGCCGTCTGAACACATCAATGGCCGCATCAATCTTCTTTCCCTCATGCCGCAACTGGCAGAGCTTGGCTTTGGCGAAGTTCTGGTAGAAGCCGGCTCAACACTTGCCTCAGCCTTCCTGAAGGATGACTTGGTGGATGAAATCGTCCTCTACCAAGCGCCGAAACTATTGGGCGCAGGCAAACCTCTATTCTCCCTCCCTGAAAATCCGGCCGCCCTACTTTCAGACGGCTCTTGGCAAAGTCAATCGGTAGAAATCATCGGGCAGGACATTAAATGGGTTCTACGGAAAAAATCCGTCTAGTTGCCTCAGCTTGATAATTAAACCATTTTCAATAGAATCTATCTATCATTTGCATAGCAATAAATGTGTTTTTTTCATCGAAATATTATAATGACTACAACGTATTCCAACTTAAAACTTTGACTTGTGTTAACTATCCTTAAGCTGATTGTCGACAAATTTTCCTTTTTTTCATCACGAAAGAATGAATTATTAAGATAAGTTAAGCCATGAAAATTTATTAAAATTTTTTATTCTAGAAGGGTTTTAAACGGCATAAACGGTAGTTTAATTTCATGAACCATGCATTTGACAAAGAGATATTTAAAATTAAAACATTTAGTTGAGTGTAATTTCTAAAAATTCAATATTCAAAAATACCTTTTTCATACCTTACAGGCCGTCTGAACGACCGTTAAACTTTTTTGATTGAGACGAATCAGATAAGTGCTTATGATTTCGTCTAATGTAATTATAAGTATGGTTTTAAGGCTTCACACGATACGGCAGCCGGCTATGGCTATGCGGTTGCAGCAAACAACTCAGGCTTCGGGAAAACACTCCCGATTTACTCATTCATTAAACGAAAGACATCATGAAAAACGTTACGATACAAAAATTTGCCGATAAGACCGCAAAAATCGGCATCGTTGGCTTAGGCTACGTCGGTTTACCACTGATGTTGCGCTATGTGGATATCGGTTACCAAGTTTTGGGTTTCGACATTGACACCAACAAAGTCGACAAGCTCAACAAAGGCGAAAGCTACATTGAGCATATCCCTTCCGACAAAATTGCCGCTGCTTCCAACAGCCTGTTTGAAGCAACGACCGACTTCTCCCGCATCGGCGAAGTAGAAGCCGTCATTTTGTGCGTACCGACTCCGCTGAACAAATACCGTGAGCCGGACATGAGCTTTGTGATTGACACTACCGATGCGGTAAAACCTTACCTGCGCGCCGGTCAAGTGCTGTCTTTAGAATCCACCACCTACCCCGGTACTACCGAAGAAGAATTGCTGCCACGTATGGAAGAAGGCGGCTTGAAAGTCGGTCAAGACGTGTTCTTAGTTTACTCTCCTGAGCGTGAAGACCCGGGTAACCCTAACTTTGAAACCCGTACCATTCCAAAAGTCATCGGCGGCCATACCCCTGCCTGTTTGGAAGTCGGCCTTGCGCTGTACCAACCTGCCATCGATAAAGTTGTTCCAGTAAGCTCCACCAAAGCTGCCGAGCTGACCAAACTCCTGGAAAACATCCACCGCGCCGTAAACATTGGCTTGGTGAACGAGATGAAAATCGTTGCCGACAAAATGGGCATCGACATTCACGAAGTCATCAATGCCGCTGCGACCAAACCGTTCGGCTTCGTTGCTTATTACCCAGGTCCAGGCTTGGGTGGTCACTGTATCCCTATCGACCCGTTCTACCTGACTTGGAAAGCACGCGAATACGGCGTAAACACCCGCTTCATCGAGCTTGCCGGCGAAGTAAACTCCCACATGCCTGACTACGTTATCGAAAAAGTCGGCCTGGCTTTGAATGACCACAACCGTTCTATCAAAGACAGCAAAATCTTGGTATTGGGTATCGCCTACAAGAAAAACGTGGACGATATGCGTGAAAGCCCGTCTGTAGAAGTGATGGACCGCCTGCACAAACTGGGCGCAGTGGTTTCCTACTCTGACCCGCACGTTCCAGAGTTCCCACACATCCCCGGCCACCACTACTTCGACCTGAAGAGCGAAGCGCTGACTCCTGAAACTGTCGCCCAATACGATTGCGTGGTTCTGACCACCGATCACGACAAATTCGACTATGACATGATCACCGAACATGCCAAGCTGATTGTCGATACACGCGGCAAATTCCCAGTGAAAAATCCTAAAGTCATCAAAGCATAATCTTGCTTCAGACGCATCCGGCTGCCTCCGGTTTCCCCGACTAGGACGGCGGCCGGTTTCCCAAGGCCATTTGTTTTTTCAGACGGCCTTGGGAAACCGGCAACGGTAACAACGCATCTCTTACGAAAAACGCTCAGCTCGAACTTCTGGCCGTCTGAAAACAAATAATATGAACGCGAAAAAAATCCTCGGCTACGCATTGGGCCCGATAGGAAGCGCCGCTTTCGGCCTGCTTTCCCTGCCGCTCATCTCATGGTACTTCCCTGCGGAAGACATCGGCCGTATCGTACTCTTGCAGACCATTGCCGGACTGAGCATCCTGTTGCTGGGCTTGGGGCTGGACCAATCCTATATTCGCGACTATTACGCCGTTAAAGACAAGGCCGCGCTGTTCAAATCCGTTTTTTTATCGCCATTGATTCTGACTGTGGCGGTTGTGGTTTTAGTGTTACTGATAAACGCATCATGGCCGTCTGAAATCATTTTTGACATCCCCAGTGCAAATTTGGGGATTCTCTTTCTGATTTTCTTGGCCACTACGCTGATTACCCGTTTTTTAGCCTTGATTTTGCGGATGAAAGAGCAAGCATTGGCTTTTTCCGTCAGTCAGCTTGCGCCGAAATTCTTGATTTTGGTGTTGGTTTTTGCCGTGATTGCTTCCGGCTTGCCTACCAATACTACTTCGCTGGTTTTTACCTACACCGCAGCCCAAGTGCTGACCGTTGTACTGTTGATATATCAGCTGCGCCGAGACCTGCAAGCCGCTTCCCATGCGAAATGGTCGTCCGAGCTGCATCGGGACGGCCTGCGCTACGGCCTGCCGCTGGCATTCGGCAACTTGGCCTATTGGGGCCTGACTTCGATTGACCGGTTTGTCCTCAAAAACATCTCGGGTTTGGACGAATTGGGCATTTATTCGATGGCGGTCAGCTTTGGTGCCGTCGCCCTGATTTTCCAAAGCGTGTTTTCCACCATTTGGGCGCCTTTGGTGTTCAAATGGGTAGAAGAAAAAACCAATCTGGACAAAATCAGCGACATCACGCTTTCCATGACCGTCCTCATCAGCGCAATGATTTGCCTTATCGGGATTTTTTCGCCGATGGTGGCCTGGATACTGCCGGAAAAATACACGCAGGTTCAATTTATCCTGCTCTCGTGTATGCTCTTCCCCCTGTTTTATACGCTGACCGAAGTCAGTGGCATCGGTTTGAACGTCGTCCGCTCGACTTGGCTGATTACCGTCATCAACATCGTTGCCTTTATCGCCAATACCGCCCTGCTCTATCTGCTGGTACCGAAATTCGGTGCAAAAGGTGCGGCTATGGCCAGCGCAACGGCTTTTTGGCTGTTTTTCATCTTTAAAACCGAATTCTCTTCACGCCTGTGGCAACCTTTGCCGCGCCTGAAGATTTATACCAACTCAACGCTCTGCCTGATAATCTGCCTTGCCTATACTTGGCTGGGTACGCGCGACAACTACATCTGGTTTGCGCTGGCATGGGCAATCGGACTGGGTTTCCTGTTCCTAAAATACAAACTCGCACTTTTTGCCGCAACCGAAAAAATCAAAGCCAAATTAAACCGTTCGGCAAAATAGCCAACCTGAGATTCATGTCTCTACGATAACAACAGAACGACTATGAAAATAAAACGTCTAAATTTATACACTTACATCCTATACATTATGTTTACAGCTTATATGCTGGGGCCGGCGCTGTCTTTTAAAATCGGCGTACCGCGCATCGATAATCCTTTATCGTTGTTGTTCGTATTGATTGGCCTTGCCGTATTCTTTTTGGAGGGCAAGCATATTCCGCGCAAAATTTTTGTCATGCTCTGCGCCCTGGCCGCCATGTGTATTTGGCCGGCCATCCACATGGGCATTACATCGCTGATACCGACTCAATACATGGACATCTTGTTTTTTATGGCGGTGCCGGTTTTTTTCTACTTGTTTTACCAAGTACTTATGCGCGCTGAAGATCCATTGGGCGTTATTCAGAAGTTTTTATTGGTCTTTGCCCTTTATGTTGCCGTTCCACCATTTGTGGAATTGATTACCGGCATTCAGTTTGTCAGTGCCAGTGATGAACTGGCCATTAAAGAAGGCTCGCTCAAAGGGCTGTTTTTCAACCCCAACAACCTTGCTGCCACTGCCGTTTGCCTCGCACCCGCCATCCTATTTTTCTTTCAACTGCAAGGACGCAAACACAAAGAGAAACTACTGGGCTGGGGATTATATTTACTACTAGGTATGGCCATTTTTGTTTGCGTATCACGCACAGCTATTGCCTGCTACCTTTTGATTTCACTCATTTATATAGCTTATCGTAAAAATGGTTTTATTACCGTTATTGCCACAGGACTGCTCGCGTTAACATTATCGATGATTCCATCCCGTGTCATCGCGGAATTTTTGCTGTCACTTAACGGCAACCCTTTTCTTGAACGTTTTTCCAGCCGCGTGTACCTTTTTCTATTCGATTTAGACAGCGACAACTCTGTGTCCTACCGTCAGGAGATTTACAACTATTTTTGGAATAATCCGCCCCTGTTGCTAACCGGCTACGGACCAAAAAATTTTCGCGACTATTTTGGCGGCCACTTGAGTAACAGCCTGGGTTTTGAAAATCCGCACAGTTTCATCATCGAACTGTATTTGGGTTTCGGCATAATTTCCCTGCTCGGTTTTATTGCATTTGTAGCGTTTTATTTCCTCTACACTACCTCAAGCCGTGCACTAACCAACAAATCACGCGTACTGGCTTGGGTAACTTTGGGCATTTTCTTGTTGGCAGGTTTTATTCCGTCCACCATTTTGCGTATGCCCTTCATCTGGCTACCCTGCCTGCTGATTTACATTTACAGCGCATTTGTCGCATCCAAATTACAAAATCAGGCCGCTTACACATATAGCTATACCCCATCTAAAACAAAGGGAATATCATGAAAATCACCCTGACTACCTCCATGTCTGGCCTCGGTGGCACTGAAAACGCCACTTTCCGCCTTGGTCGCCTGCTCAAACAACGCGGACACGATATCGTATTGGCCTCTTCAGACGGCCCTTTGATTCAGGAAGCGCAAGCATTGGGCATCCGTTGGCAGCCGATTGATTTTTACCAAGGTGGTCTTTTGGGTTATGTCAAAGGCATGTTTGCCTATATGAAACTGCTGAAAAAAGAGAAGCCCGATGTGATTCACTGCCAAATGGCACGTATCGTTCCGGCCTGCGCCATTGCGGCCAAGTTTGCCTCGCCGAAAACCAAAGTGTTCTACCACGCGCGCGGCCTTGATCCGGAAACTTATCCGAAAATTGCCAAGCTTTTCGACAAGCTGGGCGTGTACATCATCGGCAACTGCAAACACGAACGCGAAAAACTCATCCGCTACGGTTTCCCTGCCAACCGCATCACCTACACCTACAATGCCCTGCACAAAGCAGATTTCGTTCCTGAAAAAACGGTCAAAGACTATGTCCAACTGGGCACGCTTTCCCGTTTGGACACCGTCCGCGCCGTGCACCTGATGTTGGATATTTTGAAGAAAATGGTTGACCGCGGTATGCCTGTACGCCTCAACGTTGCAGGTATCGGCGAAGAAATGGACAACCTCAAAGCCCAAGCCAAACGTTTGGGCATCGAAGACAAAGTTACCTTCCTCGGCGGCGTCCGCGACTTGACCGGCTACTTCAAAGAAGTCGATATTTTGGTGAACACACCGCATTGCGTGGGCGACCACGGCGCAGGTGTCGGCAACAATATTTTGGAAGCCGGCCTTTACGACACGCCTGTCGTGACCTACAACATGGCGGGTATTTCGGAAATGGTCATTACCGGCCAAACCGGCTACTGCATTCCTTTCGGCGACGATGAAGCATTTATCGAAGCCGTCGATACACTCATCAAGCATCCTGAGTTGCGCAGTCAAATGGGTAAAGCCCTGCGCAAACACGTCGAAACCTTATGCTCCGACGACGAAATCTACCGCACCACCATGGCTGCGTACGAAATGTAAGGCTGTCTGAAACATGAACATTACCATCGTCGCCCCTTATTGCTCACTGCCGTCCGAGCCGCATTTCAACCGCTTCTGGTATCTTGCCGAGCTGTTGTCGCAGTCGCATGACGTGCTGCTGATTACCAGCAATTTCAAACACTACGACAAATCTTTCAGACGGCCCGAAGATGCCGAGGCCGCCTCACAAGGCCGTCTGAAAGTCATGCTGTTGGAAGAAAGCGGATACAGCAAAAACGTGTCTTTAGGACGCTTGGCCAGCCATCACCACTTCGTCAAACATTTTGAAAAATGGTTGGAAAACTGCCGTCCGGGCGAACAAGACGTCGTCTTTTCCGCCTATCCGCTGATTGCCACCAACCTGCTGTTGGGCAAACACAAAGCCCGTTTGGGTTACAAACTGATTGTCGATGTGCAGGACGTATGGCCGGAGTCTTTTTCCTCGGTCGTACCGTTTTTGAAAAAAGTACCGCACAACCTGCTGCCCTTTGCTTCACGCGCCAACCAAGCCTACCGCTACGCCGACGCGCTGGTTGCCGTATCGCAGACTTATCTCTACCGTGCCAAAGAAGCCAATCCGAATGTACCTGGCGAAGTCGTCTATATCGGTGCTGACTTTCCGAAACTCGATGCCGCGCCTGCCAAAGATTTTGGCGATGACAAAACCCGCTTTTTCTACTTGGGCACGCTCAGTTACAGCTATGACGTGGAAACCGTGTGCAAAGGCGTTCTCAAGCTGTTGGACGCCGGCGAAAACGTCGAGTTGCACATCATGGGCGGTGGCCCTGATTTGGACAGGCTCAAACAATACGCCTGCGACGACATCAAGTTTTACGGCTACATTCCCTATGCCGAAATGATGTCGGTTGCTAAGGGCTGCGACATTGCCATCAATGCCATCCAGTCCTATTCAATGGCATCGATTACCAACAAACTCTCCGACTATATGGCTTTGCAAAAACCGATTCTGAACAGCCAAGTCAACAACGAAGTTGCCAAAGTCCTTACCCTGCTGCCGCATGCGAACTACCATTCCGGCGATGTGGACGGTTTCGTTCAAGCCGCCAAAGATATTTTGAAGCGCAAAAGCGATCCTGTTCAGTCCGAAGAAATCGTCGGCCGCTTCAAACGCGACGTTGCCTATCAAAAAATCGTCAACCTGATTGAAAGATTAGCTCATGAATAAATTTTTCAAACGCCTGTTTGACATTGTCGCCTCCGCTTCAGGACTGATTATCCTGTCGCCTGTGTTTTTGATTTTGGTGTACCTCATCCGTAAAAACCTAGGCTCGCCCGTGTTCTTCATCCAAGAGCGGCCGGGCAAAGATGGCAAGCCGTTTAAAATGATTAAATTCCGCTCCATGCGCGATGCAATCGACAAAGACGGCAACCCACTGCCGGACAGCGAACGCCTGACCGATTTCGGCAAAAAATTACGTGCCACCAGTTTGGACGAACTTCCTGAATTATGGAATGTCTTAAAAGGTGAGATGAGTCTAGTTGGCCCTCGTCCGCTGCTGATGCACTACCTGCCGTTGTACAACGACTTTCAAAACCGCCGCCACGAAATGAAACCAGGCGTGACCGGTTGGGCTCAAGTCAATGGCCGCAACGCCATTTCATGGGATGAAAAATTCGCCCACGATGTTTGGTACATCGACAACTTTAGCTTTTGGCTGGATATAAAAATTTTGTTCCTGACAGTTAAAAAAGTCTTCGTCAAAGAAGGCATCTCAGCCGAAGGGGAAGCCACAATGCCTTATTTCACGGGTAACAAAACTGATGAAAAAAAATAATATACTGATTCTGTCGGCAGGTCGCCGTGTCGAATTGGTGCAGGACTTTCAAACCGAAGCCGCACGTTTTTCAGACGGTATCGGCGTTTTTGCCACTGACCTCAACCCCCACATGTCTTCTGCCTGCCATGTTGCCGACCGCACTTTCAGCGTGCCGCGTATCGATGCAGCCGAATACATTGACAGCATTTTCGAGTTGGCCAAACAACACGACATCGGTCTGATTGTGCCAACCATCGATACCGAGCTGCTCAAACTGGCCGAAGCACGTGACCGTTTTGAAGCTGAAGGAATACATATTGTCATTTCCGATGCAAAACTGATTACCCTGTGCCGCGACAAGCGCCTGACCTCATGCCTGTTTGCACAATACAGCATCCGTTCCCCTGAAATTTACGAACGGGACCACCTGGTTTTCCCATGTTTTACCAAGCCTTATGACGGCAGCCGCGCCATCGGTGCGAAAAAAATCAACACACCAGCTGATTTGACTGTCGACATTACCGAAGACCCGAAAATGATGTTCACCCAATACATCGATATCGAGAATACTTTTTCCGAATTTACCGTCGATATGTATTACGACCGTCAAGGCCGTCTGAAATGCGCCATTCCTCGCGAGCGTTTGGAAGTGCGCACCGGCGAAGTCAGCAAAGGCGCAACCCGACGCAATGCCCTGTATAAAGAGCTGGTTGAAAAAATGGCCGTATTGGAAGGCGCACGCGGCTGCATTACCGCGCAATTCTTCGTCAGCAAAACCGACAGCACGACCTACGGTGTGGAAATCAACCCTCGTTTCGGCGGCGGTTTCCCGCTGACTTACGCTGCAGGCGGCAACTATCCGGGCTGGCTGATTCAAGAATACATCGGCGGCCAAGACATCCCTTTCTCCGACGACTGGGAAAACAATTTAATCATGCTTCGTTATGATGCTAAGATTTTGGTAAGAGAACATGATTAAGCCGGAAGAATCCGTCATCGTCTTCGATCTTGACGATACGCTTTACTCTGAGTACGACTACAAATGCTCCGGAATACAGGCAGTTGTAGGGACAATTACGTCGCTTTACCCGCAATACAATGTCGACGTACTAAATGAAATTGCAGACAATAAAAGTAAAGACTGGCTCGAAAATTTGTGTCATCATTGCAAATTAAACGAACTAGAGAAACAATCACTTTTGTGGCAATATCGACTACACCGGCCTGTTATCCGACCCTATGTCGAACCGTCTTTTTTACGGAAGCTGATGCGCCCTTTTGCCGCACGTGCCCTGATTACAGACGGCCGCAGTCTGACACAGCGTTTGAAAATACAGGCCTTGGGTTTGACCGATTTGTTTGACGACATTTTGATTTCGGAAGCCATGCAATCGGAAAAACCCGACGATAAGCGTTTTGTCTTCCTGCAAAACAAATATCTGGCTGCAAAACGTTTCATCTACATCGGCGACAACATCAAAAAAGATTTTGTCGCACCCAACAAACTGGGTTGGCTCTCCATAGGCATCATGCCTAAGCCGCACAATATTCATCAAGCCGATCCCGAGCAATACGGTCGTGAATACCAGCCCACCCTTTGGATAAACACCCTGGAAGAATTGGCTACACTGACAACTTCCGCCACCGAAAAAGCAAATGCATAAGGGACATTTCTCCATGAAAATCTTATTTATGGGTCGTAAACAGGTTTCCGCCAACCTGCTTCGTTTTTTGACCAAACAAGACCATATCGAAATCGTCGGTGTCTTGACCGACAACCATCTACAAGGTTCGCCGACCACGGCCGCCGCGCAGGAATTGGGCTTACCCCTGTACACCTTCGATACGGCTTTGGAAGCAATGCGAGAAGGCCGTCTGAAATACGATTTGGGCTTGTCTGTCCTTTACTGGCGCAAGCTGCGTGATGAATTCCTGAGCATTCCGACTTTAGGCACGATCAACTTCCACCCTGCGCTGTTGCCCGAATACAAAGGCACAGGCGGCTACAACCTAGCCATCATGGACGAGCTGAACGAATGGGGCAATACCGCCCACTACGTCGATGCTTCCATCGATACCGGCGAAATCATCGAAGTGGATCGTTTCCCTATCGAAGCTGAAACAGAAACCGCCCAATCGCTCGAACGCAAAACCATGCAGGCATTGGAAGATTTCGCGCGACGCATCATCACCCGCGCCATCGAGTCAAAAACCAAATTGCCGACTACGCCAAACATCGGTGGCCGCTACGTCAGCCGTGATGAGATGGAAGCCATGAAGCAAATCCGCGACGGCGACGATGTGGAGAAAAAAATCCGTGCGTTTTGGTTCCCGCCTTACGACGGCGCATACGTCGAAATCAAAGGTCAGAAATACACCCTGATCAACCGCCAACTGCTGGAAGAAATCGCCCCCAAAGGCTCAACCAGTCTTTTCGCAGGAAAAACAAATGCTTAATATATCACTCTCCCCATGGCCAAGCTTTACTCAAGAAGAAGCCGATGCCGTTTCCAAAGTCCTGCTGTCCAACAAAGTCAACTACTGGACAGGTATGGAATGTCGCGAATTTGAAAAAGAATTTGCTGCTTTTGTCGGCACACAATACGCCGTCGCCCTTTCCAACGGTACGTTGGCTTTGGACGTAGCCTTCAAAGCAATGGGCATAGGCCAAGGCGATGATGTGATTGTCACTTCGCGCACTTTCTTGGCTTCCGCATCCTGCATCGTGACCGCCGGTGCAAATCCTGTGTTCGCCGATGTCGATTTGAACAGCCAAAACATCAGCGCCGAAACCATCAAAGCCGCTTTGACGCCAAACACCAAAGCCATCATCGTGGTTCACCTTGCCGGTATGCCGGCCGAAATGGACAACATTATGGCGTTGGCAAAAGAACATAACTTGTGGGTTATCGAAGACTGCGCCCAAGCGCACGGTGCGAAATACAAAGGCAAATCCGTCGGCTCTATCGGCCACGTCGGTGCTTGGTCGTTCTGCCAAGACAAAATTATGACCACCGGCGGCGAAGGCGGCATGGTAACCACCAACGACAAAGAGCTGTGGAGCAAAATGTGGTCGTACAAAGACCACGGCAAAAGCTACGATGCCGTGTACAACCGCGAACACGCACCCGGCTTCCGCTGGTTGCACGAAAGCTTCGGCACCAACTGGCGCATGATGGAAATGCAGGCTGTCATCGGCCGCATCCAGCTCAAACGTATGCCCGAATGGACTGCCCGCCGTCAAGCGCACGCCGCCAAACTGGCTGAAAGCTTGGGCAAATTTGCCAGCATCCGTTTGGTCGAAGTGGCCGACTACATCGAACACGCGCAATACAAGTTCTACGTTTTCGTCAAACCTGAACACATGAAAGACGGCTGGACACGCGACCGCATCGTCAACGAACTGACCGCGCGCAAAGTCCCATGCTATCAAGGCAGCTGCTCAGAGGTGTATTTAGAAAAAGCCTTCGATGACACGCCTTGGCGTCCGAAAGAGCGTTTGAAAAACGCTGTCGAGTTGGGCGACACCAGCCTGATGTTCTTGGTGCACCCAACCCTGACCGATGAAGAAATTGCGTTCTGCAAAGAAAACATCGAAGCCGTATTGACTGAAGCCACGGCATAATCATTTTCAGACGGCCTGCAACTTCAGGCCGTCTGAAAAAATAAAACAGCCTGCTTCAAACAATCCGTACCAAGCCACATTACAACACTCAGACACAAGAAATATAAAATGAACTTGGAAACCCTGCTGGCTCTGCCGCGCAACCTTAAAAAAACCTTCTTCGTCATCCACGATATCTTGATGATATTCGTGGCGTTTTGGTTTGCCCAAAGCCTCAAAGTGCAATATTCCGACGAATGGTTGAGTATCGCCAACTGGCTGGCTTTCGGCAGCACCGCGTTGCTGACCATCATCCTTTTCATCCGTATCGGCCTCTACCGCGCCGTCACGCGCTTCGTCAGTATCCGCGTCCTGACCGCCGCCGCATTCGGCAGCATTATTTCGGCGGTCTTGTTCTGCCTGACCACCCTGATTTTTGAACAAAAACTACACCTTGCCCTGCCCATCGTCTATTTCTTGGTCTTGGTGGTCGGTGTCACCAGCTCGCGCATGATCCTGCGTGCGATTCTGACCGATCATCACCGCAAACAGATGACCCCCGTCATCATCTACGGCGCAGGCCAATCAGGCCGCCAGTTGTTGGAAGCCATCAAACAGGTTAACGAATATTCGGCCATTGCCTTTGTCGATGACAACCCAAAAATCCAACGTACCGTCATCTATGACCTTGCCGTCTACAACCCCAACGAAATCCCGATGCTGATCAGCCGTTACGGCGTCCGCAAAATTCTGCTGGCGATTCCAAGTTCTACGCCTGAAGAACGCAAAGACATCATCCGCCGCCTCGAAGCATACAAATGCGAAGTCCTGACCATTCCGGGTATGAAGGATTTGGTGGACGGCAAAATCAACGTCAGCTCATTGAAAAAAATCTCTGTGGTCGATTTGCTCGGCCGCGCTCCTGTGGCACCGCGCCCTGAATTGATGCGCGCCGACATCAGCGACAAAGTCGTGATGGTAACCGGCGCAGGCGGCTCTATCGGCTCCGAACTTTGCCGTCAAATTCTCAATTGCCGGCCGACCAAACTGCTGTTGTTTGAATTGTCCGAATTCGCCCTGTACAGCATAGACAAAGAGTTGCGCGAAACCCAAGCCGCACAAGGCAGCCAAGTTGAAGTCGTACCGCTTTTGGGTTCGGTTCAAAACAAAGAACGCCTTAGCAGCATCATGAAGGCCTATCACGTCGACACCGTTTATCATGCCGCAGCCTACAAACACGTTCCAATGGTAGAGTTCAACACCATCGAAGGCATTCAAAACAACGTGTTCGGCACACTCTGCTGTGCGCAGGCTGCCGTAGATGCAGGCGTTTCCACCTTTGTTTTGATTTCCACCGACAAAGCCGTCCGTCCGACCAACACCATGGGCGCCAGCAAACGCATGGCCGAACTCTGCCTGCAAGCCCTTGCCGCCGAGCCGGAACAAAAAACACGCTTCTGCATGGTGCGTTTCGGCAATGTATTGGGTTCGTCCGGCTCCGTTGTCCCGGTATTTGAAAAACAAATTGCCGAAGGCGGCCCGATTACCCTGACCCACCAAGACATTACCCGCTACTTCATGACCATTCCCGAAGCGGCGCAACTGGTTATCCAAGCCGGCGCAATGGGTAAAGGCGGCGACGTATTCGTCCTCGACATGGGTGAATCTGTCAAAATCATCGACCTTGCCCGTCAAATGATTGTCCTCAGCGGCCTCAAAGTCAAAGACGAGCAACACCCGCACGGCGACATCGAAATCAAGATTACCGGCCTGCGCCCGGGCGAGAAACTTTATGAAGAACTGCTCATCGGTGATGAGGTGCAAAAAACCACTCATCCCCGGATTATGACCGCCAGTGAAGTAATGCTTCCATGGACGCAATTATCTGACATACTGTCGGAACTCGAAACCGCTTGTCTCCAAAGCGACCAAAACAGCCTGCGCCAGCTTCTGTTGCGCGCACCGACAGGCTTCGTACCTAAAGACGGTATCTGCGACCTGGTTTGGCAACAAAACAATAAGGCCGTCTGAATATTTTCAGACAGCCCGGACACCATCCCGCAAGGACTACTACATGAAAAAAACACTCTCCCTGCTTGCTTTATTAGCACTAACTGCCTGTAACAGCACGACAGTTATTCCTGGTTCAACCATCAAAACCAGAACCAAAACAATTGTTTACACCGATACCGACACCGCAGCCGATACCAATCTCGACAGCCGCGTTGCCGTTTACCCCATCACGCCCAACCTGATTGAAAAAATGCGCAAGCCGCCTGTACTTTCCCAAAACAACCAAGGTTTGGAGCAAAGAAAAAGTGCTTACCGCTACCGCATCGGCAGCGGCGACGTCCTCAATATCATGGTTTGGGCGCACTCCGACCTCAACTCCCCTATCCAGCAAAGCAACCCGCAAACCAACCAAGTCAGCCGTGGTGCCTGGGTAGATGAGGGCGGCTACATCACTTACCCATTGGCAGGCAAAATTCAAGCCAAAGGCAAAACTTTGGACGAATTGCAAAACACCCTAACCAGCCTTCTGAAACGCTACATTAAAAATCCTCAAGTAGCGATCAACGTTACCGAATTCCGTTCGCAACGTATTTCAGTATCCGGTGCCATCAACCAAGCAGGTCAGCTGCCGATTACCAATATCCCGATGACCATTTTGGATGCCATCAACCAAGCAGGCGGCGTCACCCAAAGTGCCGACACCCAACACATCAAATGGACGCACAACGGCGTCGACCGCACCCTCTCCCTGCAAGACATGCTGCAATACGGCGATATGTCGCAAAACCATCTTCTCAGCCATGGCGACATCGTTTACGTTCCTAACAGCAGCAACAACAAAATCTACATCATGGGTGAAGTCGGCAAACAAGCCACTCTGCCGATCGGCAATCACGGCCTCAACCTGACCCAAGCGCTCGGCGAAGTCGGCGGCATGAACCAAAACTATGCTGATGCAACCGGCGTATTCGTGATCCGCCGCGCACCAGAAGATGCGGCCAAACCTATCCACATCTATCAGCTCAACCTGAAAGATGCGACTTCTTATGCACTGGGCAGCGAATTCAAACTGCGTTCGGAAGATACCGTTTACGTTACCGCCGCCCCGGTTACCCGTTGGAACCGCGTAATGTCACAAATTACCAACTCCATCAGCAACGTCAACACCCTCGACAATACATTTAAATAAACAGTGGTTCCTGCTGTCAGACCCTCGTTTGACAGCAGGATACAAAATTACGCACAATCCAAACCAATTACATAAACGGCATACAAAAGCCGTACACACCACACAAACGGAAAAGCAGTATCTTATAGTCTGACTCACGCTTTTTTCAGACCATAAACCGAAAACAATATCATGTACCACAACATACTCATCGTCTGCCTAGGCAACATCTGCCGCTCCCCTACAGCAGAGCGGATCATGCAGAAAAAACTACCCGGCCATCAAATCAGCAGCGCCGGCATAAAAGCACTGGCAGGGAAGGATGCCGATTTCCAAGCCATTAAAACCGCACTCAAACACGGCGTTATCGTTGCAGGCCATACGGCACGCCAGCTGACCGCCCAAATGTGCGAGCAGGCCGATTTGATTCTTGTGATGGAGCCCAGTCAAATCGATATGGTGGCCGACATCCATTCGCCGGCACGCAGCAAAACCATGCTGTTTGCCCAATGGTTACCTAAAAAAACCGTACCTGACCCATACAAACAAAGCAGCGAAATGTTTGAAGCCGTTTTTGAACAGCTCAATGCTGCCGCAGACACTTGGAAAACCAAACTAAACGGAAAAACTCAACCGGTATAAAACCGGCATGAACAAGAAAGCAAGCAATGAAAAAAACGACCTACATACCTTACAGCGCAGACAACGACGACATCGACTTCGGCCAACAGCTGCGCGTAATTTGGACAAATAAATACAAAATCCTCGCTGCCCTGCTTGCAGGCGGCGTTCTTGGCGCAGCCTTCAGCCTGGCATCCACTCCGCAATACCGTGCCGATGCCATGCTGGAAATTGAAACGCGACAAAACCAAATCCTGACCGAAATCAACAGCATCTTCAACAACCAAACCACGCCGTCTGAAGCAGAAGTCGAGCTGGTTCAATCACGCCTGGTGCTGGGTAAAACCGTCGATGACCTTCAGCTTGACCAAGAAGTCAAAGCCAAATACACACCCGTTATCGGCAGCCTGATGCACAACATCAGCGGCGACCCCGATCCTAAATTGACCGTCGGCAGCTTTACCGTACAAGACGAATGGTTCAACAAAACCTTCACGCTGACCACCAAAAGCAACAAGGCCTATACCCTTACCCTGCCTGACAAACGCGTCGTCGAAGGCAAGGTCGGCGTGCCTCTGAAAATCAACAATCACACCACCCTCAAAATCGATCAAATACTGGCCAATCCGGGTCAAGAATTTGCGTTGACCAAGTTCTCCCGCATCAGCGCCATCGAAAACATCCAAAACAAACTGGCTGTTATCAGCAAAGGTAAAACCAGCCCCATCATCAACCTTGCCTTTACCGGCACCGACCCTAAGCGTACCAGCGTCATCCTCAACAGCATTGCCGACAACTACGTTGCGCAAAACCGTGAACGCGACGTTCAAGTTGCATCCAGCGGTTTGGCTTTCATCAGCGAAGAATTGCCACGCTTGAAAGAAACCTTGCAAGACGCTGAAAACAAACTCAATGCCTACCGCCAACAATCAGGCTCTCTCGACATTCCGCTCGAGTCCAAAGGCGCATTGGAAAGCCTGACCGGCATCGAAACCCAAATTACCCTGCTCAAAACCGAAGAAGCAGGTTTGGCCGAGCTGTACACACCGGAACACCCTTCCTATAAAGCCGTATTGGACAAACTTGCCGTTCTCGAGCGCGCTAAAAACAAAATCAACCAACAAATTGCCGAGTTGCCGAATACCCAACAAGAAGTTATCCGCCTGACCCGCGACGTAGAAACCAACCAGGCTACCTACGTCCAACTGTTGAGCAAACAACAAGAACTCAACATCATGAAAGCCAGTGCGCAAGGTAATGTACGCATCGTCGATTATGCCTATGTTCCTGAAAACCCCGTTGCACCGCGCAAAGCCGTCATCACGTTCCTGAGCGCACTTGCCGCAGGCTCATTGACCGCTTTGTGGCTGATGATCGGCAACCGCATGAAAAACGGCATTACTTCATCTGCAGAAATCGAAAACCTCAATTTGGAAGTCGTCGCTCTTGTTCCGCACTCCAAAACCCAGCAAAAACGCGACTTCTTCAAAAGCAAATTCAAGAAAACCGGCGGCCGTTCCAACTATCTGCTGGCCAGCGAAGACCGAGCCGATACTGCCGTAGAAGCCATCCGCGCCCTGCGCACCAACATCTACTTCTCCATGCTGGACGCGCCTAACAACGTCCTCATGATTACCGGTGCCGCACCTGAAGCAGGTAAATCCTTTATCTCCGCAAACCTCGCCACCGTTATGGCACAATCCGGCAAACGCGTTCTGCTTATCGATACCGATATGCGCAAAGGCTACCTCGACCGACTCTTCGGCCTTACCCCCGAGTTCGGCTTGTCTGACATCCTCAACGGCAAAGCCGCTCCGGCCAAAGCCGTACAAGAGACCGGCATTGAAAACCTCCACCTCATCAGCAGCGGCAGCTATCCCAGCAATCCGTCCGAGCTTTTGATGGACAACCGTTTCAACGAGTTGCTCGCCCACGCGCGCCAACGCTACGATTACGTCATCTTGGACACGCCGCCTGTATTGGCCGTTACCGACGCCGTCATCATCGGCCAACATGCAGGCACCGTCCTAATGATCAGCCGTTATGCGCACACGCGTGCACGAGAGCTTGAGGCCAGCGTCGAACGCCTCAAACAAAACCACATCAACATCAAAGGTGTCGTCCTCAACGGCATGAAGCGCGAAGCCAACAACAGCTACGACTACTACGCCTACGATGCCTACCATTCCGGTAACAATAAATCATAAACCGAAGCAGGCCGTCTGAACTTTCAGACGGCCTAAGGCTTTTGAAACGGCACAAAATATTTTTCACAAACGCCGCCCTTGCACCCCAAAGCCGTTTGTTTTAAAGTAAGCCCCGTTCCCATATGGAAGAGAAACATGAAAATTACCGTCATCGGCGCAGGTTCGTGGGGTACAGCTCTCGCGTTGCACTTTGCGCACCACAACAATGAAGTTGCCCTTTGGACACGCAATCCCGACCAAATCCGCACCCTGCAAGCAGATCGCGAAAACAAACGCGGCCTGCCCGGCTTCCCTTTTCCTGAGTCCCTGACCGTTCACGCCGATTTGGGTGAAGCGCTGAAAGACAGCCAACTTGCCCTGATCGTGACCTCCGTAGCCGGCCTCAGAAGCAGCGCCGAGCTGCTCAAACAGCATAACGCCGCCGATATTCCCGTTCTCGCCGCCTGCAAAGGTTTTGAACAAGATACCGGCCTTCTGACTTTCCAAGTACTGAAAGAAGTCCTGCCTAACAATAAAAAAATCGGCGTTCTCTCAGGCCCGAGCTTTGCCCAAGAACTTGCAGCCCAACTGCCTTGCGCCGTCGTGCTTGCTTCCGAAAACAAAGACTGGGTGGAAGAAACCACTGCCCAACTGAACACCAACGTGATGCGCCTGTACGGCAGCACCGACGTCATCGGCGTCGCTGTGGGTGGTGCCGTTAAAAACGTCATGGCGATTGCCACCGGTCTTTCAGACGGCCTCGAATACGGCCTCAATGCACGCGCAGCCTTAGTAACACGCGGCCTTGCCGAAATCACCCGCCTTGCCATCGCCATGGGCGCACAACCTAAAACCATGATGGGCTTGGCAGGCATCGGTGACCTTATCCTGACCTGTACCGGCGCACTCTCGCGCAACCGCCGCGTCGGCCTCGGCCTCGCAGAAGGCAAAGAGTTGCATCAAGTGCTTGTCGAAATCGGCCACGTTTCCGAAGGCGTCAGCACCATTGAAGAAGTCTTCAACACCGCCGCCAAATACCAAATCGATATGCCCATCACTCAAACCCTGCTGCAACTCATCCGCAAAGAAATGACCCCGCAGCAAGTCGTTGAACGACTGATGGAACGAAGCGCGCGCTTCGAATAAACGGTCGCGCCGTCTGCCATTCAGACGGCCTGACGCACAATATGACGGCCATCAGGCCGTCTGAAGGGAAACACATGAACCAATCACTGAACAATCTGGAAATCAACGTTTACCAACTTGTCCAAAAATTTGAAACGCTGGTTTCAGAAAACCGCCGTCTCAACGAAGAAATCGACAGACTCAAACTCGAGCAAGAGCAACAAAAACGCCTACACGACGCGGCCATTGACGAACTCAGCGAAGCCTTGCTGGTTCAAGTCGGCAAACTCAAAGAAGACCTGCAAAGCAAAATTGACAGCCTGACCGTCGAAAAAGAAAACTACCGCAACGCGCTGGCCCAAAGTGCAGACCAAATCCGCAGCCTCATTGCCCGATTGCCCCAAGAAACACAACAATAAAAGGATGCCCCGTGAGTATCGAACAAGTCAATCTCGACATCATGAATGTCAACTTCACCATCAACACGCCGAGTGAAGAAAAAGCCACCCTCCTGCAAGCCGTTGAAATGCTCAACAAAAAAAGCGACGCAATTAAAGAAAGCGGCCGCATCGTCGGCACGGACAAAATCGTCGTCATGGCAGCCCTCAACGTTGTACACGACCTCTTGAAAGCTACCCTCAACGACGATTTGGCAATCGGTGAATTTGAGCGTAGAATAACCGACATGAACAACGCGTGCCAAAAAGCACTGGCGCGCTTGGAGTAAAACTGATTTTCCCCTTTTCCCTGCGGTGTTCGCGAAGGCATACATTCCTTTGAACCAATACGTTCGCTTTAGGTTGCCGGGAGCTGTAGTGGGCGCGAGCGTCCGTTTATCGGACGCACCCGAAACTACCCGAGGTGACCGCCTTGTCAGCAAGGTTCAAGCGGATTCAGCCTAAACGGCACTCGTGGGGATTCCCTAAAAAAGCCATACCGACAGGTGTGGCTTTTCCCTTTCCAAGTAAAGACTTTCGTAAAGATTTCCGGCCGTCTGAAAAAACCGCATATTCATGCATCAAACACGTTCGATTAAGATTGACAAAAACCAATCTCCTCTTTAAAATCCATAACTTTCTATATATATCTGGATTCCAACCATGAAAACCTTCTCTGCAAAACCCCACGAGGTGAAGCGCGAATGGTTCGTCATTGACGCAGAAGACAAAGTTCTGGGTCGTGTCGCAGCCGAAGTCGCACACCGTCTGCGCGGCAAACACAAACCCGAATACACCCCTCACGTTGATACCGGCGACTACATCATCGTCATCAACGCAGACAAACTGCGCGTGACCGGTGCTAAATTCGAAGACAAAAAATACTTCCGTCACTCTGGTTTCCCAGGCGGCATCTACGAGCGTACTTTCCGTGAAATGCAAGAGCAATTCCCTGGCCGCGCTTTGGAACAAGCCGTAAAAGGCATGTTGCCTAAAGGTCCTCTGGGCTACGCCATGATCAAAAAACTGAAAGTGTACGCCGGCGCCGAACACGGCCACGCTGCACAACAACCTAAAGTTTTGGAACTGAAATAATAAGGACACGACATGAACGGTAAATACTACTACGGCACAGGCCGCCGCAAAAGTTCAGTGGCTCGTGTATTCTTGACTAAAGGTACCGGCCAAATCATCGTAAACGGCCGCCCCGTTGACGAATTTTTCGCACGTGAAACCAGCCGCATGGTTGTACGTCAACCTCTGGTTTTGACTGAAAATGCCGAATCTTTCGACATCAAAGTTAACGTAACCGGTGGTGGCGAAACTGGTCAATCCGGCGCCATCCGTCACGGCATCACCCGTGCACTGATCGACTTCGATGCAGCTCTGAAACCAGCCCTGTCTCAAGCAGGCTTCGTTACTCGCGATGCTCGTGAAGTTGAACGTAAAAAACCTGGTTTGCGCAAAGCACGTCGCGCAAAACAATTCTCCAAACGTTAATACGTTTTCAGAATCGAATCAAAAAGCCTTGCTTTGCAAGGCTTTTTTCATTTATCAAACAATAATCCAATATCCCCGCAATATATGATGAAAACCCTGCTCCACTACGCCAAATCATTGCTTCAGGCTGTGATTCTCTTCATCTTCTTATCCCTGATTGTCGACTGGGTGCGCAAGCCTGACCAACCTTTGCAGTCGGCAGCACAAACACTGACTTTAACCAATGGTCAAACCACTTCCCTCCAATCCTTCAGCCAAAATCGGGTTGCCGTCGTTTATTTTTGGGGCAGCTGGTGTCGTATTTGTTCATACACATCATCAACCATAGAAAAACTGCACCAAGACAATATCCCAACATTGGGCGTAGCCTTGCGCTCCGGAAGTGACGCGGACATTGCCCACCATATGCAACAAAACAATCTATCCTTTCCAAACTTCAACGATTCAGACGGCCTGATGGCTCAAAAATGGAACATAGCCGTCACACCAACCATTATCATATTAAAAGATGGCAAAATGATTCATCACACATCCGGACTTTCCAGTTATATCGGATTAAAAATCAGAATTTACTTGGCAAATATCTTCAGCTAAATTCATTGAAAATCCACTAAAAATAGGAAATCTAAAGAATAATTTCACCTGAATACATTCAAACAATTCAATTTCATAAATAAATAAACTATCGCTTTCCCAATAACATATCATTTTGTTGAGATTATAAAGAAAATAGACTAAGATATAACCATAAGAACAATTGGAAACATTATTATCAAAACAAACTGTTAGAGATTCTCATCTAATATTGTGGCAGTGATGCTTTTGTTCCCATAAACCCGGCTGCCGACGGCAGCATTAAAAAAACAGCAATATTCGCCTTTATCAATCTACCTCACGCTTCAACGGTTTGATTTTTGATAACACCGGAGACTTAGTAATGCCCAACCAATCTAAACATGCATCTATCAATATCGGTCTGATTCAGGCACGGGAAGCATTGATGACCCAATTCCGCCCTATTCTGAACCAAGCCAATATTACTGACCAGCAATGGCGTATCATCCGGCTCTTAGCGGAAAACGGCACACTCGACTTTCAAGATTTGGCCAATCAGGCCTGCATCCTTCGCCCCAGCCTGACCGGCATTCTGACTCGCCTGGAAAAAGCAGGTTTGGCCGTTCGCCTGAAGCCTTCCAACGACCAACGCCGTGTTTATCTGAAACTAACGCCCGAAGGTGAGAAACTCTATGAATCCATCGGTGCATTGGTTGACGAACGCTACGATGCGATTGAAAAAGTTCTGTCCAAAGAAAAAATGGCACAACTCAAAGAACTCTTGGCAGAGCTGGCAAAAATCGAGCAGGCATTAAAATAAAGAAAGCCGGATGACAGACTCAACACACACACTCAAGAGACCATTTCGAGATGCCATGGCCTCCTGTGCCGCCGGCGTACACATTATCACGACAGACGGCGAAACGGGACGCTATGGCATTACTATGACTGCCGTAACTGCCGTTACCGACGAGCCGCCGACGGTCATGCTGTGCATCAACCGCCAATCCGCCATCATTCCCATCCTGCAAGGCAACCGTGACTTGTGCATCAACACGCTCAACGACAGCCAACAGGATGTTGCTGAACACTTTGCCGGACTGACCGACCTCTCGCCCGAAGAACGCTTCGAATACCATATTTGGCACAGGGGACAAACCGGACAGCTTGAAGTCGAAGGTGCGCTGGCGCACCTGCACGGCAGCATTGTCGATCAACGCGAAATCGGCACGCATTACGTCTTTTTCGTTCAGCTCAACGAAATCCGCAATACCGACACGCAGGCACCGGCATTGCTGTATTTTCGTAGGCAATTCAAATCTTTGGCATAAATAAAGGTCTCAGGCCGTCTGAAAAATGAAACCGATGTTTCAGACGGCCTGAGACTTTTTCTGTTTCACACATTATAGGCACACCCATGAAAGCAATGATATTGGCCGCCGGTCGCGGCGAACGCATGCGCCCGCTGACCGACCACACGCCCAAACCCTTACTCGAAGTAGCAGGCACGCCGCTTATCGGCTGGCACTTGCGCCGCCTGCAACAAGCCGGTTTCACTGAAATCGTCATCAACCATGCCTGGCTTGGCCAACAAATCGAAGATACCTTGAAAGACGGTTCGGACTACGGCGTACGCATTGCCTATTCTCCAGAACTCGCCGGAGGCCTGGAAACCGCCGGTGGCATTGCCACCGCCCTGCCTCTTTTGGGCGACGAGCCGTTTTTGGTCGTCAATGGCGATGTGTTGACTGACATTGATTTCCAAGCTGCACGACTGGCTGCCCAGCGTATGCAGGAACACAACCTTCTCTCCCATTTATGGCTGGTGGACAATCCACCCCACCATCCCGAAGGCGACTTCGGCCTGCTTTCAGACGGCCTGGTATCCGCCTCATCTGCAGACGGCCAAGCCCTGACTTTCAGCGGCGTGGGCGTTTATCATCCCGCACTTTTCAAAGATACCCCGGCGCATCAGGCTGCCAAACTTGCCCCTCTGTTGCGTCAAGCCATGAGCCAAAGCCAAATCAGCGGCGAACACCACAACGGCCTTTGGTTGGACGTCGGCACAGTCGAACGCCTGCAAGAAGCCGACCGTGTCGCCCAAAGCTGGTAAAACAAAAGGGGCGTATCCGATACGTCCCTTTCAATATCAAAGGCCGTCTGAAAATATTGACCAACTCAGTTTTCAGACGGCCTTAATCTATCATCAAGCTTTAGCCAATTTCTTTTCTTTCTTCATTCCCAACAAGCCATTGACAATCATCACGCACAATCCCGACCAAATCAGGCCATAGCCGATCAATGCGCCTTTTTGCACCGGCTCACCCAGCCATACAATCGACACAATAAAAAGCAATACAGGCTCCAAATAGCTCAACATGCCGAACACCGCAACCTGCAACAACTGACTCGCCTTCAAATTCAAATGCATAGATATTGCGCTATTGAAGCCTAGCAACACAATAAAGAAAATTAAAACCGGTTTGGCCGCAATCATCGCCGGCGTATCCGTTGCAAATATAATATACGCCAACGCAAATGGCGTAATCATCATCAAATCAAAAGTCAGACCGATTAAAGAAGGCACACCCAGTTTTCGGCGTGGCAGATAATAAAACGGATAGGTGCCGAACACCCATACAGTCGTCCACGAAAACGCACCCGACCGTACCAATTCACATGCCACGCCTGCACACGCCAACGCAACGGCAACCGTCTGCAATCGGTTTAAACGCTCTTTAAACCAAATCCGTCCACCCAGCATCATCGCCAAAGGAAACAGGAAATAACCCATGGCGATGTTTACCCCTTCCCCGTTGACCGGCCCCCAGACAAACAGCCACAACTGGCTGGCAAATATCGGCGTCGGCAATACAATCAATAGCCACCGCTTCCAATCGCGGCCGATATTGCTCGCAAACCGCGCCGCCGCCCGCCAACCGTTGACCATCGTCATCAGCACGCATAAAGCCGACAACATCGCCACCATACGCCACGCGAAAATTTCTGTGCCACTCATCGGCTGCATCCATACGCCGTACAGAAACAGCATGGCAAACAACAAATTGGACGCTATCGCAGCCAGCAAACCTTTGGATAAATTCGTCATTTCAGACGGCCTTTTGCAATCAATCAAAGTTAATATTGTAGAAAAAACGGATGAAAAAATTACTCATCTTTTTGAATGAAGTTTTACCGCAAACATCCGTTTCATTAAAGGCCGTCTGAAAACCATATCTTCAGGTTTTCAGACGGCCTTTCATTGCATCGAAGCAGTCTAATACATCAGCCCTGCTTCACAATATCCGACAGCGGCCAGCGCGGCTTAACATTGAATGCACTGACAGCCTGACGCTCGGCAAGACGCATCGCGCCGGCAAAGGCAATCATTGCGCCGTTGTCGGTACAGTATGCCATCGGCGGAAAATAAACATTGATTTTTTCTTCCTGCGGTTTGGGTTTGCCTTTTTCAGACGGCACTTTGACGGTTAAGCGCGAAAATTCATCACGCAGTTTCCAGTTTGCACCCACGCCGCCGGCAACCACCAAAGTTCTGAAGCCGGTATCCAACAACGCTTTTTTGGCTTTGGCCGCCAATACGTCAACCACTGCATCTTGGAAGGCGCGGCAAATATCGTTGCGTGTTTGTTCCGGAATTTCATCGCTGCCGGTTTCGGCGCGGACTTTTTCGACAGCGGTCAAAACGGCTGTTTTCAAACCGGAAAAGCTCATCTGCAAATCGTGCGAATGGAGCATGGGGCGTGGGAATGTGAAAGCATCAGGCGTGCCGAGTTTGGCCAGCTCGGATAATTTGGCACCGCCGGGATAAGGCAGGCCCAAGAGCTTGGCCGTTTTATCAAATGCCTCGCCTGTCGCATCATCCACACTCTCGCCCAGCAAGGTGTAATCACCGATACCGCGTACAGCCATAAATTGCGT
Source organism: Neisseria sp. P0009.S010 (assembly GCF_051958545.1). Classification (NCBI taxonomy): domain Bacteria; kingdom Pseudomonadati; phylum Pseudomonadota; class Betaproteobacteria; order Neisseriales; family Neisseriaceae; genus Neisseria; species Neisseria sp. P0009.S010. The sequence continues at coordinate 262,796 of NZ_JBQCVH010000002.1, forward strand.
ATGTCCGCCCGACACCAGCAAAGCGACAAATGGAAATTCAGGCTTATCGTCTGCCAACAAGGGCGAGAGCAAATGGCCTTCAAGATGGTGGACAGGGATAATGGGCTTGCCGATGGCAAATGCCAAAGCGTTGGCGAAGCCTGAACCGGCCAGTAATGCGCCACCCAAGCCCGGACCTTGCGTAAAGGCAACCGCGTCAATATCGGCATAGCCTACGCCTGCTTCCTTCAAGCAACCTTGCGTCAACGGCACGACACGGCGGATATGGTCGCGGCTGGCCAATTCGGGGACAACTCCGCCGTATTCGGCGTGCATCGCCATTTGTGTGTGCAAATGATGCGCCAACAGGCCGCGCTCGGTATCGTAGAGCGCAACGCCGGTTTCGTCGCAAGATGATTCAATTCCTAATACCAACATGGTTTGAGGCCGTCTGAAAAAATGATTAAAAACGATTCAGACGGCGTTTTCTCCGAAAACGGAAAAAGGCCGTCTGAAATAAAGTGCGGAATAAGCGGTTTACAAAGTGCCGTAAGAGTGCAGGCCGCTCAAGAACATATTCACGCCGATAAAGGCAAAGGCGGTAATGACCAGGCCGATGACCGCCCACCAAGCCAACACTTTGCCACGCCAGCCTGCCACCAGCCGCAAATGCAACCAGACCGCGTAATTCAGCCAAACGATGAATGCCCAAGTTTCTTTCGGGTCCCAGCTCCAATAGCGGCCCCACGCGTCGGCTGCCCACAATGCGCCGAGGATGGTGGCAATGGTGAAGAACAGGAAACCGACGGCAATCGCTTTGTACATGACTTCTTCAATGACTTGCGAGTGCGGCAGCCATGATTTTTTGCCTGCATCTTCTTTTCTGAGTGCCAGCAGTTCGGCAATACCCAGCATGGCGGCAATACAGAATGCGCCGTAGCCGATAAAGTTGGCCGGAACGTGGATTTTCATCCACCAAGACTGCAAAGCAGGGATCAGCGGCTGGATGGTATGCGCCTCGCGTGAAACGCTGTACCACAAGACAAATCCGACCACAATCGCCATAAAGCTGAACACGAAGCCGCCCAGTTTTTGTACGGCAAAACGGCCTTCGTAATAGAGGTACATCAGTGCCGTAATGACCAAGAACAAGATGAATACTTCGTAAAGGTTGGAAACCGGAATATGGCCGGCATCGGGACGCAGCAGATAGCTTTCATGCCAGCGTACCAGCAAACCGACAAAGCCCGCTATCGCGGAAACCCATGCAAACACGGTACCCATGCCCAAAAGCGTATTGGACGGCACATTTTTGCGCACCGCCGCTATCGCGCCGACGATATAGGCAAACAAGGCGAAGAACACAAACGCGCATTGCCACATAATCGCCGACTGGCTGCTTAACAGGTATTTGAGCAGGAAGCCGTCTGCGTGTTTGATGTCGCCGCCATACAAATCAACGGCCAAATACGCCAAGCACACGCCCAAAGGGATAAACCAGCGCATCGGTTTGAAAAACCAACCCAGAAAAACGGCAATACCGGCACTCACCCACAAAATTACCATTTCGTAGATGTCCATGTGCAGACCGGCTTGGGTTTGGGCAATAAACGCGCCGACTGCAATCAGCAGCGCAAATGCCCAGTCAAAAAGGTTGAGGTTTCGGATAAATGATTTGTGTGTCAGAAGCTCATGCTCGGGCAAGGCCTGATGTTTGTTATTCATGGTTTAAATCCTTGGCAAGCTGCTGCAATTGCCGTGTGTGTTGCGGAAATTCTTTCTGCAAGTCGCGTTCGTTGCGGCTGGAAGACATGGCAAAACGGATACGGCCGTCTGAAAACAGCAGCCAAGCACGTTTTTCACGGATATAGAACATAAACACCGTGCCCAACACCAGCAATACCGAACCCAAATACACCAAGAATGCGCCCGGCGAACGGGTCATCTGCAGGCCGGAAGAGCGCACTTCGGAATAGCCGTCCAATTGCAGCAACATCGGCGCAGGATACTCGGTCAAACCGGTGTACGCGTCCATTGCATGCAGCAGGAAGCGGTTGCGCTTTTCGTCTTGCGGCCAAGCCGGCAGGTTGTATGTGCTGATCGTGTCTTCCAAAGCGGCATTCATCACGCCATAGAGCATCTCGTAGAAATAGCCCTGCATTTTTTCCTGCTGCTCTTTCGGAATGTTGGTGGTAACAAATTCGTCCAAAGCCAAATAGCCGCCTTTAGCAAAAATCGACAAAGTGTTTTCCGCCGCCGCCATGAATTGCTCACGGATTTCGGCAGGCGCGCCTTTAACGGCATTGGCAACAGTTTTACGGCGTGCCGCATCGTCTTTCAGATATTGGCGCAAAGCCATAAAGGTATCGATTTGGCCGTTTTTATCCATCGGAATGCGCAACCAACGGTATTGCTGCGCCAAGCCGCTGCGTGTGCCGGTAATGAAGAAATAGTCTTCATCTTGTTTTACCGGCAACATATAGTTTTTATATTCGACCGCCTGCCCTGCTTTGTCGCGGATACGGTAAACGATAGACGGGCCGATGTTGGTGTATTTTTTGCCTTCCTGACGAACGGAGCGAACATCGTTGAGGGCGGATTTCAGGTTTTGCTCTTTTTCAGACGGCTCGCTCATGTCTTCGACGTTCATCGAAGTAAACTGGTCGAATTCCAATTTATAAGAAGCCTTGCCCAAATCCAGCGGAAACTCGCGCATGGAAGTTGCTTTGAGTTTGACCGGAGTGCGGTCGGCATCAGCCAGATTCCACGCTTTAAACGTCAAGTCCGAGCCGCCGTCGGCAAAACTTGCCTGATAAACTGTAATACCGTGCAGCGTCAAAGGATGGTTGACGCGGATGGTGTGTTCGCTGACTTTGCCGGTCGCCTTGTCCGTTACTTCCAAGTCACTAGCAAAATCACGCGGCATACCGGTATCGTAAAAATCAATATGGAATTTCTTCAATTTGACGGAAAACGGTAAGTCTTGCACGAGCATGCCGTTATCCGCATTCAGAAACACCACGTCCGCGCTCTGCCCTTCCGCGATATTGACGTTGCCCCTAAACGACAGGTTGGATTCTCCCAACACGCTTTCGGGCTTAAAGTCTTTGGCATAAACCGCCGTATTGTCCGGCACGACTTGGCCGGTAAGCATACCGATTTTCAGCAGGATATTGCTGTCTATCAAACCGCCCAAACAAATCACAATAAGCGCGGCATGGGCAAAGATATAGCCCCATTTGTTCATCGCGCCTTTTTTCGCCGCCACCAAAACCGAGCTGTCTTCACGCGTAACAGTTTTGCAGCCGTAGCCCTGCACTTCCAAATATCGTTGCGCGACTTCAGGCGTCACCTGTCCGTCTAAAACGATGGAATGGCGCATTGCCGCCAGCGATTTTTCCTTCGCGTTTTCACGGAACGAACGAATCTCGCGCAAAAACGGCGGAACATTGCGAATCAGGCACAATCCGGTGGAAATCACCAAAAACATCATGATGACAACGAACCACGCCGAGGCGTATACGTCGTACAGGCCCAAAAAGCCGAAAATCTGCGACCAAAACGGGCCGAATTTCACCAAATAATCGACTTGTGGCTGGTTTTGCTGCAAGACCGTACCGATAATCGAAGCCACGCCCAACAGGCTGAGCAGGGCGACGGCAAAACGCATGGAGCTGAAAAAGGCAAACCACGGTCTGCGGATGAGTGGGACGGATGATGAAGATTTACTCATGTCTCAAATGTCGGCTTGGGGCAACCCGATCCGATGGAACGGACTGCAATGACGTGTGATGCGAAAGGAAGAATACTGCATATTGTAGTAAAAATCTTGCTGTCGCTATTTGAAAAAAACAATCAGGCTTATCGGCCTATATTGGCTAAGGCCGTCTGAAGGGTTTTCAGACGGCCTGTATCAATAAGCTCGTTTCAAAACGAAATTAGTGCAAACCTTGGATAAAGTTGGCTACTGCGTTCAACTCTTCTTCGCTCAGGCGGTTGGCAATATCGGCCATGATGGCGTTTTTGCGTTGGCCGGATTGGTAAGCTTTCATTTGCTCGACAACGTAAGCTTTGTGCTGGCCGCCCAGACGAGGATAGGCTTGGATTTCAGTACCGCCGCCAGGGATACCTGCGCCGCTAGGACCGTGGCAAGACATACATGCCGGCAGTTTTTTAGCGCTCAGGCCGCCGCGATAGATTTTCGCGCCCAGCTCTGGGTTTTCTTTAGGATTGGCTTCGCCCGGTTTGCCTTGTTGTTTAGCATAGTAGGCGGCAGCGTCGCGGATGTCTTGTTCGGACAAGTTCATCACCATCGGTTTCATTACGCCGGCAGCACCGTGCGTACGGGTACCGTCTTTGATGGCCATGGTTTGACCGTAGGTGTAGGCCGCAGCCTGACCTGCCAGTTTAGGATAAGTTGCGATACCGCTGTTACCATCGGCTGCGTGACACGCCGCACAGATAGTAGTCGCTACCTGTTTGCCTTTTTCAGCATCTGCTTTAGGGGCAGCGGAAACCGCACCGGCAGCCAATACCAAGGCCAATAAAGTCAATCGTTTCATGGAGTGCTCCTGATTACAGCATTGCGTACCGCGTCAATGCCTTTTTTATACTCAAATACCGGGGAATTTTCCCGATTAAAACCGATAATTCTATAAACGTGCTATTCTATACCAAGTTTACATTAAATTACTACTCAAATTACCAAACTGCTGCAACATAAATGCCCGATACAAATTATGATGTTGCAGTTTTGTTTCCATGTAAGGAAATCCTGATGAACCTTTTTCAAAACGCCAAATTCTTTACAACGGTCAACCATCTGAAAGACCTGCCCGACACGCCAGCCGAGATTGCCTTTGTCGGCCGAAGCAATGCCGGCAAATCCAGCGCCATCAATACTTTAACCAATCATGTGCGCCTTGCCTACGTTTCCAAAACACCGGGCCGCACCCAACACATCAATTTCTTTGAACTGGAAAACGGCAATTTCATGGTCGACTTGCCCGGCTACGGCTACGCGCAAGTACCGGAGGCCATCCGTGCGCACTGGGTCAAACTCTTGGGCGACTACCTGCAACAACGCCGCCAACTGATCGGCCTGATTTTGATTATGGACTCGCGCCATCCGCTCAAAGCTTTAGACATCCAAATGCTGGACTTTTTCCACATCACCGGCCGTCCTGTGCATATCCTGCTGTCAAAAGCAGACAAGCTGTCTAAAAACGACCAGATTAAAACTTTGGCGGCGGTAAAAAAATCACTCAAACCCTACACCGAACGTCAAAAAATTAGCGTTCAACTGTTCTCCAGCCTGAAAAAACAAGGCATGGACGAAGTCAATCAAGTGGTCGGCTCATGGTTTGACGCGCATCGCGAAGAAATAGAAAATCTTGCAGGCGAAACATCGCCTGAGTGATTGTAAAACAAGGCGGAATGAGATAAGTTGACCAACCGCAAATCTTATTCTGTCATTTGGTTTCTCACCATCGCATTTACCATTTAATCCGGGGGCATGTCTCACACATGCCCTTTTTTTCATCACGCTTTTTTTGTTTTCACACGCAAACCACAATCTGCGCCAAATATGCCATCACAACATATCAGCAAGGCCGTCTGAAAACGCGGCTTCGATCTCCATTATTAAAGTGTTAATTTTAGTATTGCAACCCATTACACATCTTAGCGTTTTGCTCATGTTCAGCTAATTGTTGAGGCATAGAATGCATTCATCGTTCAACAACACAGTAGGAAAGAAAATCATGAAACGCATTAACGCTTTTATTTCAAAAAAACTCATCATTGCCGGTATTATTGCTTCAAGTTTGGGCGTTGCCGGTGCGGCAGGTACCATGGCTTTCAAAGAAGGTATGTTTGCAAAGGTTTCCGGCCAGCAAGCAGCCGCAGCAGCGGTAGCAGAAGTGGGCGGCGTCGTTAAAGATGTCGATTACAAATACAAACAACATTTGGGCGGCCGTTACAAAGTAGAAATCTTGAAAGACGGCGTTGAATACGAAGCTTTGGTTGATGCTCAAAACGGCAAAGTATTGGCAGTAGCACAAGATGACGATCAAGACAAACGACACTTTGGTAAACATGATAAGCATCATAAACATGACAATGCTGAGCCCTCTTCATCGCAAAATACAGATTATCAGGCTCCTGCCGATGCTGCACCTGGCACACCTGAAAATGCAACCACTTCCGAGGTAACAAAATCTTAATTTAAACTTTAAAAAAGCCAATGCTGTCTGAAACTTTCAGACGGCATTGGCTTTAATGCAGCATTATTTAAAACACGATTTACATCAAGCCAATCGTTTTCAGACGGCCTTTGTCTCATCTTCGCCGTCTACCCACCCTGCTTCTTTCAATTTCCGCCGTTGCGCGTCATAACGTGCTTTTTCCGCCCAATACATTGTCTGAATACAGGCATCGCCGCACTCGCTGCCGCAACATTCCCATGACTCGGGGAGGACGGGTTCGTCTAACAACGGCTCGCCCAAGATGGCTTCGGCTTTATTCTTCAGGGTCGTATCCATCAGCGATTTCCAAGCGCGCACCGTCAAACTCAATCACTTCGCCGCCGCGTATTTTGGCAGTTTTACGTATTTCGGTTTCGCCGTTGCGCAACACCAGCCCTTCGGCGATAAACGCTTTTGCCTGTCCGCCGCTTTCGGCAAGACCGGCCAATTTCAACAGGTCGCATAAAGCGATGTATTCGTTGTCTTCAAGATAGACGGTTGCTTCCATCATTCAATCCTTTTCAATAATGGCGATATTTTAACATGGCCGTCTGAAAGAAAGCCCCCTTCTGTTTTATTTGCTTTATCCAACCTCATTACATTTGGTTTTCAGACGGCCTTTCGCTGCCAACCCTGCTACAATACGCCTTTTATTGTTCACGCCGATTTTGCCATGACCGAGCCGACCTACATCCCCCTGCGCCTGCATACCGAATTCTCGATTACCGACGGTATGGTGCGGATTAAAAAACTGATTGCCAAAGCGCAGGAATACGGTTTACCTGCTTTGGGCATCAGCGATTTGATGAACGAATTCGGCTTGGTGAAATTCTATAAAGCCTGCCGCGGTGCAGGGATTAAGCCCATCGGCGCGGCAGATGTGTGGATAGGCAATCCGAATGCGTCCGACAAGCCGTTTCGTGCCATGCTGATTATCCGCAACGATGCGGGCTATCTGCGCTTGAGCGAACTTTTGACGGAGGCCTATGTCGGCAAAGACCGCAATATCCATCATGCGGAACTTAATCCCGAATGGCTGGAAAACGGCGACAACAGCGGCTTGATTTGCTTGAGTGGCGCACATTACGGCGAAGTGGGCGTGAATCTTTTGAACAGCAACGAAGACGCAGCGCGTGCGGCGGCGTTGAAATATGCGGCATGGTTTCCCGATGCGTTTTATTTAGAGCTGCAACGCCTACCCGAACGACCCGAATGGGAGGCTTGCGTTTCCGGCAGCGTGAAACTGGCAGAGGAATTGGATTTGCCGGTGGTAGCGACGCATCCGACTCAGTTTATGAGCCGCGACGATTTCAACGCGCACGAGGCGCGGGTGTGCATCGCAGGCGGCTGGGTGCTGACGGACAAGAAACGTCCGCGCGATTTTACGCCGAGCCAGTTTTTCATTCCGCCGGAAACGATGCTGGAACGTTTCGCCGACTTGCCCGAAGCCTTGGAAAACACGGTGGAAATTGCCAAATGCTGCAATCTGCACATCACATTGGGCAAAAACTTCCTACCGCTCTTCCCTACTCCGGACGGTCTGTCGCTGGACGATTATTTGGTGAAGCTGTCCAACGAGGGTTTGCAGGAACGCATGGTTCAGCTTTATCCCGACGAGGCGGAGCGTGCGGCAAAAATGCCGGAATATCAAGAACGTTTGGATTTTGAGCTGAACATCATCATCCAGATGGAATTCCCCGGCTATTTCCTTATTGTACAAGACTTTATCAACTGGGCGAAAACGCACGGCTGTCCGGTCGGGCCGGGCCGTGGTTCGGGTGCAGGCTCGCTGGTGGCGTATTCATTGAAGATTACCGACCTTGATCCGCTCAAATACGCGCTACTGTTTGAACGTTTCTTAAACCCTGAACGCGTCTCCATGCCTGACTTTGACGTTGACTTCTGTCAGGCAAACCGTGGCCGCGTGATTGAATATGTGCGCGAAAAATACGGCGCGGAAGCGGTCAGCCAGATTGTTACCTTCGGCACGATGTCGTCCAAAGCGGTCATCCGCGACGTGGGACGCGTGCTGGAACTGCCGTTTATGCTGTGCGACAAACTGTCCAAGCTGATTCCGTTGGAAGCCAACAAACCCCTGAGTTTGGAAAAAGCCATGGAGGCCGAGCCGCAAATTCAGGAATTAATTGAAGCAGAAGAAGCGGACGAACTGATTACGCTGGCGAAAAAGCTGGAAGACCTGACGCGCGGTCTGGGTATGCACGCGGGTGGCGTGTTAATTGCGCCGGGCAAGATTTCCGATTACAGCCCCGTGTATCAGGCGGACGAATCCGCCTCGCCCGTATCCATGTACGACAAGGGCGACGTGGAAGACGTGGGTTTGGTGAAATTCGACTTTTTGGGTCTGCGCAACCTGACCATTATCGAAATGGCGCAGAACAACATCAAAAGCACCACCGGCGATATCGTCGATGTCGGCAAGATTCCGCTTGACGACCAGGCCGCCTACCAAATCTTCCGCGATGCGAACACCACCGCCGTCTTCCAGTTTGAGTCGACCGGCATGAAAAAAATGCTGAAAACGGCGCATACGACCAAGTTTGAAGAACTCATCGCCTTCGTATCGCTCTACCGTCCCGGCCCGATGGACAACATTCCCGACTTCGTCGCGCGTATGAAAGGCCAAGAATTCCAATACATCCATCCGCTGCTCGAAGGCATCCTCGCGCCGACCTACGGCATTATGGTGTATCAGGAACAAGTGATGCAGGCGGCGCAGATTATCGGCGGTTACTCGCTCGGCGGCGCGGACTTGCTGCGCCGCGCCATGGGTAAGAAAAAGCCTGAAGAAATGGTGAAACACCGCGAAATCTTCGCCGAAGGCGCGGCAAAACAAGGTATTTCGCGCGAAAAATCCGACGAAATCTTCAACTACATGGAAAAATTCGCCGGCTACGGTTTCAACAAATCCCACGCCGCCGCCTACGCCCTGATTTCCTATCAGACCGCATGGCTCAAAGCCCACTATCCCGCCGAATTTATGGCGGCAACCATGTCGTCTGAATTGGACAATACCGACCAGCTCAAACATTTCTACGACGACTGCCGCGCCAACGGCATCGAGTTCCTGCCGCCCGACATCAACGAATCCGACTACCGCTTCACGCCGTATCCGAACATGAAAATCCGCTACGCACTCGGCGCGATTAAAGGCACGGGCGAAGCCGCCGTCGAATCCATCATCGCCGCGCGGCAAAGCGGCGGCAAGTTTACCGGCCTCTTGAACTTCTGCGAGCGCGTCGGCAAAGAACACATGAACCGCCGCACCCTCGAAGCCCTGATACGCGGCGGCGCGTTCGACAGCATCGAACCCAACCGCGCCATGCTCTTGGCGAACATCGACCTTGCCATGAACAACGCCGACCAAAAAGCCGCCAACGCCAATCAGGGCGGGCTTTTCGACATGATGGAAGACGCCATCGAACCGGTGCAGCTCGTCGATGCCCCCATGTGGAGCGAATCGGAAAAACTCGCCGAAGAAAAAACCGTCATCGGCTTCTACCTCTCCGGCCACCCGTTCGGCCCTTATGCCCAAGAAGTCCGCCAAATCGCCCCGACCAAATTAGGCCGTCTGAAACCGCAAGACAGCGTGCGCCTCGCCGGGTTCGTTACCGCCGTGCGCACCATGATGGGCAAACGCGGCAAAATCGCCTTCGTCAGCCTCGAAGATTTGAGCGGACAGATTGAAATCATGGTCAGCGGCCACACGCTGGAAAACTGCGCAGACTACCTCAAATCCGACCAAGTGCTGATTATCGAATCCAAAGTCAGCCGCGACGACTACGGCGGCGGCGACGGACTGCGCATCATGGCAAACCAAGTCATGACCCTGCAAATGGCGCGCGAACGCTACGCCCGCAGCCTCAGCCTCGCCCTCGCCCCCGGCCACGACATCACGCGCCTCGCCGCCATCCTCACTACACACCGCCTGCCCGACACGTCGCACATCCCGCTGCAACTATCGTACAGCAACGGCAAAGCATCGGGTAAATTGAAAATTGCGCCCAAATGGATTGTAACGCCAAGCACCGCCTTGTTTGACGAACTGGAAACATTGCTCGGCAGCAGGGCAGTTCGTGTGAATTGGTAAGACTAAAGGCCGTCTGAAACTACACGTTCAGACGGCCTTTAATTTAAAAAGCGCTTTAAAAACATAAATCAAATACGGATTGAGGCTTTCAGACGACCTTATTGTATAGAGAGATTATCTGAAAAGTTTATTGCAAGAGACTTTGGCTAATAGGAAAAGATAGCCCACAAAAAAAGGGGGGGGGAAAATACACCCCCTTTTTCTATAGAAGCCCCATATCAAAGGCCGTCTGAAAAACAGTTTTATTTAACGATTTCAACCGGGCCGTGGTCGTCGCAGTGATCGCCGTGTTGGTGATGCAGACGGCCGTTGACGATGTAGTCGACGTGATCGCCGTGCGGTACAGCTTCGTGGCCGCAACCTTCGCCGTGAATGTGGCCGTGGCAGGTGTCAACCGGATGGCAGCCGTCAGGGTTGGTTTTATTGACACTCAGAGCATGCTCGTCGTAGTGGCCGTTGTGCTCATGGTGCAGGTGGCCGTCGTGCAGATAATCGACGTGGCCTTCGTGTTGGATGGCAGTGTGGCCGCAGTTTGCGCCGTGAACGTGGTCATGATGTTCGTGGGTTTTGCAGGTCATTTTTTCTCTCCTAATGTTCAGTGAATAGCAATCTTTCGCGATTGATTCTTTCATTTTATCTTTTTTTGATACAAACGTAAAAAATTTTACAGTTATTAATATATTGTTACGATATATCATCTGTTGATATATAAGCCTATTTTATTTTTCAGACGGCCTTTCATCTATAATTCATTTATTTTCAGCGAGAACTTCAAACCCTTCCGGCAATGTAAAATATCGAATTTTTCAGCCGTAACAGGTAACATGGAAACAAAGGGATGGGTTCTTCAAACAAACAGGTACTGCAATGGGAAAACAAGCCAGACTTTATATGGTTCGCAGCACGCAAGGTGCGCTTTATGATGTATTTTTTGAACGCGGTGTGGCGGCGTTGGCCTGGCCCATGCTGGCCGAAGCGGCGGCCAAGGGTTTTGGCCGTGAGAAACTGACGGATATTTACCGTTCGGCCGTGCCGGATGTGAAATTGAGAACAGCGCAATCGGGTGCGGCTCAGATGTGGCGGTTTTCCAACGAGTTGGCCGATGGAGATGCCGTACTGACCTACTCGCCTGCCCTGCGCCGTTATCGGATCGGCAGGATTACAGGCGGCGCAGTACATTGTCCGCAATGGGACGATGAGAAAATGTCGCTGGTGCGGCCTGTTGAGTGGCTGGGCGAAGTATGCCGTGATGATTTGAGCGTGGCAGCACAACGGGCTTTGGGTAGCGTGGCAACTTTGTTTGCAGTATCGGAAGTGTGTGCGGCAGAAATTTTTGAACGCGTGGGTTTTCAGACGGCCTAAAAAGGGAAAGGAAACAGCATTATGTGGAACACCATACAGGAATGGCTGAATGCTTTGCCTGTCAGTGAAGAAATCATCAAATCGGCTTTGATGTCGATGGTGATGATTGTGGCCGTCATTGCCGGGCGCAGCATTTTGCTCTCGGCTCATTTTCGCAGCCATCCGGATTTGAGCATCGAAAACAAACGCCGTTCGCTGGTGGTCAGTCGCAACATCACCATGCTGCTGCTCTTGTTCGGGCTGGCGATGATTTGGGCGGCGCAGATTCAAACTTTGGCGTTGTCGATGTTTGCGGTAGCTGCGGCAATTGTGGTGGCGACCAAAGAATTGATTATGTGTTTGTCCGGCAGCATCCTGCGCTCGGTAACCAAACAATATTCCATCGGCGACTACATCGAAATCAACGGCCTGCGCGGACGGGTGGTCGATATCAATATGCTGAACACGCTGATGATGCAAATCGGCCCCAATCCGTTGATTGGCCAGCTTTCCGGCAAAACACTCTCGTTTCCCAACAGCCTGCTTCTGAGCCACACCGTGCGCCGCGACAATATTTTGGGCGATTATGTAATTCATACGGTGGAAATTCCCGTACCGATTCATTTGGATTCGGACGAAATCATCGGCCGTCTGAAAGATGTTCTTGAGCCATTGTGCGAGCCTTATGTCCCTGCCATCAAGCAGCATTTGGAAAACGTGCAAACCCAAAAATTGTTTATCACGCCCGCCGCCCAGCCGCGTGTATCCCGTGTGCCACATGATGACAAGGTGTATAACATCATCGTGCGCTTTGCCTCGCCCGTAGCCAAACGCTTGGAAATCCAACAGGCGGTTTTGGACGAATTCTTACGCACGCAATGCCAATTAATCAATAAATTAAAATAGTCCAGTTTATATATACTATCAAATCACTTACAATACCCAAATTTATAATCAACAATAAGGAAAACTCATGTTGCCCGAATCAGCCCTTGCCGAAATGTACCCTGTAATCATGACCCCCAGCCATGACGGCAAATATTTCCACAACTACACCCTCTCACTTCTGAACATCGTCCACACCAATGCCGCACACGGCCTACCGCTTCAAGTGATGATGCAGCGCGGCGAAAGCCTGATTACGCGCGCGCGCAACAACTGCGTGGCCACATTCTTAGAAAACAAAGAATGGACGCATTTATTTTGGATTGACTCCGACATCGGCTTCTCTCCCGATTCATTCTACCGTCTGCTTTTGGCCGACAAAGACGTTGTGGCAGGCATTTACCCGCTCAAACGCGACAACTGGCCTGAAGAAGGTGTTCCGGCCGGCACGACTCAAGCCGACTTCGAGCGCATGTACACTTCTTATACCGTCAACACCAGCGAAAAAAATGAAAACGGTGAAATCGTACTGAAAGTCGATGAAGACGGTTTTATGAAAGTCCATGACGCGCCAACCGGCTTTATGGTTATCAAGCGCAGCGTATTTGAAAAAATGATGGCAGCCTACCCCGAGTTGAACTACATCTCCGACAGTGACTACAACAGAGAAGACAAAGGCCTACACTACCGCTTCTTCGACTGCATGGTTGATCCGAAAAGCAAACGCTACCTGTCCGAAGATTACACCTTCTGCCACCTCTGGCGTCAAATCGGCGGCGAAGTGTACGTCGATGTACAATCCAACCTGACCCACCAAGGTGCAAAAGTGTATCGCGGCTCGTTTGCCGAATCCCTGCAAACCAATGTTGCCAATGCCGTATTTGCCCCGAAAGGCACACCAATGCGCCTCGAACTGGCTGCGCCATTGCACGCCAATCCGCGCGGCGCAGAATAAAATTGGCCGACAGGCAGACAAGACACTTTAATTCTATCTGTCTGCCACCATATAACGCCTATCGTTTTCTTTTCAGACGGCCACAAGGCCGTCTGAATCCATCTTATTCAGGAGAAACCATATGAGCGACAACGTCCTGCTCCACTTGGGCGAAGAACCCCGTTTCGACCAAATCAAAACCGAAGACATCAAACCCGCCCTGCAAACCGCCATTGCCGAAGCACGCGAACAAATCGCCGCCATCAAAGCGCAAACGCACACCGACTGGGCCAACACCGTCGAAAAACTGACTGACATTACCGAACGCGTCGGCCGCATTTGGAGCGTGGTTTCCCATCTCAATTCCGTGGTCGATACGCCCGAGCTGCGTGCCGTATACAACGAATTGATGCCTGAAATCACCATTTTCTTTACCGAAATCGGTCAAGACATCGAGTTGTACAACCGCTTCAAAATCATCAAAAATTCTGCCGAATTCGACACCCTCTCCCCTGCGCAGCAAACCAAGCTCAACCACGACTTGCGCGATTTCGTCCTCAGCGGTGCCGAATTACCGCCCGAACAGCAGGCAGAACTGGCGCAACTGCAAACCGAAGGCGCGCAACTGGGTGCCAAATTCGCACAAAACGTCCAAGACGCGACCGACGCTTTCGGCATTTACTTTGACGATGCCGCGCCGCTTGCCGGCATTCCTGAAGACTCCATCGCCATGTTTGCCGCCGCCGCGCAAAGCGAAGGCAAAACAGGCTACAAAATCGGCCTGCAGATTCCGCACTACCTCGCCGTTATCCAATACGCCGACAACCGCGAATTGCGCGAACAAATCTACCGCGCCTACGTTACCCGTGCCAGCGAATTGTCTGACGAAGGCAAATTCGACAACACGGCCAACGTCGAACAAACGCTTGCAAACGCGCTGAAAACCGCCAAACTGCTCGGCTTCAAAACCTACGCCGAGCTGTCACTGGCAACCAAAATGGCGGATACGCCCGAACAGGTTCTAAACTTCCTGCACGACCTTGCCCGCCGCGCAAAACCATTTGCCGAAAAAGACTTTGCCGAAATCAAAGCCTTTGCACGCGAGAGCCTGAATATCGAAGATCCGCAATCTTGGGATTTGAGCTACGCCGCCGAAAAACTGCGCCAAGCCAAATACGCCTTCAGCGAAACCGAAGTGAAAAAATACTTCCCTATCAGCAAAGTATTGGCAGGCCTGTTTGCCCAAATCAAAAAACTCTACGGCATCGAGCTGGCTGAAAAAACCGTCCCCGTTTGGCACAAAGACGTGCGCTATTTCGAGCTGAAACAAGACGGCCAAACCATCGGCGGCATTTACATGGACTTGTACGCACGCGAAGGCAAACGCGGCGGCGCATGGATGGACGGCTACAAAAGCCGCCGCCGTTTCGCCGACGGTACGCTGCAACTGCCGACTGCCTACCTCGTCTGCAACTTTACCCCGCCGGTCGGCGACAAAGAGGCGCGTTTGAGCCACGACGAAATCATCACCCTCTTCCACGAAACCGGCCACGGCCTGCACCACTTGTTGACCCAAGTTGACGAAGTGGGCGTATCCGGCATCAACGGCGTCGAATGGGACGCGGTCGAGCTGCCTAGCCAATTCATGGAAAACTTCGTTTGGGAATACGACGTATTGGCGCAAATGTCCTCGCACGAAGAAACCGGCGCGGTATTGCCGAAAGAGCTGTTCAACAAAATGCACGCGGCCAAAAACTTCCAACGCGGTATGTTCCTCGTCCGTCAAATGGAATTTGCCCTCTTCGACATGGAAATCTATCATCAGGAAGATGAAGGCCGTCTGAAAGAATGGCCGCAAATCTTGGACAAAGTGCGTCAAGAAGTCGCCGTGACCCAACCGCCGGCATACAACCGCTTTGCCTTGAGCTTCAGCCACATCTTCGCCGGCGGCTACTCCGCAGGCTATTACAGCTACGCATGGGCGGAAGTTTTGAGTGCAGACGCTTACGCAGCGTTTGAAGAAAGCGACGATGTGGCCGAAACCGGCCGCCGCTTCTGGAAAGAAATACTGGCCGTCGGCGGTTCGCGCAGTGCAGCCGAATCCTTCAAAGCCTTCCGCGGCCGCGAACCAAGCCTGGATGCCCTGCTCCGCCACAGCGGTTTCGACAACGCAGCTTGATTTGAAAATCCGCCGTTTTAATTGCTGATTCAACACCAAAGGCCGTCTGAAATGTTTCAGACGGCCTTTTTATAATCCATTCAATATGTTCAGCAAAACAAATAATAAAAATATTCAGCCGATAAAACCACTCAGCGCAGAACGCCGCAACGATTGCCAAGCTCAATATTTTCCCAATGCGGACAAGCCGCCCATAAAAACAGGGCATGTTCCCATGCCCTATCATTTGAATTTCAGACGGCCTTTCGGTTGTCAAAACTTATTAGGAACAATAAGTACACCCTGTCCCTAACAAGATTTTCGAGAAAACAGAAGTCCAGATTTCAAACTTCTATCTCCCCCTCCCATCGCTAAAATTAGTTTTTACCCTTTTTATCGCCGGCGTCCAAGCGCATATTGATAAATTCCATCATCAAATCTTTTTTCGTCCAGAAAAAGGTTTTCATTTTTTCCAAAGAATAGATTTTCCGAATCATCGCCGGCAATCCTGCGTGAACGATGGCCGCGACTTCGCCATTGGTTGTTTCGTTGTCCATGGCGGCTTTGAGGTTTAGATTGTGCGTATTTAGGTAGTTGCTAAGCGCTTTCCTGACGCTGTTGCTGATTTCGAATTGTTTCATGTTTTCCGTCCATAATGTTTTTATAATTAAATAGCATAGGATTTTAACAAGTTTTTTGCATCGTGCATATCCCAACTTGCATATTATTGCGAAATTTACAATTTGGTTTTTGGGTAAAATCATGCCTACAACACATTGTTGCGACGCACCCTGTCGGATTGTTTTGACTATTTTGTTTTGGCTCAGGCCGCATTGCGGATAAAATAACGGTTTTAGGTGTTGAGGCCGTCTGAAATGTATTTGTGGTTTAAGCTGCTGCATGCGTTTTTTGTGATTTCTTGGTTTGCGGGACTGTTTTATCTGCCGCGGATTTATGTGAATCTGGCACAATTGGAACCCGGCAGCGTGGAATATGTACGGCTGACGGATATGTCGCGGCGGCTGTACCGCTTTATGTCGCCTTTGGGCTGGGGAACACTGATATTTGGCGCGGCCATCGGGTTTGTAAACAATTGGTGGGGCAACGGCTGGCTGGCGGTTAAATTATTGTGCGGCCTGCTGCTCTTGGCCTACCAGCTTTATTGCGGCCTGCTGCTGCGCCGTTTCCAGAACGGCAGCAATGTGTATTCGCACCGCTGGTATCGGGTATTCAACGAACTCCCCGTATTGATGATGGTGGCCGCGCTTTATATGGTGGTTTTCAAGCCGTTTTAATCTTCAGACGGCCTGTTTGGTAAATAAGGAAAGAATTCATGACGGTCGAAATCGAACGCCGCTTTTTGCTGGCGGATGACAGTTGGCGCGAAGCGGCAAGCGAGCCGCTGGTGTTGCAACAGGGCTATCTGAGCGTGGAAAAAGAGTGCACCATCCGCGTGCGGATTATCGGTTCGCAAGCCTGGCTGACCCTGAAAGGCTATATTTCCGACATGACGCGCAGCGAGTTTGAATACGAAATTCCGCTGGCTCACGCGCAGGCGATGATGGCGGACATGTGCCCGTTTAAAATGGAAAAATACCGCTATCGGGTCGAATTTAAAGGCTTTGTGTATGAAATCGACGAATATTTCGGCGACAATGCACCATTGATTGTGGCGGAAATCGAATTGCCGTCTGAAGATACCGAGTTTCCCAAACCGTCTTGGCTGGGCAAGGAAATCACGGCAGACGGTAAATTCACCAATGCGTATTTGAGCAAACATCCGTATTCGTCTTGGACGGAATAAGAGTGACAACCTCTCTGCACATACAAAAAAGGCATGTATCGCACATGCCTTTTTTCTTTTCAGACGGCCTGATTTGCCTTACCGATATTTGAATCAAGCTGCTTTCGGCATACTGTTTCAAATATTGGGCAAGCCCGTGTGTTTTATCAGTTGAACCTTACGCCGGACGGCAGGCCACCATGTAATTGACTTCGGTCGAATCGCACAGGGAATAACGGCCGCTCAATAAATTGTAGGTCATGCCCTTGCTGCCGACGGTATCCAATCCGGCTTGGCGGCACATGCGTGCGAGTTCTGCCGGCGTGATGAATTTTTTCCAGTCGTGCGTGCCTTTGGGGACGAATTTCAACAGATATTCCGCGCCGACAATCAGATGCAGATAAGATTTGGGATTGCGGTTGATGGTGGAGAAAAACACCATGCCGTCGGGTTTGACCAGTTTCGCGCAAGCTTGAACGATGGCGGCCGGATCGGGAACGTGTTCCATCATTTCCATACACGTTACCACATCGAAGCTGTGCGGCTGCTCAGCGGCGAGGTCTTCAACGCGGATGCAGCGGTAATCGATATTGGCAACGTGTTGAGCGGCCGCATGGGCAGCGGCGGTTTGCAGGGATTTTTCTGCCATATCGATGCCGGTAACGTGTTCTGCACCGCGTTTGGCCATGCTTTCCGACAAAATACCGCCGCCGCAGCCTACATCCAGCACGCGTTTGCCTGCCAATCCGGCATAGCCGTCGATATAGTCGAGGCGTAAGGGGTTGATGTCATGCAGGGGCTTGAATTCGCCGTTTTTATCCCACCATTTATCGGCGATTTGGCTGAACTTGGCGATTTCGCCGGCATCTACGTTGTCGTGTTGATTGCTCATGGTTTGCTCCTGCATAAAATAATTCGCCTGATTTTAGCCGATTGTGCTTCAAAATAAAATGTTTCAGACGGCCTTTGCCTGTTTATCGGCCCTATTTCAACTTTCACCCGTCTGCCCATAAAAAACGCACCTTGTGGCAAGGTGCGTTTCAATCTGCATGATTTAGAATTTAGCGCCGGATTCGTTGGCCATGTAGTCAACTGCGGCTTTCACTTCGTCGTCGCTTAAGCTGCCGTTGCCGCCTTTGGCAGGCATGGAATTGAAGCCTTCGAGGGCGTGTTTGTACAAGGTGTCTTTGCCTTGTTTAATGCGAGGCGCCCAGTCTTCTTTTTTGCCTACGGCCGGAGCGCCGGGAATCAAGCCGCTGTGACATGCTTTACAGTTCGCTTCAAAAACAGCTTTGCCGTCCACTTTGGCGGATTCAGCAGGCTTGGCCTCAGCGGCAGGCGCTTCGGCTTTCTCTTCAGGCTTGGCAGCTTCTTCAGGTTTAGCGGCTTCCTCTGCTTTGCTGGCAGCGACTTCGGCTTTATCGGCAGCCTCTTGAGCGGCAGACGCAGCAGTATCAGCAGCAGAAGCAACTTCGTTTTTAACTTCAGATGCAACGGCTTGAGCAGCCTCTTGAGTCTCCTGTTTAGCCTCTTGGGAACAAGCTGTCAAACCAGCCATCATCATTACGGCAATCAGTAATTTGTTCATGTTCTGTCTTTCCTTAGTTTTAGTTTAAATCACTGTTTTATATAAACAGCTTAAAAATTCTAGCATAGAAACTAATCCGTTCGACCTAGACTATAATAAATATTGGTATAAATCAGATTTTGTCACAAAAACAGGAAAAACATATTGACACCACACCTCTACTCAGATAGAAATTTACGCCCATTTGTCATTTAACGTAATAATTTTCATTATATTGTTCAAACAGTTATCTACCAATTTTTAAAGTTTCTTTTTAAATTCAACTTTTTACAAACTTTCCAGATAATACAATAAGCATTAAAACACCTCTTATCCCAAAAAGGCCGTCTGAACCCCGATCAGGTTTCAGACGGCCTTTTTGAATCATGTTAATAAACATTTGCCGCTTGGCCATGCAAAAGACACCAGCAGGCTTACCTATTTATGTGGTTATTCATATCCCGACTACAATTTAATCTATTGCCGCCATTAACCTTTTGCCAATGTTTCAGCTTCCGCCCACAATCCCCGCTTCTGCTCTGCCGTCAATTTCTTAATGCCGAGTTCCCGTTTCAGCGCTTCACTTTTGCTCAGGCCGTCTGAAACAATGCGCATCTCGACAGGCTTGTTCAACCGCGTGTATTTCGCGCCGTTTCCTGACAAATGCGCCGCAAACCGCTCTTGCGGACGGTTGCTGATGCCGCAATAAAACGCGCCGTTTTCGCACAAAATCAGGTAAACGCTCCAATTTTCCGCGTTCATAAATTCCCTTCCTTGGCAAAACTCTCGGTAAAAATGCGCACGGCAGCCTCGGTTTTGGCAGACTGCACACGATAAGGCGTTACCAAATAAAGGCTGACCGGTGGTAATGTCCATTCAGGCAAAACCGCTTTCAGACGGCCTTGTGCAATTTTCTCCCTTACTTCGCCGCACATCTGCAAAGACAAACCGAAACCACTTTCGGTCAGATTGCACACGGCGGCAAGATGCGTACAGGCAATGCTGTCGGCGATGTCGAGGAAATAGCTTTCTTCACCATTTTGCAAGGTCGTGCGGACAGGTAAAAGATGCAGCCAGCGGTGTGCATGAAGCTGAGAGGGATGGGTAATGGGCGGATGCCGGTCAAGATAATCCGGCGCGGCGCAAATGATGTACGGCCAAGTCACGAGATGGCGCGCGACCAAATTGGGATCGTCCAAAGCGCGGTCGCCGCCGCGTATGGCGATGTCGGTCTGATTGTGTTGCAGGTCGTCCAAAGTATAGCTGAAATTAAGGACGGGGCGGATTTTGGGAAACTCGGTTTGCAATCGTGAAAAGGCCGTCTGAAAAGCGCGGGATTCGATGACCGTAGAAGTCAGGGAAATGCGCAATTCGCCGACAGGTTCGGTTTTCAGATTGTCGATAACGGTACGCGTATCGGCAAGGGTGGCGGCGAGACGGCGGCAGTATTCGCCCAAGGCGCGGCCGGCATCGGTAGGCGCAAGGCTGCGCGTGCTGCGGTTTAACAGCTTGATGCCGTGCAGGGTTTCGAGGCGATTGATGTGCTGGCTGACAGCAGACGGGGTCATGCCCAGCGCGGCAGCGGCGGCATTCATGCTGCCATGTTCGAGGACAGTAGCGAAAACAAGCAGGGGTTTGATGTCTTGCATTTAGAAATAATTGTTTAGTTTAACTTCACAATAATAACAGTAAATCAGGGATTATCAAGCATTTCAGACGGCCTTACAATGCACTCATCTAATCAATCACATCCCCACAAGGAGTTAAATATGAAAATCGCAGTTATCGGTGCAACAGGTTATGTCGGCAACGCAGTCGTTCAAGAATTAGCAGGCCGCGGTCATAAAGTAACCGCTTTCGCCCGCAACACAGACAAAGTGTTCCAAGCGCAAAATGTTGCCGCAGTCTCCGCAGATGTCAATGCAGCCGATTTTGCCGACAAACTGGCCGGTTTTGATGCCGTAGTCAGCGCGTTCAACCCGGGCTGGACCAATCCCAACATCGGCGCGGATTTCACACACGGCGCAAACAGCATTGTCGAAGCAGCAAAAGCAGCGCAAGTGCCTTATTTATTGCTCGTCGGCGGCGCGGGCAGCCTGTATGTGGCACCCGGTTTGCAAGTTATCGATACGCCCGACTTCCCGAAAGAAATTTTCGACGGCGCCAATGCCGCACGCCATCTCTTGGCAGAACTCCTGCCGCGCCGCGATGTGAACTGGTCTTTCGTTTCCCCTCCGGCACGACTGGGCGCGGACGGCGGTTTCAGCGAAGACAAAACCGGCAAATACCGCTTGGGCAAAGACGATTTGCTGATGGACGGTGAAATTCCGGCAGGCATCAGCGTGGCCGATTTGGCAGTCGCCATCGCCGACGATGCGGAAAACAAAGCGCATTTGTTTGAACGCTTTACTGTCGCCGCCGTTTAATCATCTTAATTTAAAGGCCGTCTGAAACCCAAAGTTTCAGACGGCCTTTTCATATTCGGATTGATAGAAATAAATATTTAATTACAATTTTGCTATAGCAAACATAACTAACTTCCGATATTTCAAGGCTTCCAACCTCGTCAGTCCCACCTGCGCGGAAATGACGGCAATAGGTATTGCGTATCGAAAATAAAGTAATTGGGCTATATAAAACAAAAACCACCGTTTCCACCCACCTCAAACGGCAGGCGGTTTTAATTCAATTTGATTTTTCGAGCCACCACCAATTTCGTTATCTATAAAATCATTGAATTGTTGACGGAACTCCATTGGTCGTGCGATATAAGGAATCGGAGCATGACTGCCGCCCGTCCCTCTGACCACTACGGAGCCATAATTGAAAATCCTGCCCCAAAAACCTTGATTTACCGAAATACTTTCGATACGGTTGATATTTATCTCAATTGTTTGCCGGCGGATAAAGCCAAACTTAGCGATAACCCTTTTGTTAGTTAAAGCAAGCTCGGTTGTCATTACATTCAATACCGCGAACACTATAAATACGATACCGATTACCCACATCAACAGCAGGATACCGAAAAAAATCCTCCAGAATTGGGAAAACCACGATACTTGCGCTTTATAAACAATACGTTCACCTCGCCCTAAAGAGCTTTCAATATAACTTGTCATTTAACATTCTCCACATTAGGTATTTTCCAAAAATACGGATTATAATCCGTGGATAAATAGGCGTCAAAATTGGATATTTTGAGATTTGTGAAGACAAATCTCATGAGTAAAATCAGTGTTTTGATAGGTATAAAAATCCGAGAAATCCGCAAACAGTCCAATATCAACCAAGAAAGCTTAGCCTTACTTGCCGATATAGACAGAAGCTATATGGGTAGAATAGAAAGGGGGGAGGTCAACATAACGGTTGATAAACTATATCAACTGTCTTCTGCTTTAAACTGTTCCGTACACGACTTACTACCGGATGATTTGGAAATTAAAAATACCTGAACCGTTTAAGTAGTCCGCCCACATTGCCAATCTGCTAAAAAGGTCGTCTGAAACCCCAAAACCCAAAGTTTCAGACGGCCTTTTGCTATAATACGCACATTAAATTTACCTATACGCGAGTTCTCATGTCCGTAACCCAACCCACCATCGCCGCCATCGCCACCGCACCCGGACGCGGTGGAGTCGGCGTGATCCGCCTTTCCGGCAAAAACCTGCTGCCTTTGGCGCAAACCCTCAGCGGCGGCAAAACGCCCAAGCCGCGCACCGCGCTTTACACCGACTTTCTCGGCGGCGACGGACAGCCGATAGACAACGGCATCCTGCTCTACTTCGCCGCGCCAGCCAGCTTTACCGGCGAAGACGTGATTGAGTTGCAGGGACACGGTGGCCCCGTCGTGATGGACATGTTGCTCTCGCGCTGCCTCGAACTGGGTGCGCGCATGGCGGAGCCGGGCGAATTTACCAAACGCGCCTTCCTCAACAACAAACTCGACCTTGCACAAGCCGAAAGCGTCGCCGACCTCATCGACGCCTCCAGCAAGTCTGCCGCACGTATGGCGTTGCGTTCGCTCAAAGGCGCATTTTCCCGACACATACACGAGCTGGTAGACGACCTTATTACTTTGCGGATGCTGGTCGAAGCCACGCTGGACTTCCCCGAAGAAGACATCGACTTTCTCGAAGCCGCCGACGCGCGCGGCAAGCTCCAAGCCCTGCAAGGCCGTCTGGAAACCGTGCTTGCCAGTGCGGAACAAGGCGCGATTTTGCGCGAAGGCATGAACGTCGTCCTCGTCGGCGCGCCCAACGTCGGCAAATCCAGCCTGCTCAACGCCTTGGCTGGCGACGACATCGCCATCGTAACCGACATCGCCGGCACCACCCGCGACACCGTGCGCGAACAAATCACCCTCGACGGCGTGCCCGTCCACATCATCGACACCGCCGGTCTGCGCGAAACCGACGACGTGGTCGAACAAATCGGCATCGAGCGCAGCCGCAAAGCCGTCTCCGAAGCCGATGTCGCCCTGATTCTGATTGACCCGCGCGAAGGCTTGAACGCCAAAACCCAAGCCATTTTGAACAGCCTGCCCGAAGGTTTGAAAAAAATCGAAATCCACAACAAAGCCGACCTGACCGGCGAACCTGTCGCCGTCCGTTCAGACGGCCTCGCGCAAACCGGCGCGGAAAGTGTCATCAGCCTGTCCGCCAAAACCGGCGCGGGTCTTGACTTACTCAAACACGCGCTGTTGCAGGAAGTCGGCTGGCAGGGCGAAAGCGAAAGCCTGTTCCTCGCCCGCAGCCGCCACCTCAACGCCCTGCACGAAGCCGAAGCCGAGCTGGAAAACGCCGCCCTCTGCGACAACAACCAAATCGAGCTTTTCGCCGAACACCTGCGCCTCGCCCAAAACGCGTGCAGCGAAATCACAGGCGAATTTACCGCCGACGATTTGCTGGGCGTGATTTTCTCGCGCTTCTGTATCGGCAAATAAAACGGTTTGCCATCAAATACAAAGGCCGTCTGAATGTTCAGACGGCCTTTTTTATCACCAAAACAAGCTTAATTTCACTTGCGTTTATTTATTGGCAGCTTCTGCCATATTTTTTGCGATTTTGGTTGCGCCAACTGTCAAACCGGACATGCCGATCAAAGAAGCCGCAGCCAATTTGATTAATGTTTTCATTTTAACTCTTTTCTGTGTATTTAAGGGTGTGTTGTGTATTTTTTATTTGTCGGCATCAGCCATATTGTGGGCGATATTGGTTGCGCCGACGGTCAGGCCGGACATACCGATTAAAGAGGCTGCTGCCAGTTTAATTAAAGTTTTCATTGTTTGTCTCACTTTCTTGTCTGTCGGCCGAAAAACGGCCTAAGTTGCGTTTTCTGAAGTATTGTAATCAATTCGTTTATAATTGAATTATTTGTGTACTACCGTTTCAATATTGTAGGCGACGCCGAGTGCGGAGGCCGGTATCCCCGACATACCGATTAAAGAAGCGACGGCAAGCGTTATTAAATGTGCCATTTTAAGTAGTCCTTTTTCATAGATACAAAATGTTATTTAACAACATACACATTTTTTCGCCGGCATCTGCGCCGCCGACAGGACGAATCATACCGTGTTAATCGTTAATTAATACGACTTTTTCGTAAAGATAAAATGATAAAAATGTACATAATGAAGATTTTAGTTAATTTATATTTTGTTTTGAAAATGACACCGATGTCTTTTTCAATGACACCGATGTCTTAATTACATATACACTACAAACGTATCTTTCTGCGCCCATAAAATCCCTCCTTTTTTGTTGCAAAATTGCACTCTAAATTAAATATATTTTTAAATTCAAAATGTTACAAAATTATATTTTTTGCAAACCAAATATTCATTTAGTCAAAACCAATACCTTTGATAGCTTCTTTTAAAGAAAACACACGTTTCTAGCGCATATCCGACCATAAAATGCGCTGCAAATATATGATATAGTGAAACATTCTGCATATTGACTATTTCCAGCATGAACAACACCCTAATCCTGACCGGTGCGGCCGCATTTTTTATCGGCGCGCTGTTTGCTTGGCTGATAACACGCTACCAAACCCAAAGCCGACACTTTATTGTTTTACAAGAATTGGCCGAAAGCCGCCGCCTGCATGAGTTTGCCGAACAGGTGCAGGCTCAAACTGCGGCGGACTTGGCGCAAAGCCGCCATACCGTGCAGGAATTGCAAGACGAATTGCAGGAGACAGGCAACCGCTTTGCCGCAGCCGAAAAACAGATTGCCTATCTGCAAGATTGCGAGGCCGAAGCCGAAGCTTTAAAACACGAATGTGCAAAATGGCAGCAAAGCGCGCAAAACCTGCAAATCAACAACGAACGCCTCAACACGCAACTGATTCAAGAACAGGCATTGAGTGCGGATAAAAATACGCTTTTACAACAGCAGGAAACGGAAAAAGGCCGTCTGAAACAAGACTACGACACGCTGTTGGAGCAAAACCATGCGCTGCAAGTCCAAAACGAACGCCTCTCCACACAACTGGCGCAAGAAAAAGCCAATATCGACGACAAAAACAGCCTTTTACAGCAACAGGAAGCTGAAAAAGGCCGTCTGAAACAAGAATACGCCGCCCTTTTGGAGCAAAACCACGCGCTTCAAGTCCAAAACGAGCGCCTCAACACCCAATCGGAAAAAGACCGTCAGGCTGCCGAAGAAAAACTAACCCTGCTGGCAGATGCTCGTAAAAACCTGAGCGACCAGTTCCAAAACCTCGCCAACACTATTCTGGAAGAGAAAAGCCGCCGCTTTACCGAACAAAACCACGACCATCTCCAGCAACTACTCAATCCGCTCAACGAACGCATACACGGCTTCAGCGAGCTGGTTCAGCAGACTTATGAAAAAGAAGCCAAAGAACGCCTGACCATCGAAAACGAGCTCAAACGCCTGCAAACACTCAACACCCAGCTCCACCACGATGCCAAAGCGCTGACCACCGCGCTGACCGGCACGCAAAACAAAACCCAAGGCAACTGGGGCGAGATGATTTTGGAAAGCGTATTGGAAAATTCCGGCCTGCAAAAAGGCCGCGAATACATCGTTCAAGCTTCCAGCGTCCGCCACGAAGCAGACGGCACCCAACGCCGCCTCCAGCCCGACGTCCTCATCAATCTGCCCGACAACAAACAAATCGTCATCGACTCCAAAGTATCGCTGACCGCCTACGTCCGCTATACGCAAAGCACCGGCGCAGAAGCAGAGCGCGAGCTTGCCAACCACGTCGCCAGCATCCGCGCCCACATCAAAAGCTTGGCAGCGAAGGATTACACCGACCTTGAGGGTGTCAAAACGTTGGACTTCGTCTTTATGTTCGTCCCTGTCGAACCGGCCTACCTCCTCGCCCTGCAACACGATCCAAACCTCTTCCAAGAGTGTTTCGACAAACGCATCATGCTGACCGGCCCCAGCACCCTGCTCGCCACCCTGCGCACCGTTGCCAACATCTGGCGCAATGAGCAACAAAACCAAAACGCACTGGCCATTGCCGAGGCAGGCAGCAAACTTTATGACAAATTTGTTGGCTTTGTCGAAAGCATGGACGGCATCAACAAAGCGCTTGGTCAGGCTCAATCTCAGTTTCAGACGGCCTATGGCCGCTTGGTTTCCGGCAGGGGCAACCTCATCAGCAGCACCGAAAAACTGCGCAAATTGGGCATCAAAGCCGGTAAGCAACTGCAACGCGATTTATTAGAAAAAGCCATGTCGGAAAACGAAGACCACGCCGCTTTACCGACCGCACAAGACCAAGAAAATGACTGATAAAACTTAAGACATTGCAAATAAAGGGAATTTAACAATGAGCAACATCACCATCGTCCTTGCCGCCGATACCGGTTATGCCGAGCAGGTTCATACACTGATGAAGTCCGTCTGCACACACAACACAAATGTCAATTTCTACCTCATGCACAATACCTTCAGACGGGAATGGATCGACTATACCAACCAAAAGCTCGCGGCCAGCGGCGGCCGTCTGAATGATGTCAAAATCGAGATGGACTTCAGCCAATATCGCCGCCTACCCCATATTTCGGATGCCGCATTTTTCCGTCTGATGATGCAGCACCTTCCTGTCGACCGCGCCCTGTATCTCGACAGCGATATGGTGGTTACCCAATCCCTGCACGATTTGTTCAACCTCGATATGCACGGTTATCCCGTTGCGGCGGTACAAGACTCCTTTCTTGCCCGTACCGAATGGAATCACCCGACCGGCCTGCACACTACGCCCTATTTCAATTCCGGTATGTTGTTGGTCGACCTGGCGCAATGGCGGGAACAGAATATCGCGGCGCAACTGCTGCAAACTGCTGCCACCATTGACAAATCCGTTCCCTACGGCGACCAATGCTTTCTAAACACCGTATTTCAAAAAAATTGGCTGCAATTGGAAGAATCTTGGAATTTTCAAACAGGCGCAGTCCAATATTTCCAAAAACGAAATCTCGGCGAAATATTCCCCAAACCTGACACCGTCCCGCCCGTTATCCACTACACCACACGCGCCAAACCGTGGTTGTGCGATTACGGCAAGATTCCTTTTGAAGAAATCTATTGGCAATACTATTGCGCCGACTGGCCGGAAGCGTAGTCCCAGAAAGGGAATACCCTTCCCTTGCCTCAATTGACCTTAAAACAACCCATCATCAAAAACAAAAGGCCGTCTGAAATCGTTTCAGACGGCCTTTAAGCCATAAAAAAACAGGCAGAACATTCTGCCTGTTTTTTTGTTCAAAACTAACCATAGAGTGAGCATACCACCTTCAATCAGCGTTATCGTTATCCGATTAGATACCGCGCAACAATTCATTCACGCTGGTTTTCGCACGGGTTTGCACGTCCACGCGTTTGACGATAACTGCGCAGTAGAGGCTGTGGCTGCCGTCTTTGGAAGGCATGCTGCCGGATACGACAACCGAACCAGCCGGTACGCGGCCTTGATAGATTTCGCCGGTAGTACGGTCAAAGATTTTTGTGGATTGACCGATGAATACGCCCATAGAAATCACGCTGCCTTCTTCGACAATCACGCCCTCAACGATTTCAGAACGCGCACCAATAAAGCAGTTGTCTTCAATAATGGTAGGGCTGGCTTGCAGAGGCTCGAGGACTCCGCCGATACCGACACCGCCGCTCAAGTGCACGTTTTTACCGATTTGCGCGCAAGAACCGACAGTCGCCCAAGTATCGACCATCGCACCTTCGTCAACGTATGCGCCGATATTGACATAAGAAGGCATCAACACGACATTTTTCGCCACAAAGCTGCCACGGCGGGCAACCGCACCCGGAACTGCGCGGAAGCCTGCGCTGCGGAATTCGTCTTCAGACCAATCGGCAAATTTAGTCGGCACTTTGTCGAAGTATTTGTTCACACCGTCGTTGAGGATTTCATTGTCCTGAATGCGGAAAGACAGCAATACGGCTTTTTTCGCCCATTCGTTGACTTTCCACTCGCCCACGCCCAGACGCTCGGCAACGCGCAGTTTGCCGGAGTCGAGTTGATGAATGGTTTCCAAAACCGCTTCACGCACTTCTGGGGTAACGGTATTCGGATTGATTTCGGCACGGTTTTCAAAAGCCGTTTCAATGATGTTTTGCAAAGACATGTTGATTCCTTCAAGAGATCAGGGCCGTCTGAAATCTATTCAGGCCACCCTATTACAAATATTTAACTTGTTATTTTGCCATGTAAAAGCGATTTCGTCAGCTATTAACATGATTATCGCCGAGCGTTACACGGCTGGATTTCGGCTAAGCCAAGATTTTCAGACGGCCTGTTCAAGTGAATGGAATCGCATTTATTTTCCAACCGGTTTCCCAGCCGCAATATGCAAACTGTCGATTCTGCCGACACGCCGTGCCGATAAATCAATCTTTGCCGCCAATCTTTTGCAGAAGATTTTCAGCCACCACGCCGCATTCGATATTCCGCTTTAACGGTTTCGCGTTCAAATCCTTCAAGGCCGTCTGAAAGTCGGCAAAATCCATCAACCGCGAACTGAAACGGCGCATATGTTCGGTATCCTGCTGACAGTCTATCAGCGCAACGCCCAAATCCGCCAAAAACGGTACGGCGCGGGCAAACGCAATCTTGGACGCATCGGGAAGCAAGGCAAACATCGACTCGCCATAAAACACGCAGCCGATTTGCACGCCGTAAAACCCGCCTGCCAATTGCATTTCACCTTGCTCATCCGGTAGCCAGCATTCAAACGAATGCGCATGCCCCTGATGGTGCAGCTTCAAATAGGCCGTCTGAAACGCAGGTTCTATCCACGTTCCGTCCTGTTCCGGACGCGGTACATTGGCGCAATGGGCAATCACTTTTTCAAAACAGCGGTTGACCGTTACCCGATACGGCTTGTGACGCAAAGTTTTGGCAAGCGAACGGCCGATATGCAGGTTTTCCGGCACAATCACGGCTCGCGGCGCAACCGCATACCAGAAAAACCAACCGTCGCGGCTAAACCACGGAAAAATCCCCTGCACATACGCCGACAACAGCCGCCCCGTATCCAAATCGCCGCTGACGCCGACCAAGCCGTCGCATTCCGCCAAAGCGTAAGACGGGTCGGGGAAACGATAATCCCGTGGCGCAAGAAAAGGAATCTTCATCGTAAAGCCCATAAAGTTTCAGACGGCCTCAGGCTGAAATGCCCAAGGCCGTCTGAAAAATCAACATACAAACTGATTAACGTTTGGTTTTGGTTTGGCATTCGCCGCATACGCCGTACATATACAGCGCGTGGTCAACGATACGGTAGCCGTTTTCTTCGGCGATTTTGTCTTGCAGCGCTTCGATTTCCGGATTGTGGAATTCGGTTACTTCGCCGCATTTCACGCAGACGATGTGGTCGTGGTGATCGCCTTTGTCCAATTCATAAACCGCTTTGCCGGTTTCAAAATGGTGGCGTTGCAAAATGCCGGCCTGTTCAAACTGGGTCAGCACACGGTAAATCGTCGCCACGCCGATTTCCACACCCTCTTCCAACAGGATACGGTACACATCTTCTGCACTCAAATGCTCCTCGGCATGAGTCTCGAACAAGTCCAAAATTTTCAAACGCGGACCCGTAACTTTCAAACCGCTGTCTTTCAATTGCGCAATGTTGCTGAATTTTTCCATAATATTCAATATCCCTGTAAGGTAATAACCGTTATAATACGCACTTTCCGCCCGTTTGCCCACTATTGGGCCGTTAAAGGGCGGCAATCTGCCGCCGGTCTTGCAATTGAAAATCGGCGAAAAGAAAAATTAAGAAGATGATTATCGTTTGCTTTTTAAAAATATTCAAGCGATGATAAACATCTTTCCCGAAATGACACAGAAAGGTAAGCCCGTGAATAAAGCCTTATGCCTTGCCATCGCCGCTATTTTAGGTCTGGCCTCATGCAGTGCCGAGCGCGTATCCAACTTTCCATCCTACAAACTCAAAATCATTCAAGGTAACGAGCTCAATCCCCGCTCCGTGGTTTCCCTGCGCCAAGGTATGACCCGCGACCAAGTCCAACTGCTGCTCGGTACGCCACTCCTGCGCGATGCCTTCCATGCCGACCGCTGGGATTACACTTTCAACACCAGCCGCAACGGCATCATCAAAGAACAAAGCAACCTGACTCTGTACTTTGAAAACGACGTCCTCGCACGCGCCGAAGGCGATGCCATCCAAAAATCCATCGAAGCCGTTCAAGCCGGACAAAACATCGTTCCGACTACCGAAACCAACGCGAAATAAGGAAATCCCATGAGCGCATTGAAAATCGCCATTGCCGGCGTCAACGGCCGCATGGGCCGCGTTTTGGTTGAAGCGGTCAACAACCATCCCGATGCCGTCCTCTCCGGCGCACTCGAGCATTCTGGTTCGGAAGTATTGGGTTTGGATGCAGGCTTCGCCTCCGGCCTCAAAACCGGCGTTACCATTTCAGACGACGTGGATGCCGTACTGGCTCAAAGCGATGTCCTTATCGACTTTACCCGTCCCGAGCCAACCCTGAAACACCTGCAAAAATGCGTGGAAAAAGGCGTCAACATCATCATCGGCACGACCGGTTTTGACGATGCAGGCAAAGCCGCCATCCAAGCCGCAGGCGAAAAAATAGGCGTTGTCTTTGCAGCCAACTTCAGCGTCGGCGTCAACCTGACCTTCCATATCCTCGACACTGTTGCCCGCGTGTTAAACGAAGGCTACGACATCGAAATTATCGAAGGCCACCACCGCCACAAAGTCGATGCCCCAAGCGGTACCGCGTTGCGCATGGGTGAAGTCATTGCCGACGCCCTCGGCCGCGACCTCAAAGAATGCGCCGTTTACGGCCGCGAAGGCCACACCGGCCCGCGCGATCCATCCACCATCGGTTTTGCCACCGTCCGCGCAGGCGACATCGTCGGCGACCACACCGCCCTCTTCGCCACCGACGGCGAGCGCGTGGAAATCACCCACAAGGCCAGCAGCCGCATGACCTTTGCCGCCGGTGCCGTACGCGCCGCAGTTTGGGCAAACGGCAAAAAAGGCCTGTACGATATGCAAGACGTATTGGGTTTGAAAAACCGATAAACCCGCATCATCAGGTTTCATACCTTACAAGGCCGTCTGAAAGCACAACATCGATTTTCAGACGGCCTTATTAAAAAGAAAGCCCCACCATGTCCTATCAACAAATCACCATCAACGTCAACGATGCCGTCGCCGAACGCCTTGCCGACGCGCTGATGGAACACGGCGCATTGTCCGCCGCCATTGAAGATGCCTACGCCGGTACAGAAAACGAGCAGGCCATTTTCGGCGAGCCGGGCATGCCGACCGAACAAATCTGGCAACAAAGCAAAGTCATCGCCCTTTTCGGCGAAAGCGACGATGCCGCTTCCATTATCGAAGCCGCCGCGCAGGAATGCGGTTTGAACGATTTGAAATACACCGGCGAAATCCTTGAAGATCAAGACTGGGTACGCCTGACCCAAGCGCAATTCGACCCGATTCAAATTTCCGACCGCCTATGGATTACCCCGTCTTGGCACGAAGCGCCCGACGGCAACGCCGTCAACCTGCAACTTGACCCGGGTCTTGCCTTCGGCACAGGCAGCCATCCGACCACCCGCCTCTGCCTCAAATGGCTCGACACACAGCTCAAAGGCGGCGAAAGCGTATTGGACTACGGCTGCGGCTCAGGCATTTTGGCCATTGCCGCCCTCAAACTCGGCGCAGGCTCCGCCATCGGCGTAGATATTGACGAACAAGCCATCCGCGCCAGCAAAGACAATGCCGCGCAAAACAACGTTGACGCGCAGTTCTACCTGCCGGACGGCCTGCCGCAAGGCCAATTTGATGTCGTTGTCGCCAACATTCTGGCCAACCCGCTGCGTATGCTCGGCGAAATGCTTGCCGCGCGTACCAAACAAGGCGGCCGCATTGTCTTGTCCGGCCTTTTGGACGAACAAGTCGAAGAACTCAGCGGCATTTACAGCCAATGGTTTGACATTGAGCCTGCCGAAATCGAAGAAGGCTGGGCGCGATTGAGCGGCGTCAAACGCTAAACCTGTTTTCCGATACAAAGGCCGTCTGAAATTTAATCTTTCAGACGGCCTTTTTGTACTTAAAACGCTGAATATTCCAGCAAAATCAGGTATAATTGCCTATTATTTTGACCTTTCGGAACACATCCGCCGCGCCCGTTTGACATTTCATCGCGCGCACGGAAAAATTCCTTGAAATTCAGCAAGAAAAGACCATGACTGACCAAAAACACGAAGAATACGGCGCCGACAGCATACAAGTGCTGGAAGGCTTGGAAGCGGTACGCAAACGCCCCGGTATGTATATCGGCGACACGCAGGACGGCAGCGGCCTGCACCACATGGTGTTCGAGGTGCTCGACAACGCTATTGATGAAGCGCTCGCCGGACATTGCGACAAAATCACCGTAACCATCCATGCCGACAATTCCGTCAGCGTGGCCGACAACGGCCGCGGCATGCCGACCGGCATCCACCCGAAAGAAGGCCGCTCCGCCGCCGAAGTCATCATGACCGTCTTGCACGCAGGCGGCAAATTCGACAACAACAGCTACAAAATCTCCGGCGGTCTGCACGGCGTGGGCGTATCCGTCGTCAACGCGCTGTCCGACTGGGTAACGCTGACCATCTACCGTGACGGCAAAGAACACTTCGTCCGCTTCGTACGCGGCGAAACCGAAGAGCCGTTGAAGGTCGTCGGCGATTCCGACAAAAAAGGTACAACCGTACGCTTCCTCGCCAGCAGCGAAACCTTCGGCAATGTCGAATACAGCTTCGACACCCTTGCCAAACGTATCCGCGAACTTTCCTTCCTCAATAACGGCGTAGATATCGAGCTGATCGACGAACGCGACGGCAAACACGAAAGCTTCGCCCTCTCCGGCGGCGTGGCCGGCTTCGTACAATACATGAACCGCAAAAAAACACCGTTGCACGAAAAAATCTTCTACGCGTTCGGCGAAAAAGACGGCATGAGCGTCGAATGCGCGATGCAATGGAACGACAGCTACCAAGAAAGCGTGCAGTGTTTTACCAACAACATTCCGCAACGTGATGGCGGTACGCACTTGACCGCGCTGCGCCAAGTGATGACCCGCACCATCAACAACTATATCGAAGCCAACGAAGTAGCCAAAAAAGCCAAAGTGGAAACCGCCGGCGACGATATGCGTGAAGGCCTGACCTGCGTTTTGTCCGTCAAACTGCCCGACCCGAAATTCTCATCGCAAACCAAAGACAAACTGGTTTCCAGCGAAATCGGCCCCGTCGTCAACGAAGTCATCAACCAAGCCTTGACCGACTTCCTCGAAGAAAACCCGACCGAAGCCAAAATCATCACCAGTAAAATCGTCGATGCCGCGCGCGCGCGCGAAGCCGCCCGCAAAGCACGCGAAATTACCCGCCGCAAAGGCGTGATGGACGGTTTGGGCCTGCCGGGCAAACTTGCCGACTGCCAAGAAAAAGACCCTGCCCTGTCCGAACTCTACCTCGTCGAGGGCGACTCCGCAGGCGGTTCCGCCATGCAAGGCCGCGACCGCAAATTCCAAGCGATTTTGCCGCTCAAAGGTAAGATTTTGAACGTTGAAAAAGCACGTTTTGAAAAAATGCTGGCCAGCCAAGAAGTCGCCACGCTGATTACCGCTTTGGGAGCGGGCATCGGCAAAGAAGAATTCAATGCCGAAAAACTACGCTACCACCGCATCATCATCATGACCGATGCCGATGTGGACGGTGCGCACATCCGCACCCTGCTCCTGACCTTCTTCTACCGCCAAATGCCCGAGCTGGTCGAACGCGGCTACATCTACATCGCCCAGCCGCCTTTGTACAAAGCCAAATACGGCAAACAAGAGCGCTATCTCAAAGACGAACTGGAAAAAGACCAATGGTTGCTCGGTTTGGCCTTGGAAAAAGCCAAAATCGTTTCAGACGGCCGCACCATCGAAGGCGAAGAGCTTGCCAATACCGCCAAACAATTCCTGTTGGCCAAAACGGTTATCGAGCAAGAAAGCCGCATCATTGACGAACTCGTTCTGCACGCCATGCTGCACGCTTCGCCGGTCGACCTCAGTACAGCAGAAAGCGCAGACCGCGCCGTTGCCGAATTGAGCGGCCTCTTGGACGAAAAAGAAGTCGCGCTCGAACGTATCGAAGGCCATGAAGGACACCAATTCATCAAAATCACACGCAAGCTGCACGGCAATGTGATGGTGAGCTACCTCGAGCCTAAGTTCCTCAACAGCAAAGCCTACCAAACCCTTACCCAAACCGCCGCCGCACTCAAAGGCATGGTCGGCAAAGGGGCGAAGCTCTACAAAGGCGACAACGAATACGATATCGACAGCTTTGAAGGCGCTTTGGACATCTTAATGAGCGTTGCCCAAAAAGGCATGTCCATCCAACGATACAAAGGCTTGGGCGAGATGAACCCGGAACAACTTTGGGAAACCACGATGGATCCTACCGTCCGCCGCCTCCTGAAAGTCCGCATCGAAGACGCCATCGCCGCCGACGAAGTGTTCGTTACCCTGATGGGCGACGAAGTCGAACCGCGCCGTGCCTTCATCGAAAACAACGCCCTGCTGGCACAAAACATCGACGCCTAAGCATGAGAAGATAAAAGGCCGTCTGAAAAACGATTTTCAGACGGCCTTTTTGTTTTTGTACTTTGTTTCTTACAACTCAAATCCCAACAACTTCGCGTGTTTACTTCAATAATTTATTTTGATTCGCGTATTTTAGAGCATTCCAACTAATTCAGATTCGGGACAACCCAAATACCCCATTTGAAACGCTCCAATCCGCTTCCGATTTATTCCGCTTTCCCTAAAATCATCGCATCGCCATAGCTGAAAAAGCGGTATTCCTGTTCCACCGCATGGCGGTAAACGCTGCGGATATGCTCCATACCCGAAAACGCGCTGACAAGCATCAGCAAGGTTGATTTGGGCAGGTGGAAATTGGTAATCAATCGGTCGGCAACATTGAAGCGGTAGCCCGGCGTAATGAAAATATCGGTATCGCCGCGACCGGCTTTCAGACGGCCTGTCTCGCGTGCAGCGGATTCCAAGGCGCGCATGGAGGTTGTGCCCACTGCCCACACCTTATTGCCGCGCGCTTTGGCGGCCTCAACGGCGGCAACGGTCTCGGCCGGTACGTCAAACCACTCGCTGTGCATTTTGTGTTCTTCAATTTTATCGACGCGTACGGGTTGGAATGTGCCGGCACCGACGTGTAGGGTCACTTCTGCGGTTTCTACGCCTTTGGCTTTCAGACGGCCCAATAACTCATCGGTAAAGTGCAAACCCGCCGTCGGCGCGGCCACTGCGCCTTGATACTTGGCGTACACGGTCTGATAGCGGCTGTCGTCTTCATCATCGGCCGCGCGTTCGATATAAGGCGGCAAGGGCAGATGGCCGTTTTGCTCTAAAAGTTCGTAAACGGTTTGCTCGCCTTCAAATTTTAGGCAAAACAATTCTTCCGCGCGCTCCATCATGACGGCACGGATATCGCCTTCAAAAATCAATTCTGTACACGGTTTCGGCGACTTGGACGAACGGATATGCGCCAATGCGGTATGCGCGTCCAATACCCGCTCAATCAGGGCTTCGATTTTTCCGCCACTGGCTTTTTGGCCGAACAGGCGTGCCTTCATCACTTTGGTATTGTTAAACACCAGCACATCGCCCGGTGCGACATAATCGGGTAAATCGCCGAAATGTTTGTCTTCAATCGGCAATGTAGGCAAGGCAACCAGAAGCCTGCTACTGCCGCGCACTTCCGGAGGATGCTGAGCAATCAGTTTTTCGGGCAATTCAAAATCAAAATCGGAAATATCCATTGTCGTGCATACTTTAAAAAAACAGGCGCCATTATACGCGCAAAGTTGGTTTTCAGACGGCATGTTTTGTCGAAAAACCAATAAATTAGAATAAACGCTCTTGAAAAAATCACTTTTTAACGAAAATCAGCGTTCCTTTCTTTTTTCGCCGAAAAACGCCTTTTTTCTATCTTTTACTGGACATTTACCGACAAGTTCGGGAAAATAACCAGATTCATTTCTCAGGCTCCGCCCTGTTCCGACATTATTTAAACGCCGGATGGCAAACCTACCTTCCGACGTCTCAGGAAATCATCTAAAACCACAGCGGCGCATACCCAATATGCACTTTATGCCGCGCTAAAAAGGAAAAGCAATGGATTTGCGTAAATTAAAAAAACTGATTGATTTGGTCGAAGAATCAGGCATTGCAGAAATTGAAGTTACCGAAGGCGAAGAAAAAGTCCGCATTACGCGCACCACTGCCGCCGCAGCTCCTATTTATGCTGCTCCGGCACCTGCCGCAGCCGCTCCGGTTGCCGCCCCTGCCGCTGCTCCGGCCGCAGCCGCTCCAGCTGCCGCCCCTGCCGCTCGCGATTTGTCCAACGCGCAGAAATCGCCTATGGTCGGTACGTTCTACCGCGCCCCCGGCCCGAACGCCGCCGCTTTCGTCGAAGTAGGTAAACAAGTAAAAGCCGGCGATACTTTGTGCATCATCGAAGCCATGAAGCTGATGAACGAAATCGAAGCCGAGAAATCCGGTGTCGTTAAAGAAATTCTGGTTGAAAACGGTACTCCGGTCGAATACGGCGAGCCGCTCTTCATCATTGAATAATCCGTTTTTTCAGACGGCCTTTATCTTTAAGGCCGTCTGAAATTCCTTTTTCTGTTCATTAAGGACAAACCATGCGTCTGATTTTGGCTATTTTCTTGCCATGGCTGCAGTTTTTCACCATCGGCCGTCCGTTTGCAGGCATCATCTGTCTGATTCTGCAATGTACGCTGGTTGGCTGGATACCGGCAGCCATGTGGTCGGTTTACGCTTTGAGCCAATACAAAACCGACCAGAAAATCCGCAACGCATTAGGCGGCCGCCAATAGGCCGTCTGAACCATCCGGAAAGATTATCATGCTGAAAAAAGTATTGATCGCCAACCGGGGCGAAATCGCCCTGCGCGTCCTGCGTGCCTGCCGTGAAATGGGCATCGCCACCGTCGCCGTCCATTCCGAAGCCGACAAAGACAGCCTGCACGTCAAACTCGCCGACGAATCCGTGTGCATCGGCCCTGCCGCATCCGCACAAAGCTACCTCAACATTCCCGCCCTCATCGCAGCTGCCGAAGTCACCGAAGCCGACGGCATCCACCCGGGCTACGGCTTCCTCGCCGAAAACGCCAATTTTGCCGAACAAGTCGAACAATCCGGCTTTGTCTTCATCGGCCCTAAAGCCGACACCATCCGTCTGATGGGCGACAAAGTATCCGCTAAACACGCCATGATCGAAGCCGGCGTGCCTTGCGTTCCCGGCTCTGAAGGCGCATTGCCGGACGACGGCGAAGAAATCCTCAAAATTGCCGATAAAGTCGGTTATCCCGTCATTATCAAAGCATCCGGCGGTGGCGGCGGTCGCGGTATGCGCGTCGTCGAGAAAAAAGAAGACCTCCTCCAGTCTGTCGAAATGACCAAAGCCGAAGCAGGCGCGGCATTCGGCAACCCGATGGTTTACATGGAACGCTATCTGCAACGTCCGCGCCACGTCGAAATCCAAGTGATTGCCGACGAACACGGCAACGCCATCTACCTCGCCGAGCGCGACTGCTCCATGCAGCGCCGCCACCAAAAAGTCATCGAAGAAGCACCGGCTCCGTTCATCACTGAAGAAGAACGCGCCAAAATTGGCAAAGCCTGTGCCGACGCTTGCAAACGCATCGGCTATCGTGGCGCAGGTACGTTTGAATTCCTGTACGAAGACGGCGAATTCTTCTTTATCGAGATGAACACACGCGTTCAGGTTGAGCATCCGGTTACCGAGCTCATCACCGGCGTGGACATCGTCCAAGAGCAATTACGCATCGCATCCGGCCTGCCTTTGCAATACAAACAGGAAGACATTCAAGTCGAAGGCCACGCGTTTGAGTGCCGTATCAACGCCGAAGACCCGTACAACTTCATTCCAAGTCCGGGCCTGATTGAAAGCTGCCACCTGCCCGGCGGCTTCGGCATCCGCGTCGACAGCCATATCTACCAAGGCTACCGCATCCCTCCTTACTACGACAGCCTGATCGGCAAAATCTGCGTCGTCGGTAAAGACCGCGACCAAGCCATGGCAAAAATGCGCGTAGCCCTTGCCGAGCTGGCGATTACCGGCATCAAAACCAACACGCCGCTGCATCGCGACTTGTTCAGTGATCCAGGCTTCCAAAAAGGTGGCGTCAGCATCCACTACTTGGAACATTGGTTGGAAGAACGCAAAGCCAAACTGGATAAATAATCCTTTGTTTTGACTAAAAATAAGGCCGTCTGAAACATAAAATAAAGTTTCAGACGGCCTTTTTTCACAATTAAATTATTTATTAAAACTAATGATATTTAATAATTGATTTGTTATATCTATTCTAAATCGGTTTCATAGTTCCAATAGTTAAAACCTTTCTGTATAGTTGTTTTAATAGTTAACAGCAAAAGGAAATAAAATGTCGATACAAGAAATTTATGAGAATCAAGAAACCGGCTACGAATATGCCTTCCGGCAAATCGTTTTATAAACCACTGACCATTTTGCAAAGGAAATCATCATGACTACCTCCAAATGCCCAGTTACCCACCTGACCATGAACAACGGCGCACCTGTTGCCGACAATCAAAACAGCCTGACCGCAGGCGCGCGCGGCCCGTTGCTGGCGCAGGATTTGTGGCTGAATGAAAAACTCGCCGACTTCGTGCGCGAAGTCATCCCCGAACGCCGTATGCACGCCAAAGGTTCGGGCGCGTTCGGTACGTTCACCGTGACACACGACATCACGAAATACACCCGCGCCAAAATCTTCAGCGAAGTCGGCAAAAAAACCGAGATGTTCGCCCGTTTCACCACCGTGGCAGGCGAGCGCGGCGCAGCCGATGCGGAACGCGACATCCGCGGCTTTGCGTTGAAGTTTTATACCGAAGAAGGCAACTGGGATATGGTTGGGAACAACACGCCTGTGTTCTTCCTGCGCGACCCGCGCAAATTCCCCGACTTGAACAAGGCGGTCAAACGCGACCCGCGCACCAATATGCGCTCCGCCACGAACAACTGGGACTTCTGGACGCTGCTGCCCGAAGCCCTGCACCAAGTCACCATCGTCATGAGCGACCGCGGCATCCCCGCCAGCTACCGCCATATGCACGGCTTCGGTTCGCATACATACAGCTTCTGGAACGAAGCGGGCGAGCGTTTTTGGGTGAAATTCCATTTCCGCAGCCGGCAAGGCATTAAAAACCTGACCAACGAAGAAGCCGCAAAAATCATCGCCGACGACCGCGAAAGCCACCAGCGCGACCTGTACGAAGCCATCGAGCGCGGCGAGTTTCCGAAATGGACGATGTACATCCAAGTCATGCCTGAAGCCGATGCGGAAAAAGTGCCGTATCATCCTTTCGACCTGACCAAAGTTTGGCCGAAAAAAGACTATCCGCTGATTGAAGTGGGCGAATTCGAGTTGAACCGCAATCCCGAAAACTTCTTCGCCGATGTGGAACAATCCGCCTTCGCCCCGAGCAATCTTGTGCCCGGCATCGGCGCCAGCCCCGACAAAATGCTGCAAGCCCGTTTGTTCAATTACGCCGACGCGCAACGCTACCGTCTGGGGGTGAACTTCCGCCAAATCCCCGTCAACCGCCCGCGTTGCCCCGTCCACAGCAACCAGCGCGACGGGCAAGGCCGCGCCGACGGCAACTACGGCAGCCTGCCGCACTACGAACCCAACAGCTTCGGCCAATGGCAGCAACAGCCCGACTTCGCCGAACCGCCTCTGAAAATCAACGGCGACGCGGCGCACTGGGACTACCGCCAAGACGATGACGACTATTTCAGCCAACCGCGCGCCTTGTTCAAGCTGATGAACGACGCGCAGAAACAGGCTTTGTTCGACAATACCGCCGCAGCCATGGGCGACGCGCCCGACTTCATCAAATACCGCCACATCCGCAACTGCTACTGTTGCGATCCGGCATACGGCGAAGGCGTAGCCAAAGCCCTTGGACTGACTGTCGAAAATGCCCAAGCGGCACGAGCCAATGACCCGGCTTTAGGTCAACCTGGTTTACTGTAAGGAGGCATTATGTGGATAGAAATTGAAGAAATCTTGTTTCAAGCTGTCCGATACAGCCGTTCGGATAAAAAGTAACGGTTTAGATCATTAATCAGGCCGTCTGAAATGCAAAATAAAGTTTCAGACGGCCTTTTTTATGATGAAGTTTATTTGATTGCTTCTGATTCAATGGACTGGCTGCCCTTATTTCTCCGTAAATCATGGCATACCCCTCACCATCTCACGCTTCTTTCTGGCAAATAAAAAACCGCACGGCTGCTTGCCGTGCGGTTTTGCTTTTTGTCTGAAGGTTTCAGACGGCCTTACATCATGCCGCCCATACCACCCATGCCGCCCATGTCAGGCATAGCAGGTTTTTCTTCAGGGATTTCAGCGATCATGCAGTCTGTGGTCAGCATCAGGCCGGCGATAGATGCGGCGTGTTGCAACGCAGAACGGGTTACTTTGGCTGGGTCGAGTACGCCCATTTCGATCATGTCGCCGTATTCGCCGGAGCCTGCGTTGTAACCGTAGTTGCCTTTGCCTTCCAGCACTTTGTTCACGACCACGCTAGGTTCGCCGCCTGCGTTGGCAACGATTTGACGCAGAGGAGACTCAACGGCGCGCAAGACGATTTGTACGCCTGCGTCTTGGTCGGCATTGCCGGTGTGCAGGTTTTCCAAAGCGGCACGTGCGCGCAACAGGGCTACGCCGCCGCCTGCAACCACGCCTTCTTCAACGGCTGCGCGGGTAGCGTGCAGCGCGTCTTCCACGCGATCTTTTTTCTCTTTCATTTCCACTTCGGTAGCGGCACCGACTTTGATCACTGCCACACCGCCGGCCAATTTAGCCACGCGCTCTTGCAGTTTTTCTTTGTCGTATTCGCTGGTTGCGGTTTCAATTTGTTGGCGGATTTCAGCAACACGCGCTTCGATTTGGGCTGCGTCGCCGAAGCCGTCGATGATGGTGGTGTTTTCTTTACCGATTTCGATGCGTTTGGCTTGACCCAAGTCGTCCAAAGTCGCTTTTTCCAGAGACAGGCCGACTTCTTCGGAAATTACCACGCCGCCGGTCAGGATAGCGATGTCTTGCAACATGGCTTTGCGGCGGTCGCCGAAGCCAGGGGCTTTAACGGCAACGGTTTTCAGAATACCGCGGATGTTGTTCACCACCAAAGTCGCCAAGGCTTCGCCTTCTACGTCTTCAGCGATAATCAAGAGCGGACGGCTGGCTTTGGCCACTTGTTCCAAAACAGGCAACAAATCGCGAATGTTGCTGATTTTTTTGTCGAACAACAATACAAACGGATTGTCCAAAGCAGCGATTTGTTTTTCAGCGTCGTTAATGAAGTAAGGGGACAGATAGCCGCGGTCGAACTGCATACCTTCAACCACGTCCAGCTCGTTTTCCAAAGATTTGCCGTCTTCAACGGTAATCACGCCTTCTTTGCCGACTTTTTCCATCGCTTCGGCGATAATCGCGCCGACTTGTTCGTCAGAGTTGGCGGAAATAGAGCCGACTTGGGCAATTTCTTTAGAAGTATCGCAAGGTTTGGCGATGTTTTTCAGCTCGTCAACCAAAGCGGCAACGGCTTTATCGATACCGCGTTTCAGGTCGGTCGGGTTCATGCCGGCGGTCACGTATTTCATGCCTTCGGCAACGATGGATTGCGCCAATACGGTTGCAGTAGTGGTACCGTCGCCTGCTACGTCGTTGGTTTTAGACGCCACTTCTTTCACCATTTGCGCGCCCATGTTTTCGAATTTGTCTTTCAATTCGATTTCTTTTGCAACAGACACACCGTCTTTAGTGATGTGCGGGCCGCCGAAAGCGCGGTCAAGTACCACGTTGCGGCCTTTAGGGCCCAAAGTTACGCGTACGGCGTTTGCCAATACATTGACGCCGTTTACCATTTTTTGGCGAACTTCATTGCCGAATTGTACGTCTTTTGCTGCCATTTAAATTCTCCAAATCAATATTAAAAATCTGTTCGAGGCCGTCTGAAAACTTCATGTTTGATTCAGACGGCCTTTGGTTCTGAAACTTAATTCAATAATTATTCAACGATACCGAAGATGTCTTCTTCACGCATTACCAACAGCTCTTCGCCGTCGGCTTTTACAGTTTGGCCGCTGTATTTGCCGAAGATCACTTTGTCGCCGACTTTGACATCCAGCGGACGGCGCTCACCGTCTTTACCGATTTTGCCCGCACCCACGGCGATTACTTCGCCCATGTCGGGTTTTTCAGCAGCCGCACCCGGCAAAACGATGCCGGAGGCGGTTTTTTCTTCAGCTTCTAAGCGTTTGACGACTACGCGGTCGTGTAAAGGGCGGATGGTCATGTCTTAATGCTCCGATAAATAAATAGATTGAAAACAATTGTCTGTCGGACATGACAGACACGGTTTGCTTGAAAATAGCGGCACACTTAGTAGAAAGCCTGCCGTAATGGCGGGTAGATTTGGGTTGTTTGCGACAAATTCAAGGGAAAAAGTAAAAATTTCTATGTAGTCTTTCCAAATATTTTCATACGCAAAAATGCCCGATCACTTATTTTTCAGACGGCCTGACATACAAACTGCAAAATTCGTTTAAAAACAACACAATTTCTTTACAAATGCAACACAACTCTTTACAACTATTTCTTTTTAATGCATTATTATAAATGATGATTATTCTTAATTGCATATTTTAAAGATAATTTCTCTTTATTTGCTTTTATTTTTTATTACTGTCATTTTATTAAGGACATTTCTCAATGAATACGCCCCTGTTTCGACTGAGCCTGCTGTCACTGACACTGGCGGCCGGTTTTGCACACGCAGAAAATGAAGCCAAAGACAATGTTGTGCTTGATACCGTTACCGTTAAAGGTGACCGCCAAGGCAGCAAAATCAAAACCAATATCGTCACCCTTCGTCAAAAAGACGAAAGCACATCAACCGATTTGCGCGAATTATTAAAAGAAGAACCTGCCATCGATTTCGGCGGCGGTAACGGCACATCCCAACACATGACCTTGCGCGGCATGGGTCAGAACTCTGTCGACATCAAGGTGGACAACGCCTATTCCGACAGCCAAATACTGTATCACCAAGGCCGTTTCATCATCGACCCTGCGCTGGTCAAAATCGTCTCCGTACAGAAAGGCGCGGGCTCGGCATCTGCCGGTATTGGTGCGACCAACGGCGCGATTATTACTAAAACAGTCGATGCCGAAGACTTGCTAAAAGGTTTGGACAAAAACTGGGGCGTGCGCCTCAGCAGCGGCTATGCCAGCAATGACGGCGTAAACTACGGCGCCAGCGTGTTCGGAAAAGCCGGCAACTTCGACGGCTTATTCTCTTACAACCGCAACGATGAAAAAGATTACGAAGCAGGTAAAGGCTACAAAAGTCCCAACGGCGGCAAAACCGTACCTTACAGCGCACTGGACAAACGCAGCTACCTGGCCAAAATCGGAACAACCTTCGGCGACGGCGACCACCGCATCGTGTTGAGCCACATGAAAGACCAGCACCGGGGCATCCGTACTGTGCGTGAAGAGTTTACAATCTTCGAGTCCAACCCTGCAAAAGACAGGCAGAAACCCTCATACCGTGAAACTACCCAATCCAACACCAACTTGGAGTACACGGGTAAAAACCTGGGCTTTGTCGAAAAACTGAACGCCAACGCCTATGTGTTGGAAAACGAACGCTATTCCGCCGATGACAGCGGCAGCGGTTACGCAGGCAATGTGGCAGGTCCGACCACAACCAAAATCACCACCAAAGGTGCAAATATCAACTTCGACAGCCGCCTTGCCGAAAAAACCCTGTTGAAATACGGTGTCAACTACCGCCATCAGGAAATCAAACCTCATACCTTCCTGAATTCGCAATACACCAGCACCAATGCCGCCCTGCAAAGTCTGGTACGCGGATACAGCCTGACCAACCCGACCAAAACCGATTACGGCGTGTATGTCGAAGCCATCCAAGATATCGGCGATGTTACCCTGACCGGCGGTCTGCGTTACGACCATTTCGATATCAAAA
This sequence comes from Neisseria sp. P0009.S010, assembly GCF_051958545.1. Classification (NCBI taxonomy): domain Bacteria; kingdom Pseudomonadati; phylum Pseudomonadota; class Betaproteobacteria; order Neisseriales; family Neisseriaceae; genus Neisseria; species Neisseria sp. P0009.S010. The sequence goes on from NZ_JBQCVH010000002.1 coordinate 307,474, forward strand.
CCCATGACGGCAAATCGGTTTCAGACGGCAAAGTCAACCCGAGTCTGGGCGTAATTTACCAACCTGTCGAAAACTTGAGCTTCAGCGTAAGCCACAACTACGCCAGCCGCAGCCCGCGCCTGTATGACGCGCTGCAAACCCACGGCAAACGCGGCATCATCTCGATTGCCGACGGCACTAAAGCTGAACGCGCGCGCAATACCGAAATCGGCTTCAACTACAACGACGGCACGTTTGCCGCAAACGGCAGCTACTTCTGGCAGACCATCAAAGACGCGCTTGCCAATCCGCAAAACCGCCACGACTCTGTCGCCATCCGTGAAGCCGTCAACGCCGGCTACGTCAAAAACCACGGTTACGAATTAGGCGCGTCCTACCGTACAGGCGGCCTGACTGCCAAAGTCGGCGTAAGCCACAGCAAACCGCGTTTTTACGATACGCACAAAGATAAATTGTTAAGCGCGAACCCCGAGTTTGGCGCACAAACCGGCCGCACTTGGACGGCCTCCCTTGCCTACCGCTTCCAAAATCCGAATCTGGAAATCGGCTGGCGCGGACGCTATGTTCAAAAAGCCGTGGGTTCGATATTGGTGGCAGGTCAAAAAGGTCGCGACGGCAAACTGGAAAACGTTGTACGCCAAGGTTTCGGTGTGAACGATGTCTTCGCCAACTGGAAACCGCTGGGCAAAGACACGCTCAATGTCAATCTTTCAGTCAACAACGTGTTTAACAAGTTCTACTATCCGCACAGCCAACGCTGGACCAATACCCTACCAGGTACCGGACGTGATGTACGCTTGGGCGTGAACTACCGCTTCTAAGCAATCAGCTTGAAAAAGCCGTCTGAAAACAAAAGTTTTCAGACGGCATCTAGCTTTATAATCCGATACAAGTTATCATTTCGATTTACTTTATTTCCGACTACGGAGAAACTCTATGTTACGTTTGACCGCTTTAGCCGTATGCTGCACCCTCGCTTTGGGTGCGTGTTCACCAAAAGATTCTGCTTCCAATCAGGCGCAAACTGCTTCCGCTTCTGCCGCACAAACCGAAGGTGCAAGCCTGACCATTAAAACGGCTCGCGGCGATGCGAAAGTGCCGCAAAATCCAGAGCGTATCGCCGTTTACGATTTGGGCATGCTCGATACTTTAAACAAACTGGGCGTGAAAACCGGTTTGTCCGTCGACAAAAACCGCCTGCCCTACTTGGACGAATATTTCAAAACCACGAAACCTGCCGGCACGCAGTTTGAGCCTGACTACGAAGCACTCAACGCTTACAAACCGCAGCTCATCATCATCGGCAGCCGTGCAGCCAAAGCGTTTGACAAGTTGAACGAGATCGCACCGACCATCGAGATGACCGCCGAAACCGCCAATCTGAAAGAAAGCTCAAAAGAGCGCATCGACGCACTGGGTCAAATCTTCGGCAAACAGGCCGAAGCGGACAAGCTGAAAGCGGAAATCGATGCTTCGTTTGAAGCGGCGAAAACTGCTGCGCAAGGCAAAGGCAAGGGTTTGGTGGTATTGGTCAACGGCGGTAAGATGTCGGCTTTCGGCCCTTCCTCACGTTTGGGCGGTTGGTTGCATAAAGACATCGGCGTTCCCGCTGTTGATGAATCGATTAAAGAAGGCAGCCACGGCCAGCCTATCAGCTTTGAATACCTGAAAGAGAAAAACCCTGATTGGCTGTTTGTTTTGGACCGCAGCGCGGCCATCGGCGAAGAAGGTCAGGCTGCGAAAGATGTGTTGAACAATCCACTGGTTGCCGAAACAACCGCTTGGAAAAAAGGACAGGTGGTTTACCTTGTTCCTGAAACTTATTTGGCAGCCGGCGGCGCGCAAGAATTGCTGAATGCTTCCAAACAGGTAAGCGATGCGTTTAATGCAGCCAAATAATTCGGTGCGGGCATAGCCGCCCGCTTCTTTCAGACGGCCTGAAAGGTTTGATGATGCACAGGATCAAGCTGCTTGACCTGAAGTCATTGGATTTGGGCCGTCTGAAAATACATGGTGCAAATGGACAATTTTTGCCTGTTTGCATCTGTTTTTATGATGGGCAAACCTGCCTTTTTTGCCAAATACCTTAACCCTTCTTTCAGACGGCCTTATTTTTTCCGAACCATTTTATGTTTCACAAACCTTCATTTTTAAATGCGGTCAACGGTGTGGCGCTGCTGATATTGTTTGCCGTCAGCCTGTCGGTCGGCGTGGCCGAATTCAAATGGTCCGCCCTGTTTTCGCTATCCGACAGTCAACAGGTCATGTTCATCAGCCGCCTGCCGCGCACGTTTGCGATTGTGCTGACGGGTGCGTCGATGTCGGTGGCCGGTATGATTATGCAGATTTTGATGCGCAACCGTTTTGTCGAACCGTCGATGGTGGGCGCAAGCCAAAGCGCGGCTTTGGGTTTGCTGTTGATGACCCTGCTGCTTCCGGCCGCGCCGCTGCTGGCAAAAATGTCGGTTGCCGCCGTTGCCGCGCTGATCGGGATGTTGGTCTTTATGCTGCTGATCCGCCGCCTGCCGCCGACCGCGCAACTGATGGTGCCTTTAGTCGGGATTATTTTCGGCGGTGTGATTGAAGCGGTGGCCACCTTTATCGCGTATGAAAACGAAATGTTGCAAATGCTCGGCGTGTGGCAACAGGGCGATTTTTCCGGCGTATTGCTCGGGCGGTATGAATTGTTGTGGGCAACGGGGATTTTGGCTTTGTTTGCCTATTTGATTGCTGACCAGCTGACAATTTTGGGTTTGGGCGAAACGGTGAGCGTGAACTTGGGGCTGAACCGGACGGCGATTCTGTGGTCGGGGCTGATTATTGTGGCGCTGATTACGTCTTTGGTGGTCGTGACAGTCGGCAATATTCCGTTTATCGGCTTGGTCGTGCCGAACATCATCAGCCGCCTGATGGGCGACAAACTGCGTCAAAGCCTGCCTGCGGTGGCCTTGCTGGGCGCGTCTTTGGTGTTGCTGTGCGATATTGTCGGACGCGTGATTGTGTTTCCGTTTGAAATTCCGGTCTCTACGGTTTTTGGTGTGATGGGGACGGCTTTGTTTTTGTGGCTTTTATTAAGGAAACCTGCTCATGCCGTCTGAAAAAAATATCGGTTTTATGGCAGGAAGCAGCCGTCCGTTGTGGGTGGCCTTTGCGCTGTTGCTGGTTTCCTGTGTTCTGTTTATGACGCTCAACGTCAAAGGCGATTGGGACTTTGTCTTGCACCTGCGCCTGACCAAGCTTGCCGCGCTGCTGATGGTCGCCTATGCGGTCGGCGTGTCCACTCAACTCTTCCAAACGCTGACCAACAACCCGATTCTGACCCCTTCGATTTTGGGTTTCGATTCGCTGTATGTGTTTTTGCAGACCTTGCTGGTGTTTACGCTCGGCGGCGTGGGCTATGCTTCCCTGCCGTTGACGGGAAAATTCGGCTTTGAACTGGTCGTCATGATGGGCGGCTCGCTGCTGCTGTTCTACACGCTTATCAAACAGGGCGGACGCGATTTGTCGCGCATGATTTTAATCGGCGTGATTTTCGGGATTTTGTTCCGCAGCCTGTCATCGCTGCTTTCGCGCATGATTGATCCCGAAGAATTTACCGCCGCGCAGGCGAATATGTTTGCCACCTTCAATACTGTCCATTCAGAATTGTTGGGCATCGGCGCAATCGTGTTGCTCATCAGCGCCGCCGTGATCTGGCGCGAACGCCATCGCCTCGATGTTTACCTACTCGGCCGCAATCAAGCCGTCAATTTGGGCATCAACTACACGCGCAACACCTTATGGCTGCTGTTGTGGATCGCCGCGCTGGTTGCGACCGCCACTGCCGTTGTCGGCCCAGTGAGCTTTTTCGGCCTGCTGGTTGCCGCGCTGGCCAACCATTTTTCCCCGTCGGTAAAACATTCCGTCCGCCTGCCCATGACTTTTTGTGTCGGCGGCATCCTGTTGGTCGGCGGGCAAACCATCTTCGAACACTTCCTCGGCATGCAGGCTGTATTGAGCGTGGTCGTCGAATTTGCAGGCGGATTGGTATTTTTATATTTGGTGTTGAAAAAGAAATAAATTAAACGTGCCCAACCGCTCGCAAAAATAAACTCAGGCCGTCTGAAACCTTCAGACGGCCTAAGCAAACCCATAAAGGACAACCCTCATGACACAAGAACGCCTCCCTTCATTCTTCGATAATGCCCCGACCATTACCGTCCAAGACGCATTGGCCGACTTCCTCGGCGCAGCCGAAAACGGCACCCTCACTTACCGCTACGCCGATGCCGTGCGCCTGTGCGGCCACTCCTGCCCGACTGTCGCCGGTGCCTACCTGATGGTGGTCAAAGGCCTGAAAGCCCTTTACGGCGTAGAGCTGCCGCAACGCGGCGACATCGAAGCCTTTATGCAGGGCGAGCGTGACGAAGGCACGACCGGCGTGACCGCTTCCGTCGTCCAACTCCTTACCGGTGCGGCACCTGAAACCGGCTTTGGCGGCGTAGGCCCAGCCGGGCGCTTTGCCCGCCGCCACCTCTTGTCCTTTGGTGCAGGCGAAATCAACGGCACACTCGCGCTCCGCCGCCGCGATACCGGCAAAACCGTTGCCGTCAGCCTCAACGCCGCGCTCCAACCCTTTGCGCCGCAAATGCGCGACATCATGCCCAAAGCCGTCAGTGGCAGCGCAAGTGCCGACGAACTCAAACAATTCGGCGAGCTTTGGCAAGAACGCGTTCGCGCCTTCCTGATTGACCAAGCCGACAATCCCGAATTTGTCACCGTCAGTGAAATCTAAAAACACCATACAGGAATAAAATTCAGACGGCCTCATGCTGAAAGGCTGTCTGAAACCCCAACTTCCCATTTTCGGACCCGCCTATGATTACCATCCGCAACGTCAGCCACACCATCGGCAGCAACCCCATCCTCAACGACGTCAGCCTCGACATTCCCGAAGGCGGCATTACCGCGCTGATCGGCCCGAACGGCGCAGGCAAGTCCACCCTCCTCTCCTTTATGGCGCGCCTGCAGCCCTTGATACACGGCAACATCAGCTACGCAGGCAAAGACATCAAAACCACCCCCACCGCCGAACTCGCCCGCACGCTCTCCATCCTCACCCAAGAAAACAGCATCATGAGCCGCATTACCGTGCGCGACCTGCTCATGTTCGGCCGTTATCCCTACCACCAAGGCAGGCCGTCTGAAAACGACAAAACCATCGTCGAAGAAGCGCTTGCCGAGTTCCACCTGCAAGACTTTGCCGACCGTTACCTGACCGAGCTTTCCGGCGGCCAACGCCAACGCGCCATGATTGCCATGGTATTCTGCCAGCGCACCGACTACGTTTTACTCGACGAACCGCTGAACAACCTCGACATGTATCATGCCCGCTCCCTCATGCAGATCCTGCGCCGGCTGACCGACGAACACAAACGCACCACCGTCGTCGTCCTGCACGATATCAACCAGGCCGCCGCCTACGCCGATTACGTCGTCGCCATGAAAAACGGCCAAGTCGCCATGCAGGGCAAGCCCAACGATATTTTCACCGCCGAAAACATCAAAACCTTATTCGATATGGACGTCAACGTCCTCGATTACGAAGGCAAAAAACTGGTTATCCACCATATCTAAATCCGACAAAAAGGCCGTCTGAAACCCGATTGTTCAGGTTTCAGACGGCCTTTGTCTATTCACAGCATTTATTTTTTATCGTACAAACCGCGCACCACGCGACCGATCGCGGCAATGCCTTTTTCCAGCGTTTCCGCATCCTGCGCAATGCTCATACGGATACACTCGTGTGCGTGCGGATAGTCTTGCCTATCAATGCCGACAAAGAAATGCTCGCCCGGAATAATCAGCGTGCCTTCAGCCTTGAGCATTTCGTACAAGGTTTGCGACGAAACAGGCAGGTTTTCAAACCAAAGCCACAAGAAAATCGCACCTTCAGGCTTATGAATTTTCAACGGATACGCACCCAACTCACGCTTGAGCAGGGAGACCGCCGTTTGCGCCTGCCGACGGTAAAACGGCTGAATCACTTGGTCGGCCAGCTGTTTCAGACGGCCGTCGTTTAACAGCGGAGCCGCAATCGCCGCGCCGAAACGCGTAGGCGACAAGTTCACAATCGCATTCAAACTGCTGACGGCTTTGACCACTTCCGGCGCGGCGACAATAATGCCGGTACGCACACCGGGCAGGCCGATTTTAGAAAGGCTGAAGCAGAGGATAATGTTTTCGTGCCAGTTGAGCGTCACATCGCTGTAAATAATATTCGGGAACGGCATTCCGTAAGCGTTGTCGATAATCAGCGGAATCCCGTGTTCCTGCGCCAAAGCTTCCAAACGCGCCATCTCGCCGTCGGTCAGCACATTACCGGTCGGGTTGGTCGGGCGCGAACAGCAAATCGCACCGATTTTGCCCTCTTTCAATTCAGGCAGGCTCTCCAGCGCGTCAAAGTCCACGCGGTATTTGAAGAAGCCCGCTTTGCCTTCGTGTTCGACATTTTCGATTTTCGGCTTCACCGAAATAAAATGCTGCCCTTCGACATGCACGTCGGCATAACCGATATATTCAGGCGCAAGCGGCAACAAAATCGCTTTTTCAGCCGTTTGGCTGTTTGAAAGATTGAATTTGCCGCCAAACAGGTTGAACAAATAGAAAAACGCGTTTTGCGAACCATTGGTCAACGCGATATTGTCCGCCGTCAGATTCCAGCCGTATTCGCGGTTGAGAAACTCAGTCAAAGCCGCAATCAGCGCCGCATCGCCCTGCGGATTGGAATAATTGCCGATATTCTCAACAGCGTGTTCCGCTGCCAACTTGGAAAACACATCGGCGAACACCGCATTGACTTCAGCGATCCGCGCCGGATTGCCGCCGCCGAGCATGTTGACGGGCTTGTCGCTTTTGAGCGCGTCGCCCAAATCGTCCATCAACTGCAAAATACCGCTGTGTTGTGTGAATTTTTCGCCGAATGCTGAAAACTGCATGGAAACTCCGTTGCTGGGTGTGTAAAAAAATAAACCGCTATTATAAGAACAAAGGCCGTCTGAAAACCAGTTATCCTGATTTTTCAGACGGCCTATTTGACGGAATGGTGGCTTGATACAACCTTATTGGTCTACAGGTATTATTTCTTCCTGCCAAAAATCAATGATATTACCGACAAGATCAAAAAACCGGCAAATAAAATTTTGGCTATGCCTGCCGCACTACCTGCAATACCACCGAAACCTAATACAGCCGCAATAATAGCGATTATAAAGAAAACGATCGAATAATGAAGCATGATTTTTTCCTTTCGGTTTATATAAAAACAGTCGAGTGAGACACGACCGTTTATTGGGAAATTCAACGGTCTTAGCTGTTCAACCAATCATCAATTTCTTTTTCAGCTTCATCTTTAGTGCGACCGTAACGCTCTTGGATTTTACCAGCCAACTGATCGCGCTTGCCTTCGATGATTTCTAAATCATCGTTTGTCAACTCGCCCCATTTTTCTTTGGCTTTACCTTTGAGTTGCTCCCATTTTCCTTTGATAATATCTTCATTCATGGTTATACCATCCTATCTTATTGATTAATATTTAACTCACGGATAAAACCGCTTGCATTTAACCTTACTTGATAATTTTTTAATTTGCAAGCAATGCCAATGCTGATTTTTTAATCAGCTACCCAATATTTTATTAATTTCATAAATAATCAATAAGTTATATAAAATTGTTAAATTTTGAAAATATTAAGATATTATTGATTACCGCCTTTTAAGTGTATTCTTTAAATCAATCGACCTCACTATAAAAAACAGGCCGTCTGAAAATCTTTCAGACGGCCTTTACTATCCAATCTTTCCTTTAACGGCCAAAATTCTCGCGGCGTTCGCGCCAGTCTTGGCGGATGGAGCCGCTTTTGCCGACCGGAGTATCTTGTTCGACTTCCCAAATAAAATTCGTTCCGCCACCAATCGGATGCGAACCGCGCAAGCCGATGTGGCTGCCTTGATCGGCAACGGCGGTTCGGCTATATGTTTGGCCGCCGAAACGGGTTTGCGAGGTTTCGATGCCGCTTTTGATGTTGCCGTAAAGCTGTACGTCGGCGTGTGCGGCAAGTGCGGCGGTGGAAAGTGCGGCAGTGAGGAGAAGTTTCAAGTTCATGGTTTATCCTTTTTTGGAGAGGAATTGTGTGACGATTGTATCGGCCTTGTGCGTAAACAAGTTACAATTCTTGCAAAATCTGACAGGAGTTTTGATGATGCGCTCTTTACGCGCCGCCGCTGTGCAAATGGTGTCGTCTACCGACCCCGAAACCAATATTGCCACCATGAGGCGACTTGTCCGCGAGGCGGCCGAACAAGGGGCGGATTGGGTGTTGCTGCCCGAATATTGGCCGCTGATGGGCAAAAGCGATACGGACAAGCTGGCATTTGCCGAGCCTTTGGACGATGGACGCGTTGGCGAAACCTGCCACACCCGTTTTCAGACGGCCTTAAGCGAAACGGCAAGGGAATGCGGCGTGGTGTTGTTTGGCGGTACGGTTCCGCTGCAAGGCCCAGACGCTGGCAAAGTGATGAACACGATGCTGGTGTATGACCGCGACGGCAACCGAGTCGGGCTTTACCACAAAATGCACCTTTTCGGCTTTTCCGGTTTGGGCGAACGCTACGCCGAAGCCGATACGATACTGGCGGGAAGCGATGTGCCGAAACTGAGCGTGGACGATGTTCCGCTGGCGGCCGGTGTCTGCTACGATTTGCGCTTTCCTGAGTTTTTCCGCGCCCAGCAGCCGTTTGATGTTTTGCTGTTGCCGGCTGCATTTACCTACACGACCGGCAAGGCGCATTGGGAATTGCTGCTGCGCGCCCGTGCGGTGGAAAACCAATGCTACGTCATTGCGTCGGCACAAGGCGGACTGCATGAAAGCGGCCGCCGCACATTCGGCCACAGTATGATTATCGACCCTTGGGGCGATGTGTTGGCGACGTTGCCGGAAGGCGAAGGCGTGATTTGTGCCGATTTGGATACCGCGCGCCTGCAAAGCGTGCGCACGCGCCTGCCAGCCCTGAAACACCGATTACTTTAAACACGCACTATGTCCCAGCTCCAACCCACACGCATTCTCGGCATTGATCCCGGCAGTCGCGTGACCGGCTTCGGCGTGATTGATGTCCACGGCCGCGAGCATCATTATGTTGCTTCCGGCTGTATCAAAACGCCGACCGGCGCGTCGCTTTCCGAACGCATCGCCGTGATTGTCCGCCATATCGACGAAATCATCCGCCACTATCAGCCTCATCAGGCGGCCATCGAGCAAGTGTTCGTCAACGTCAACCCGGCCGCGACTTTGATGCTCGGTCAGGCACGCGGTGCGGCGATTGCCGCTTTAGTCATGCACGATTTGCCCGTATTTGAATACACCGCGCTTCAGGTCAAGCAGGCTGTGGTCGGCAAGGGCAAGGCCGCCAAAGAGCAGGTGCAGCATATGGTGGTCCAAATGCTTGCACTTTCAGGCACGCCTCAAGCCGATGCCGCCGACGGACTCGCCGTCGCCCTTACCCACGCCCTGCGCAATCACGGATTGGCTTCGCAACTCAACCCTGACGGCCTACAGGTCAAGCGCGGCCGTTTCCAATGGTAAGCCGACATTCAGGCCGTCTGAAATAGTGTTCCAGCCCGTTTTCAGACGGCCTTTCGGTTATAATAACCCTTTGCCCACATACAGCGAGCCTTCATGAAAGCCGCCTTCCTTTTTCTCTACCTCATCCGCCTGCTGCCTTTTTGCGTGTTGCACAAGATTGCCGACGCGATCGGCATTCTCGCTTATTACGCGGTCAAACCGCGCCGCAAAGTCGGCGAGGTCAACCTCAAAAAATGCTTTCCCGAGCTGAGCGACAGCCAGCGCACTGCCCTGCTCAAACGCCATTTCCAACACATGGCCAAGCTGATGCTCGAATACGGCCTCTACTGGTACGCGCCTGCGGACAAGCTGCGCTCGTTGGTACGCTATCAAGACAAACACCATCTCGATGAAGCCCTCGCCGCCGGCGAAAAAGTCATCATCCTCTATCCGCACTTTACCGCATTTGAAATGGCGGTTTACACGCTCAATCAGGATGTGCCGCTGACCAGCATGTATTCGCACCAAAAAAACAAAGCCCTGGACGAGCAAATCCTGAAAGGCCGCCATCGCTACAACAATGTGTTCCTGATCGGCCGCACAGAAGGCCTGCGCGCCATCATCAAACACCTGCGCAAAAGCGATGCGCCCTTTCTTTATCTGCCCGACCAAGACTTCGGCCGCAACGATTCCATTTTCGTCAATTTCTTCGGCATTCAGACGGCCACGATTACCGGCCTCAGCCGTATCGCCGGCATGACCAAAGCCAAAATCATTCCCGCCATCCCCACGCGCGAAGCCGACAATACCGTAACCCTGCGCTTCTATCCGGCTTGGGACAATTTCCCGACCGAAGATGTCGAAGCCGACACCCAGCGCATGAACGACTTCATCGAAGAGCGGGTACGCGAGCATCCCGAACAATATTTCTGGCTGCACAAACGCTTCAAAACCCGTCCCGAAGGCGAAAGCAGCTTTTATTGACTACATCGAATTACAATTTAAATATGCAAAAGCGGCAAAATCCTTCTTTCTCCGCTTTCTCATTTTAATTGAATCAAACCAAAATTCATGTTCGAATCCAAACAATCAAATAATATTCCGCTTTAAAAACAGATTTTTTCAGTGCAATTGAAACTTTCAAACAACCCTATATTTTTTCTCAAACGAAAAACGTCCAGTTTAATACACTTTTTCATTTATATATTAAATTTAATTTATTTTAAAAACAATATGTTACAAAATAGTTCATCTGAAAAAATACATTTTAATCATCCAAAATATGAAATAAAATTAAATTATAATTTAAAAAAATAAAATAAATATCTAACTTTTGAATAATTATGAAATATAATTGCAAAAATATGACAAAATCTGAAATTTATACCGAAACAAGTCTTCAGAAAAAAATACTTGGCAAACTGTAAAAATTCGCGTAAATTTCACTACATTAAATTACAAAATGTTCAAACGGCCTCGCCGGTTTTAGATACTTTTGTAAACAGTTTTCTGATATTGCAAGAAATTGCGGTATTTTAGAGGATTTCGGTGCAATGCCCGAAATGAAAGTTTACTGATGCAGAGTTGAGCTGCATCTGTAAAGCCGCAGGTGAAAGCCTGTATTGTTTGTGAAGCGTAAATCTCTGATTTGAGGTATTGGGGCAATCCTGTGGGGGATTGCCTCTTTTTTTATCTGCGCCGTCATGCCACAATGACATCATCCCTTATCCAACCCGATCACGCCATGACTCCGATACTCGCCTTCGACATTGAAACCATTCCCGACGTACACGGCATCCGCCAGCTTTACGATTTGCCAGCCGATTTGCCCGACAACGAAGTCGTCCTGTTTGCCCAGCAGCAACGCCGTGCCAAAACCGGCAGCGACTTTATGCAACACCATCTGCACCAAGTCGTCGCCATCTCCTGCTGTATGCGCTGGGGGCAAGACAAAATCCGCGTCAGTACCATCGGCGATCCCGAAGACAGCGAAGAAGTCATGATTGCCAAGTTCTTCGAGGTCATCGAAAACTATACGCCGCAACTTGTCAGCTGGAACGGCGGCGGTTTCGATCTGCCCGTCCTCCACTACCGCGCCCTGATACACGGCATCAGCGCCGCCCGCTATTGGGACATGGGCGACGGCGATTTTGGCGACAGCCGCGACTTTAAGTGGAACAACTACATCAGCCGCTACCACACCCGCCATTGCGACCTGATGGATTTGCTCGCCCTCTACCAACCGCGTGCCAGCGTGCCTTTGGACGATATGGCCAAACTCTGCGGCTTCCCCGGCAAACTGGGTATGGACGGCAGCAAAGTTTGGGACGCTTATCATGCAGGCCGTCTGAAAGACATCCGCGATTATTGTGAAACCGATGCCGCCAATACCTACCTGATGTACATGCGCTTTCGCATGATGAGCGGCGCGCTCGATGCCGACGAATACGAAGTCGAAATTAAACGCATCAAACATTATCTGGCCGCACAAGCCGAAGAAAAACAACATTGGGCGGAGTTCGTCGCTGCTTGGCGTTAAACCAGGCCGTCTGAACAGACAAACCAGAAAACCAAAAGGGCGTGATCGACACGCCCTTTTTTATATTTCGACAAATCATGCCCATTAAGCAGGCAAACGCCCCAGCGTTACCCTATCCAATCCAGCCAAATCCTGTTCGGTTGCCACTTCGGCAAAACCGTTCTCAAGCATAATGTTCCGCACTGCTTCGCCTTGGTCGTAGCCGTGTTCAAACAGCAGCCAGCCGTTGGCTTTCAAGTATTTGGGGGCTTCTTGGGTAATGTGGCGGATATGGCTGAGGCCGTCTGAAAAGTCGGTCAACGCATTTTGCGGTTCAAACCTCAAATCGCCTTGCGACAAATGTTCATCGCCGTCCTCGATGTACGGCGGATTGGAAACAATCACATCGTATCGGCCTTCAGACGGCCTGTCGGTATCAAACCACGAACCCTGCGCAAACTCGACTTTTGCGCCCAATTCGGCCGCATTTTGACGGGCAGTATCCAAAGCACCAACGCTGATGTCGGATGCGCGAACATCAGCATCAACGCGTTCAAGCGCGACGGTCACGGCAATGGCGCCGCTGCCCGTCCCCAAGTCCCACACACGGCCTTGCGGCGGCAAGCGTTTGAGCACGGCTTCCACCAAATGCTCGGTTTCAGGGCGTGGAATCAGCACATGGGGATTGACGGCAAAACGTCTCCCGTAAAACTCGCGTTCGCCCAACAGATAGGCCATCGGCTCGCCTTTCAGACGGCGTTGAGCCAAAGCCTCCAAGGTTTGCAGGGCAGAGTCTGCCAAATCGTCCGTACCGCGTGTAACCAGTTGCGCGCGCGTGTAACCCAGTGCATATTGCAACAACATCCGCGCTTCATTTTTGGGCAGCGCCGATTGGCGCAGCCATTCATCAAGCGTCATTTTTCGTCCCATCTGCCAGCATTGTTGCTTTTCTTTCCTTATTCTTTCCGGCAAACGTGCCGATGGTGGCAACCGCAAATGCGGCATACCACAAATAAAATCCTGCACCGTAGCGCACAATATCCGATGTATTCCCTGCTTCATCAACGTGTACGGCTTTCACACTGAAAGCCACCAGCGCCAAGCCCCAAAGTGCCGCATGGACAGGCACGACCTTCTTCCGCAACGCCAACAAAACAATGGCCGCCAACCAAACATAATTAGCATAGGCCGCACAATATCTGATGTCCAAAGAAGCAAATATCGACCCCAAAATCAAAACGGTCAAACCCTTCATGCTTTCATGATTGCCCAAATAAAATGCAACATTGGACAAAGACGCGATCCACAGGGCAACCGACACCAGCAACATCACTATGAGAAAACTTGATTTCCGATTCTGTTCCTGCATGGTTTTATCCTAATGTAAAAGGCCGTCTGAAACCTTTCAGACGGCCTGCCGTTTAAATTTCGCTACCGCCGACGGTCAGTCCGGCATCAATCCTCAGGGTCGGTTGTCCGACGCCGACAGGAACACTCTGCCCTTCTTTGCCGCAGACGCCGATACCGCTGTCGAGCGCAGTGTCGTTGCCTATCATGGAAACATGTTTCAGCACTTCGGGGCCGTTGCCGATGATGGTCGCGCCTTTGACAGGATATTGCAGCTTGCCGCCTTCCACCCACCACGCTTCGGATGCGCTGAACACGAACTTGCCGCTGGTAATGTCCACTTGTCCGCCGCCGAAATTGACGGCATAAATGCCCTTGTCGATGGACGCGATGATTTCTTCCGGCTCATAGCCGCCGTTTTCCATAAAGGTATTGGTCATGCGCGGCATAGGCGCAGAAGCGTAACTTTCGCGGCGACCGTTGCCGGTCGATTGCGTACCCATCAAGCGGGCGTTGGTTTCGTCCTGCATATAGCCGACCAAAATACCGTCTTCAATCAATACGGTGCGGCGGGTTTCGTTGCCTTCGTCGTCGATATTGAGCGAACCGCGTCTGTCGGCAATATCGCCTTGATCCACAACGGTCACGCCTTTGGCGGCCACGCGCTCGCCGATTCTGCCGGAGAAAACGCTGGTTTCTTTGCGGTTGAAATCGCCTTCCAAACCATGTCCGACCGCTTCGTGCAGCAACACGCCCGGCCAGCCGTTGCCCAAAACGACGGTCATCTCGCCGGCAGGCGCAGGACGGGATTCGAGATTGGTCAGGGCTTGTTTGACGGCGGAATCGACAAACCGATGCACCAAGTTTTCATCGAAATACGCCAAATCATAACGTCCGCCACCACCCGCGCTGCCCTGCTCGCGACGCTCGCCTTGCTTGGCAATGACGGTTACGTTCATGCGTACCATCGGGCGGATGTCGGCAGCGTGTTTGCCGTCCAGACGGGCGATGTACACCATGTCGTATTCGCAGGTCAAACCGGCCATCACTTGCACGATACGCGGATCGGCGGCTTTGGCCAGCGTTTCAACTTTGTTCAACAGCGCGACTTTGGCAGCGGAATCAAGGCTGGCAATAGGGTCAATCGCCATGTGGACAGGCTTGCCGTAGGCAGGTGTCGGCACTTTGACGCTGGCCTCGTTGCCGGCCGCACCAATCACGCGCACGGCTTTGGCAGAGCGGTTGATCGAATCGATACACAGGCTGTCGGCGTAGGCAAAAGCGGTTTTATCGCCCGAAACGGCACGCACGCCCACGCCCTGATCAATTTGGAAGCTGCCCGATTTGACGATGCCTTCTTCCAAATGCCAACTTTCATAGGCAGTGCGCTGACAATAGATGTCGGCATAATCGACATGGTTGGCGCCGATAATGCTCAGGCTTTGGGCGAGCAAATCGGGGGAAAGATGGTTGGCTTCGAGCAAATCTCGCTGTACGGCGGCGTAGGTTTGTTGCATGATTTTTCAGACGGCCCGACAAGCAGGCAAAGTTAATTTGGTCTTGATTATACGGTATTTTATATGGCTTTGGATATGTTGATTGCTTGGGTTTATGAGTGATTGAAACAAATCAAAAGGCCGTCTGAAATATAGGGTTGAAATGTTTGCCTTACCCTATTTCAATCGGCCTGTTCGTTTGACGTTTAGACGGCCTTTTCAATCATGGCAAAGCCGATACCGCAATTTAATTTCCATAAAAAACAAAATATTACAGCAAAACCCCTTATTTTTTCAATTTTGCTATTGATAATAGTTATTATTAGCGTATAATCAAAACCACTCGGAAGACGTCCTAATCCGAGCCATTAAACAACAGATTTTATCCCCCTCTTCCCCATTATCTCTTGATACTCGGAGTGCGCATATACGAAACATACCTGTTCCCCTTTATATCAGATACTCAAAACCGAAAAACATGAAACCCACTGCCGATACAGTGGGTTTCGTGTTTTGTGGCGTTCGGTTTATCAGGTTTGGCACTGCTGTTCAGGCCGTCTGAAACCGAATAAATCTGATTATCGGCAGGTTTTCATGTTCAATTTGCCATAACGGCCGACAATGTTTCTGATGTCTTGGGCATCGCGCTCGTCGACCGCCATAAAGACCACGGTCATGCGCGCCACGCTCAAACCGGTATCGGGTGCGCTTCTGTCTTCCTGTTCGACAATGCGCGCGCCGCCGAAACCTGCGCTGGACAAGCGTGAAATCAATACTTGGGCGGAAGAACGGCTGCGTGTTACGTCAATGCTGATTTCGCCGTTGTGAATGCTGCCGCTAAAGCCGCGGCTGCCCAAGGCATCCAGCTGGGCGGAAGTGTCGCCGTCGGCAGGTAAGACCACGCGGAAGGTTTTGGAAGCAGTCTCGCCACCGGATGCGCCGTTGCGTTTTTCGATACTGCGGCTGGCTGCATGAGGCCATTTGCCCAATAGGCCTTTGATGCGGTGGTAATCGTCTTCATCCATCACTACGGTGGCGCTGCTGGTACACAAGCGTTCCACGCCGGCCGCGCCCATCTCTTCTTCAGCGGCGCGGCGTTCTTGCGCTTCTTTCTCGCGGCGCATTTTTTCTTTTTTCTCTTTTAACTGCTGCGCTTCTTGCTTTTTACGCAAGGCTTCTGCTTCTTCGGATTCAGGTTCGGCCATAATCAGGCCGTCTGATTCAACCACCACCCAATCGGGTTGCGATGCCTGCCGAGGCTCGGCTTTAGGCGCGTCCAAAGAAGACGGGCGCAATAATTCGTGCGTACCGCCTTCCAAGGAAGATTCGGGTTTGGCGGTTTTATGTTGTGTCCGATAGGCAACCATGCTGCCAAAAACAATGATGTTGAGTGCGACCAAGACCGCAAACAGCCATTTCATGATGCGTTTTCCTTTTTATTGTCCGTTGCGATGGGCAATCCAATGCAAGAGCCCGTGAATCACGAGATTATCGACGATTTTCACTTGATTGTCATGAACGAATGACTCCGGCAGCGCCTGTACGACTCTGGCCGCGCCGCCGCCCGTGATAATAATATCGACCGGTTTGCCCTCGCCCGTTTTGTCTTTCAGACGGCCATGCATCATCATCAACGCGCCGCAAACGGCATCCATCATGCCGCTGGCAATGGCGTTCGGCGTTGTGGTTGGGAACGGATATACCTTGCCGATGGGGCGGTTGAGGTTGGCGGTCTTGAGCGCCATCGCCTCTTTCATTAAGTGGAAACCGGGCATGATGGTGCCGCCGAGATAATGATTGTCTTCTGTCAGCGCGTCGGTAGTTACAGCGGTGCCGCAGCTGACGACGACGCAGGCGTTTTGCGTAAAGCGGCGGCTGCCCAGCGCATTAAACCAACGGTCGGAACCATGTTCTTCAGGGCGGCGGTAATGGTTGCGGATACCCAAAGCCTGAGGCATGGAAGACAACCATTCGACCGGACGGGTTAATTGTTCTTCAACCATCGCTTTTTTGACCGAACCGCACACGGCGCAACCGACAATCTTCACATCATCATCATCGGCAAATTGCAGCCATTCTTCACCTAGCTGGGTCAAATCACGATATGGCGCGCGGCCGACTTCAGAAAATGTGCCGTTCTCTACCCATGCCCATTTCAACTGACTGTTGCCGCCGTCCAGCAGCAAAAAGCGTTCCGGCTTGGCGGCGGCAGGTTGTGCCGGACGATTATCCGGACGCAAGCTGATCTCGCCGCTGACAATGGTTTTCTCGCCATTGTCGGTCAACAAACGCAACGCGCCTTGCGCATCCACGCCTTTGACTACGCCTTCATGAACAATGCGCCCTTCTTGAAGCAGCAATACCGGCCTGCCTGTGTCGCGGTTGGCGGCATCGTATTCGCCGACACATGACGCAAATCCGTTTTGCGCGTATTCGCTCAACAGCGCATCAAGTTGCGCCAACACCGCATTCAACAAGGTTTTGACGCTTACGCCCTGCTTAGAGGCCGTCTGAAACAAGGCCTGCACGGAAGTGGCGTTTTCAACTTCTTTCGGCAATACAAAATTGATGCCGATGCCGATGACGGCGACAGTCTTATTCTCTACCCGAGCCGTTTCAATCAAAATACCGGCCAATTTATCGTTGGCCACGACCAAATCGTTCGGCCACTTGATATTTACGTCCAAACCGATATCGGCAAGCGCACGGCGGCAAGCCAATGCCACCACCAACGCCAGCGAACCCAGCTCATACTGCGGCTTGTCAAACGCCCAGCCCAAGCTGAACATCAAGCATTCGCCCTGTCGGTTGACCCAGCTTCGCCCCTGACGTCCGCGCCCTTTGGTTTGAAAATGCGCCACACACAAAGCCTTGTGCGCCAAACCTGCCGACCGGCGCGCCAACGCCATGATTTCATCGTTGCTGGACGAACATTCGTGTTTCAACTGCGCGCGAAAACCATGTTTCCCGGCCATTTGTTGCAGAGATTCTTCGGCAAACACAGCCAATGGACGCACCAAGCGCCATTGCCCGTCATGCTGACGCAGCAAACCGCGGATATGGCCCGGCATCTGCTGCCAAAATCCGTTTAATTGTTGCGGCTTCATCCCGGCCGCACGCGCCAGCTGAGAAACGTGTTGCGGCAGGCCGTCTGAAAGCGCGGCGAGCAAGGCCCAATGGCGGCTGTTCAAATCCGTCATGCGCCTCCTCCAGCTTCGCGGATTTTCGCCAACGTTTTGGTGGTCGAAGTCTGGTGTAAAAACGGAATCGAAAATACTTTGCCGCCGCGCGCAAACGTCTCGGCCGCACCGACAATCTTATCCACAGGCCAATCGCCGCCTTTAATCAATACATCCGGTTTGACCATTTCAATCAGCGCGGCCGGCGTATCGTCATCAAACCATGTGACCAAATCCACGCTGGCCAATGCCGCTGCCACTGCCGCACGGTTTTCCAAAGGATTAATCGGGCGGTCGTCCCCTTTGCCCTGACGGCGCACCGAAGCATCGGTATTCAACGCCAACACCAAAGCCGCACCGGCCGATCGCGCCTGCGCCAGATACGTTACATGGCCTCGGTGAAGAATATCGAAACAGCCGTTGGTAAACACCAGCGGACGGGGCAATGCCGCCAAACGCTCCGCCAGCTTTTCGGGCGGACAGATTTTGGATTCGAATTCTGGAGCTGACCATTCGGACATGATGCGGTTCCTTTGGAAATAAAACAGAAAATAATCGGGGTATTATAAAGGATAACGGCGAAACGCCATAAAAAGATACCGAACGGTACGATATTCGGGCCTGACTGCGTACTCATCGGCATTTGACAGACACCGCAAACGCCATTTTTGCCGCTGCCATGATGGAACGGTTTGATGAATACTGTTTTTGAAACCCAATAAACTTGAAGTAAAATTCAGGGCATAAACGGAAAAAAGCCTGCATACAATATGCAGGCTTTTATCTGGGGTGGCTGATGGGGCTCGAACCCACGACAACTGGAATCACAATCCAGGGCTCTACCAACTGAGCTACAGCCACCGTAAAAATTGGCACGCCCGACAGGAATCGAACCTGTAACCCCCGACTTAGAAGGTCGGTGCTCTATCCGGTTGAGCTACGGGCGCTCATGCCGATTCGTGCTTAGAATTTTGTGGTCGGGGCGGTGGGATTCGAACTCACGACCCTCTGCTCCCAAAGCAGATGCGCTAACCGGGCTGCGCTACGCCCCGACTGAAGACCCGAACTATACAGACCCTTTTCAGCCCGGTCAACACTTACTTTGCTTTATTTTTCTATTTTTTATTTATCTTATTATTTTTAATCATTATTTATTTTTATGCTTCGTCATCGGGGCTACTCTTTTGTGTCAGGCCGTCTGAAAAATGCGATAATTTGAACGCAATATTTGTCCCTATTTAGAAGGAAAATCATGACTGCTCAACTTATAGACGGAAAAAAAATCTCCCAGCAACGCATCGAGGCGGTCGCGCAGGCGGTAAAGGCGCGTCAGGAAAAAGATTTGCACACGCCTTGTTTGGCGGTGGTATTGGTCGGCGACGATCCTGCCAGCGCGGTTTATGTACGCAATAAAAAACTGGCCTGCCAAAAAAGCGGCATTGAATCGCGCTCTTACGAGCTGCCGTCTGAAACCACGCAAGATGATTTGTTGAAACTGGTGGACGAATTGAACGGCGATTCTGCCGTCGACGGTATTTTGGTGCAACTGCCGCTGCCGGCCCACATCGACAGCCAGGCGGTTTTGGAACGTATCGTGCCGCATAAAGATGTGGACGGCTTCCACCCTTACAACGTCGGCCGCCTGGTCGTCAAAATGCCGCTGATGCGCCCGTGCACACCCAAAGGCGTGATGACTTTGTTGGAAGCCTACGGCATCGACCCGAAAGGCAAAAAAGCCGTGATTGTCGGCGCGTCCAATATTGTCGGCCGCCCGCAGGCGTTGGAATTGCTGCTGTCCCGCGCGACGGTAACCATCTGCCACAGCGCCACACAAAACCTTGCCGATGAAGTTGCCGCCGCCGATATTTTGGTGGTCGGCGTGGGCATTCCGAATTTTGTTAAAGGCGAATGGGTCAAACCCGGCGCCGTCGTTATCGATGTGGGCATCAACCGCTTGGAAGACGGCAGCCTGTGCGGCGACGTGGAGTTTGATGTCGCCAAAGAACGCGCGTCCATGATTACGCCCGTTCCCGGCGGCGTCGGCCCGATGACGATTGCCACTTTGTTGGAAAACACGCTACACGCGGCCTCATTGCACGACTAACCGCCGTCATTAAATTAGGCCGTCTGAACATGGTTTTTCAGACGGCCTGACCTGTTTTTTGTTTTTTTACCTTATCGGTTTCACATGTCCTTACTCGCTTCACACACCGACAATCCGACTTTCCGCAACGCTTCCTATATCCTGATGGGTTTGGCTTTGCTGATTGTCTTGTACTACCATCTGCTGCCGCTGCTGCTGTCGGTTATCCTGACCTATATCTTTATTACGCGCACCAACGGCGTCATCCTCAAACTCCGCCGCCGTGTTTTACCGCGCAACACGCGGCTGCATAAATCGCTCAATGCGCACAACATCAACCTGATTTCCACCACGCTGACGCTGGCCATCGTGTTCAGCATCATTGCGATGATGTCTTTGGGCATTTACCACCTGATACACGGCGGCCATGTCGGCTTTATGCTGGCCAAGCTGGCGGCGATTTTGGAAGACACCAAAAACAGCCAAGACCTGCCTGCGGCCATTCTCAATATGCTGCCCAACAATATGGCCGAAATCAAAGCCTCGGCGATCAAGCTGATTGACGAATACCGCGCCGCGCTGACCCGCATCAGTAAAAACAGCATCACGTCCTTCGTGTACATCCTCATCGGCATCATCATCGGCGCCATGCTCAGCTTCCACCGCCTGAAAATACGTAAAAACCGCCGCAAAATGCCATTGTTTAAAGCCGAATTGGTGCAACGCATCGTCACTTTTGAAACCAGCTTTGAACGCGTGTTCCTCGCCCAAGTCAAAATCTCGCTGATCGACACTTTCCTGACCGGCCTGTACCTTTACTTGGTTTTACCGCTGTTCGGCGTTGAGCTGCCGTTTAAAATGACCGTCCTGATCATCGCTTTTATCGTCGGCCTGATTCCGGTGGCGGGCAATCTGATTTCCAACACCATCATCATTATTTTGAGCCTCGGCGCATCGCTTTACGTCGCACTCGCCTCACTGGTGTTCCTCGTTGTCATCCACAAGCTCGAATATTTCCTCAACGCCAAAATTATCGGCTCGGAAATCGAATCCAGCGCGTGGGAATTGCTGGTGGCAATGGTCGTCTTTGAACGCATTTTCGGCATCGGCGGCATCATCGTCGCGCCGGTTTATTACGCGTATCTGAAAAACGAATTGAAACTGCGAAAATTGATTTAATCAGTTGCGTTTATACACATCAAAGGCCGTCTGAAAACGACAATCGGGTTTTCAGACGGCCTTTGCTTTACCTTTTCTTACACTTTACGGCATAATGACAACCACGCATTCCTAGAAGAAAGACAAACAATGTCAACCAAAACCCCTTCCCTATTCGGCGGCGCGATGATTATCGCCGGTACGGTTATCGGCGCAGGCATGCTTGCCAACCCGACCGCCACGTCTGGCGTATGGTTTGCCGGCTCGCTGGTCGTGTTGCTGTACACCTGGTTTTCCATGCTCTCCAGCGGCCTGATGATTTTGGAAGTCAACACCCATTATCCGCACGGCGCCAGCTTCGACACCATGGTCAAAGACCTGCTCGGCCCGGCTTGGAACATCATCAACGGCGTTGCCGTCGCCTTCGTTTTATACCTGCTCACTTACGCCTACATCTTCGTCGGCGGCGACCTGACCGCCAAAGGCATCGGCAGCGCGGTAGGCGGCGAAATTTCGCTCTCCGTCGGCCAACTCGTCTTCTTCGGCATCCTCGCCTTTTGCGTTTGGGCATCCGCACGCTTGGTTGACCGCTTTACCAGTATCCTCATCGGCGGCATGGTACTCACCTTCATCTGGGCAACCGGCGGCCTGATTGCCGATGCCAAAATGCCTGTCCTGTTCGACACCCAAGCCCCTTCCGGCACCAGCTACTGGATTTATGTTGCCACCGCCCTGCCCGTCTGCCTTGCCTCATTCGGCTTCCACGGCAACGTTTCCAGCCTGCTCAAATACTTTAAAGGCGACGCGCCCAAAGTGGCCAAATCCCTGTGGTCGGGTACGCTGATTGCCTTGGTGATTTACGTCCTCTGGCAAATCGCCATCCAAGGCAACCTGCCGCGCAGCGAGTTTGCACCGGTTATCGCCGCCGAAGGCCAAGTTTCCGTCCTGATCGAAACGCTGTCCAAGTTCGCCCAAACCGGCAATATGGACAAAGTGTTGACCCTGTTCTCCTACATGGCGATTGCAACGTCCTTCCTCGGCGTAACGCTCGGCCTGTTCGACTACATCGCCGACATCTTCAAATGGAACGACAGCATCTCCGGCCGCACCAAAACCGCCGCGCTGACCTTCCTGCCGCCTTTGATTTCCTGCCTGCTCTTCCCTACCGGCTTCGTTACCGCCATCGGCTACGTCGGTCTGGCCGCAACCATCTGGACAGGCATCATCCCCGCCATGCTGCTCTACCGCTCGCGACATAAATTCGGCGTCGGCAAAAACTACAAAGTTTACGGCGGATTCTGGCTGATGGTTTGGGTCTTCCTCTTCGGCATCATCAACATTGCCGCCCAAATATTAAGCCAAATGGAGCTCGTTCCCGTATTTAAAGGTTAAATTCCCTTAAGGCCGTCTGAAACACCCTCTTTCAGACGGCCTAATTCATTATTTTCCGCTACAATACCCCCTTTCCCCCAACGAACACCGTCCATGTACGACAATATCCGTTTCCATCTCGACGAAGACTACCCCGACCAGCTCCCGCCCGAAAACGCCGCCACCCACATCGGCATGTACTGGCAATGGGCGGCGCAGGCAGGCCTCGTCAACCCCGTCTGGCAAACCGCCCTCGAAACCGCGGCCGACTTCGCGGCCATGACCTCGGGCAAAATCAGCGGACGGCACTTCCTGCTCAAACACATGGACGGCGCATTGACGGCTGATGACTTTACCGAACTCGGCCAACGGTTTACCGAGTTCTACTACACCGACGAAGAAGACGGCTACGGCGCATTTATGGAAGACTACGTCCTCGCCCTCGACACGCCCTCGCTCGGCGGCTTCTACCACGTCAAAAACACCCCGGAAACCTTCGCCAAACTGACACCCGTTTTTCAGACGGCCTTTGAAAAATGGAAAAGCAGTTTGAAAGCAGAAAAATAAGAGCCCAAACCATGAAACTCATCATCCTCGACCGCGACGGCGTTATCAATCAAGACCGCGACGATTTCGTCAAATCCGTTGACGAATGGATTCCCATCGAAGGCAGCATGGATGCCATTGCCTTTTTAACGCAGGCAGGCTACACCATTGCCGTGGCCACCAACCAATCCGGTATCGGCCGCAAATACTTTACCGTGCAAGACCTGACCGAAATGCACGCGAAAATGCACCGCCTTGCCGTTCAAGCAGGCGGTACCATCGACGGCATTTGGTTTTGCCCGCACACTGCTGCCGACAACTGCGAATGCCGCAAACCCAAGCCCGGCATGATTATCGACATCATCGAACGCTTCAAGGCCAATGCCGCCGAAACCTGGCTGGTCGGAGACAGCCTGCGCGACCTGCAAGCCATTGATGCTGCAGGAGGCAAATCCGCGCTCGTTCTGACCGGCAAAGGCAAAAAAACGCTGGCCCAACACGAGCAAGAACTGCCCGAACACACCCAAGTCTTCGACAACCTGCTCGCTTTCTCGCAATACATCATGCGTGAAAACACACAAATCGAAGAAGCCGCGCAAGCCATCCTATAAACGACAAGGCCGTCTGAAACCAGCCGACAACGGTGTTCAGACGGCCTTCAAACGACTGACTTTTCCCTGATATGCTGATTATCCGCAACCTGATTTACTGGTTCATCCTTTCCTCTAGCATTATTTTACTGTTCCCCTTTATGCTGCTTACCCTGCCCTTCCAAGGCGGTGCACACAAAATGGCGCAAATTTGGGTACGCATCCTCAACTGGTCGCTCAAGCACATCATCGGTTTGAACTACACCTTAAACGGTGCGGAAAACATTCCCGACCGCCCTGCCATCATTTGCGCCAAACACCAAAGCGGCTGGGAAACCCTCGCCCTGCAAGAGATTTTTCCGCCGCAAGTCTATGTTGCCAAACGCGAACTCTTCAAAATCCCTTTCTTCGGCTGGGGCTTGAAGCTGGTTAAAACCATCGGCATCGACCGCAGCAACAGCCGCGAAGCCAACAAACAACTCTTAGAACAAGGCCTTGCGCGTAAAAACGAAGGCTATTGGATTACCATTTTCCCCGAAGGCACACGCCTGCCGCCCGGCGAAAAAGGCCGCTACAAGCTCGGCGGCGCGCGCATGGCAAAAATGTTTGAGATGGACATCGTCCCCGTCGCGCTCAACAGCGGCGAGTTTTGGCCGCGCAACTCCTTCCTCAAATACCCCGGCACAGTCAGCGTCATCATCGGCAAACCCATTGCCCACAACAACGGCAATGAAGCCGAACTCATGGCCCAATGCGAGCAATGGATCGAAAGCCAACAGCCCCTGATTACCGGACAAGGCCCGTTCGCGCCCAAAACCAAATAAATCATTCCATCGGGTGGGCCGCTATGTCCCCCTTTCCATGCCGTCCAATCTTTCCATCAACATCATGCCCCACCTCCATACCCACACCCTTTCAGACGGCCTCACCATTCATATCCAGCTCAAACGCAGCGCCAAGAAAAACCTCATCTTGCGCCCCGTTTCCGCCGATACCGTCAGCATCAATATCCCTCCGTTTGTTACCCAGCGCACCTTTACCCAATGGCTGAACGACAACGAAGCCATCCTGCGCCGTACCCTAAACAAAACACCGGCCCGACAAACACCTACCGACGCGCTTCCCGAATGGATTTGGTACCAAGGCATTCAGACGGCCTTGTCCGTCCACGCAGCAAACCACATCCAAATCAGGCCGTCTGAAATCCTATTGCCAGAAAAAGAAACCACCGCCCAACTTACCCATTTGCACTGCTTCCTGCACGAGCGTGCGCACGAATATCTGCTACCGCGCCTCAAAGGCCATATCCGAACCACACGCCTGACCCCGAGTGCCATTTCCCTTTCCAACGCCAAAACCTTCTGGGGTGTTTGCCGCCACACCACCGGCATCCGCCTCAACTGGCGGCTCATCGGCGCACCCGAATATGTCGCCGACTACGTCTGCCTGCACGAACTCGCCCACCTGCGCCATCCCGACCACAGCCCTGCGTTTTGGGCTCTGACACACTCGCTCACGCCGCATGTCGACCAAGCCGAACAATGGCTGAAGGCGCACGGCAGCGAATTGTTCCGTCTCGGCTAAGTCTTATCCGGCAGCATTTTTCTGCAAGCAAACACCAGCCCAAAGCAAAGAATCAACGCCCTCCAAACAAATCATGTAGCCGCACGTAAAATCAGGTTTATCCGCTTGCCGCCACTCATACCTACCGATAAGATGATGCCATTCTCAAAACCCTTTTCAGAAAGGAAAACCGATGACCAAAGCAAAATCGTTACTGGCCACCGGCATTTTGGCTCTTTTCTCCGCCACGGCATTCGCCTCCCCGCTGCCTTCCGAAATCTACCGTCCGGCAGGCGCGCACACCATCAAAGCCGATCATCAAGGCGACGGCGAATTTGAATACGAAGCCGAACTTTCCGGCCAACGCAATTCCATTCCTTCCTTGGCCAAAAAAGTGATCGCCCACGCGCGCAGCAAAGGTTTCCATGTGGTTGAGTCTGAAATCAAACACGACGATGCCGATCTGAAATTCAAACGCGGCAAACAAGAGCTGGACGTTTCCATCGAAGACAAAGGCCAAGGCCGTATCGAATACAAAGCCGATTTAGATTTGGACAAAAACTAAATCCGACTCGCAAACAAAGGCCGTCTGAAATCCCATCGGTTTTCAGACAGCCTTTTGTCATCTTTATCAGATATAATGGCACTCGGTTTGTAAAATTTCCGACTCAAAACATTGTACAATCTGCCCACTTATACCGATAACATCCCAAACATTGCCATGAAAAAACGTCTGCTCCTCCTCGCCATCCTTCCCCTTTCCCTTCACGCCGCCGATGTGCCGCCTGATGTGAAACCCGAGCTTCAAGTCAACACAGCCGAACCCCAACAACCCGAAACGCACAACATTCCTGCCGAGCAGACAAACAGGCCGTCTGAAAAAATCATCAACGTCGATGCCGATACCCTGCTTGCCAACACCGAATTACTGGCACGCGCCATGTATTCCGCCGTCGTCGCCCACAACATCCCCGGCATCAAAGCCGTTTTGCCCATTTACGAACAATGGCCAGAACACGACCGCGCCATGGCACGCTATGCCAAAGGTTTGCTTGCCCAATCCGAAGGACGCGCCGCCGAAGCCATCGGCCATTACCGCCGCTTTATCGCCGAGCAACCCGATGCCTCCGCCGTCCGCTGGCAGCTTGCGACCGCCTTGTTTGAAGACAAACAAAACGAAGCCGCAGCCGACCAGTTCGACAAACTACAAACCGAATCCCTCCCGCCTGCCTTGCAAGAACGCATCGAAACCTACCGCAAAGCCCTGCGCGAACGCGACTCATGGCAATTCAACGCCGGCCTGAACATCACGCGCGAACAAAACATCAACCAAGCCCCCGGCCAACGCCGTCTGGGCAACCACCTGAGCGATGAACAATGCCGCGCCGTGCGCCTTGCCTATCCCGACGACGACTGCTTCCG
Organism: Neisseria sp. P0009.S010; assembly: GCF_051958545.1. Classification (NCBI taxonomy): domain Bacteria; kingdom Pseudomonadati; phylum Pseudomonadota; class Betaproteobacteria; order Neisseriales; family Neisseriaceae; genus Neisseria; species Neisseria sp. P0009.S010. The sequence goes on from NZ_JBQCVH010000002.1 coordinate 334,349, forward strand.
AGGCTGGACATTCCCCGAACCCATCGATGCCACTGCCATCCATTACCAAATCGGCGCAGAAAAAAAATGGTCGCTGCCCCGCGGCTTCTATGCCACGGCAGGCGCAGACCATTACGGCAAAATCTATCCCAAACACACCAACTACAACGACCTCACCACACGCTTTTCGGCAGGCATCGGCTATGCCGACCAGCGCAACGATATCGGCATTACCCCGTTCCACGAACGCCGCTTCTACGGCAACGACCCCTACACCTACACCAACGGCGCACGCCTCCACTACAACCATTGGTGGCAACCCAAGCTGCAAACCCTCAGCGCATTTGAAGCAGGCCGTCTGAAAAACGGCCGCCGCGAGCATTCCAACAACACCAGCCAACTGCTCAGCAACTCCATCGTGTACTACCGCAACGCGCGCCAATACTGGGTAGCCGGTATCGACCTCTACCGCGAACGCAACCGCGACGACAAAAGCGACAGCTTCAACCGCTACGCCCTGCGCACCACATGGGGACAAGAATGGCCCAAAGGCCTCTCCACCGTCCTACGCCTCAGCGCCGCCCAACGCCATTACCAAGCCCCCAGCTTCTTCAGCAACGAACAAAACCGCCGCGACAAAGAAGCCTCCGCCTCCCTGAGCGTATGGCATCGCGCCCTCCATTTCAAAGGCATCACCCCACGCCTGACCATTGCCCACAACAAAACATGGAGCAACGACAAGTTCTACGAATACGGCAAAACCAAAATGTTTGTCGAATTGAGCAAAACGTTCTGACAAGCAGAACCAATCTGTGAAGAAAGCAAGAATGCCTGTTCTGCATACTGATTTACAAGACAGATTCAAACTTTTACAGATACCGAATCAATAGATTTTTTAAGGCACAACGCCTTATTAAATTCATATTTATCAAATAGATAAAATCCAAGCCAATATCATTTTATCAACGTAACGTACAACACTACATAACGTTACAAAAAAATCAGGCCGTCTGAACATTTTCAGACGGCCTGTATTTTGATAAAAACTCAAAGCCCTTTATTATATAAATGAAATTTTTTATCAGCATTAAATATTAATTTTTACAAATAAACTGATTTTAAATTCCATAAAATAATTTAAATAAAGAAATTTTAGAATAAAATTGCTAAAACAAAAAATCAAGCCTTGTTTAATTCTGCTAAAACCTGTAACCTGTATCAAAAATAAACAAGAGAGTTCATCATGTCCCAACACCACCCTACCGACGATATTAAAATTAAAGAAGTCAAAGAGTTACTCCCTCCAATCGCGCATTTGTATGAGCTGCCTGTTACGCCTCAGGTTGCCAATTTGGTTTATAAAACACGTCATGAGATTTCAGATTTAGTTCACGGCCGCGACAACCGTTTGCTGGTCATCATCGGCCCATGCTCGATTCACGATACTAAGGCGGCGGTAGAATATGCGCAAAAATTGCTGCCCTTGCGCAAAAAATATGAGAAAGAGCTACTGATTGTAATGCGCGTGTATTTTGAAAAACCGCGTACAACCGTTGGCTGGAAAGGTCTGATTAACGATCCGCACTTGGACGGTACGTTTGACATCAACTACGGCCTGCGCCAAGCACGTCAGTTGTTGCTGACTTTGAACGAAATGGGCATGCCTGCTTCGACTGAATTCTTGGACATGATTACGCCGCAATACTACGCCGACCTGATTTCTTGGGGCGCGATTGGGGCGCGTACGACTGAAAGCCAGGTACACCGCGAATTGTCCAGCGGCCTCTCCTGCCCTGTCGGTTTTAAAAACGGTACGGACGGCAATCTGAAAATCGCCATCGACGCCATCGGTGCCGCCAATCATCCGCACCACTTCCTGTCTGTAACCAAAGCCGGTCATTCCGCGATTGTCCACACCAGCGGCAATCCTGACTGCCATGCGATTTTGCGTGGCGGTAAAGAGCCTAATTACAGCGCGGAACACGTTAAAGACGCGGTTGCGCAGCTTCAAAAAGCCGGCGTGAGCAGCAAACTGATGGTGGACTGCAGCCATGCCAACAGCCGTAAAGACTTCCGCAAACAAATGGATGTAGCACGCGATGTTGCGGAGCAGCTGAAAGCCGGTGAAGAAAACATCATGGGCGTGATGGTGGAAAGCCACTTGGTTGAAGGCCGTCAAGACAAGCCTGAAGTTTACGGTCAAAGTATTACGGATGCCTGCATCGGTTGGGATACGACTGAAGAATTACTGGCCCTACTTGCCGAAGCGAAAGGTTACCAAGCTTAAGTGCGAAACCATAAAAAAGACCGGATATGTTCCGGTCTTTTTTGTGTCTGTTATTTTGATTTCCTTGCTCATATTCATAATAAAAACAGTATTTTAAGAAAAAATCAGGCCGTCTGAAACAATTAAAAGACAGTTTCAGACGGCCTACTCAATCCGGTTATGCCGCACCAACGCTATACGTTTCGCCCTTGCTGTCCGCTTGGCCGACAATGGCAGCAACGGCAGCGGCCAAGCCGTTGCGCGTCATGTATTTTTGCGGAATTTCTTGGGCATTTTGTGTCAAGGTATAGGCATTATCTTCGCCATCGGCAAGGCCGCAGGGGCGCAAGATAGTCCAATTCAAACCGCTTTGTTTGAGATAGATTTCGGCTTCTGTTTTGGCACGGACAGCTTCGCCGAGTGCCTGTTTGAACGACTCGCTCATCATGTCCCATTGTTCGCCGCAGCCCATGCTGGTAATCAATACAAAGCGGGCTTGCGGATTGGCGGCTTTCGTGGCGGCAATAATGTTGATATTGCCCAGCGCATCGCTGCGGATACCCTCTTCGTTTTTGCCGCCGACAAAACTGATCACGGTATCGGGACGGTATTGTGCCAACGCTTTATCGAGCGCATCGGCATCAAGCGCATCGGCGACGACTGTTTGAATATTGTGTTCGGCAAAAAAGCTGTCTTCAGATGGCTTTCTTAATACGGCGACGGTATCGGCTGAGTCAGCCAATGTGCGGATATAGGCGCGGCCGGACGGGCCGTTGGCTCCGAAGATGAGTTGCATGTTTGGGGTTCCTTTGTGTGGTAGATGTTTATTGTTAGAAAATCCGCTCCTCTATGCAACAAGGAACGGATTTTCAGGCCGTCTGAAACCGTTTAAGCGGCATCAAACAGTTTTCGCATGGCTTCGATTTGGTGTTGTTTCAACTCACCTGCTTCATCGCGGCCGACAAAAATTTTAAACATGGCGCCACCGTTGCGGTTAATAAAGTTGAGCGAGCAAGTGGCTTTACCCATGAACGGGCGTTCCAAAAGGTAGATGGAGGCGCAGTTTTCATAGTAGATGTGGCCGTGTACGCCGCCGTCGGTTTCAGGATGGTCAAAATTGTAGAAACCGCGGCCGACTTTGCCGTTTGGCAGTTTGCCGCTGACTTCGACGATGGCATCGGGGGTGTGGGCGATAAAGGTCACGGATTCATTCCATGCTGCGATGGCTTGGAGGATTTCGACAATGCGGCTGCCTTCGGTTTGGCGCACGTTCTCTTCAGGCAGACAGCGGATAACGTCTTCAAAACTGCATTGGTTTTGCGCGGCCAGCATTTCCAGCACTTGGCCGGGATTTTTTTCCAATGATTGGCGCAACATGGTTTGTTGTTCGGCTGAAAGTTTTTGCATGGTTTGATCCTTTTCTTGAGTCGGAAGAGTAAGCATGAGTTTGCGGATAAGGGTGGGCGACCAATAACGGCCGCTGGTATTCAAACGGATAAGGCCGTCTGAATCGGGTTCTTTAAAAAGCTGCATTTCCTGCCATTGGGCAATCAGCTTTTGCGCTGCTTTGTTGCCGTCGAACAATAATGGATTCAGACGGCCTGTTTCAATATCGTGCTGGACTTTGCTGAGAAGTGCTTTATTTGGACTATGGCCGCTCATAAATGCGATGTTTTTCTCGCCTTTCGGCGTGGCGAGATAGCTCTCCAAATCACCCTGCACCTGATAGCTGAAACCGCCGAAGTTACCGCCTGCGCCGGAGCCGAACGCCAAACAGGAAATATCGGATTTGATCAGGGTATTGTAGCGGTTGCGCTCGCCGCGACCGGGATAGGCGAAGTGGCTGTTGCTGACCTGTTCCCAGCCTTTTTCCAGCAGTGTTTCAACCGTGTAGGCATATTGGTCTGCCTGAATATCAAAGCCCGGCGGTGTCGGAAATGCGCCTTTTTCAATCATGCGGTTAATGGGCAGCATGGGATAAAGGTTGAACGCATACGTATCCAAACCGGACAGCGGCAGCTCAGCGGCGCGGGCAATATCGTTTTGCCAAACGTCATCGGTTTGATTGGGCAGGCCGAACATCAAATCGGCCACAATCACGGCATCGAGTTCGCACAATTTTGCCAAATATTCAAACGCCTCGTCGCCACTGTGTTTGCGGCCGAGACGGCGGCGGATGGCGGTATTGAAGGTTTGCACGCCGATGGAAATGCGGTTGGCCCCTGCTTCGAGACAGGCCTGTGCTTTTTCCAAATCGAAATGGCTCATGCGCCCTTCGATGGTGAACTCGCAGTCTTCGGCAAGCGGCAGATATTGGTAGCAGGCACGAATCAGGCGGACGAGGTCTTCCGTAAGCAACGCGGTCGGCGTACCGCCCCCGAAATAAACGGCTCGGATTTTGCCCTTGCCTGTACGGACTTCGGCTTCAGCGGCCATTTCTTCGATAATTTTGTCGGTGTACACGCTGCTTTGGCTGTCCTTCCACGCATTACGGTAGAAGCCGCAAAAAACGCAATGGTTGGCGCAAAATGGAATATGCAGATAAGCAAGCGCATCCACATCGGTGGCATGGGGAAGCTTTTTCTTCCAAATGTTCTGCCACTGGGGACGCGGCATTGGAACACCGCCCCAAACGGGCATTAATGCCTGACGTTCGGGAAATGCCTTGGGCGCGGATTGTTTCGGAGTCCAAACAAGCTGCTGTACCATGATAATGATTAATAAAAATTATTAATAAGATTGATATATTAAATAACCATCATCGTTTTCTTGTCAACATTTTTGAGTAATTAAAAATCAGTATTATTTTAAAATATTGTATTCTATAAATAATTAAATGTATTTCTATTTTATGGAAATCGGCATTTTACTTGTGAAATGCACAAAATTTGGTTCTTCAAGTCGGGAACATCCTCCCATCTCGTTTTATTTTTGAACGATAAAATAAATTTTCTTTATCGTTTTTCAGACGGCCTGTTGGCGCTCAGCTTCTGAAATAAAACCCTGCTTCATCTTCGCAACGGCGTATCTGCCAACCGTAAACCGATTCAAGCAAGTCGGGGCGCATCACTTCGCCCACCTTGCCTGATGCAACGACTTTTCCCTTATTCATCAAAATAATATGTTCCGCATAACGCGCGGCGAGGTTTAAATCGTGCAATACCATCATTGATGAGGCACGGTTTGAATGCCCGACCAAATACTGCATCAGGCGGTGTTGGTGGCGAATATCGAGATGGTTGCACGGTTCGTCCAAAAGCAAGACCGGCGCGTTTTGCAACAGGGCGCGGATGATGTTGGCGCGTTGTTGCTCGCCGCCTGAGAGCTTGCCGATACGCTTATCCGCCAATGCCGTCAAATCAAAATAATCGAGCAACTCGTCCGCCCATTCATGGTTCAGACGGCCTTTTTGTACGAATGACGCCAACGCAATGTATTCACGTACGGTCATCGGCATGTTGTAACGGCCATGCTGCCCGACCCATGCCACCCTGCCCGCGCGGATTTGCGGCGCAACGGCCTCACCGAAAAGCGTGATTTCCCCCTGCCCTGTTTGCCCGATTAAGGCACGCAGTAAAGTGGACTTGCCCGCACCATTCGGACCGATAATGACGGTCATGCCGGAAGGTATATCCAGTTGATCGATTTCAAGCAGGGTTTTGTCTTGGACGAGGACGGAAAGATTACAGATTTGAAATAAGGTATGCATGGCAAAAGATATGGTGCAATAAAGTTTCAGACGGCCTGTTTAGGCATCAACGGCTTTTCAAAGGCTTGATAAACAAATACATAAAAAATGGTCCGCCCAATAAGGCAATTACGATACCGACCGGCAGATCGACAGGGTATGTCAGCCAGCGCGCTGCGCCATCTACCACCATCAAAAATACTGCGCCCAACCAAGCCGACAGCGCAATCAGTTTGCGGCGGCTGCCGCCGACGGTTTGCGCCAGCACATTGGGGATCATCATGCCGAGAAAACCGATGATGCCCGAAAGCGATACCGCCGCTCCCGTCATCAATGCCGCGCCGATTACGGTTTGCACACGCAATGCCCCAACTGATACCCCCATACTGGCAGCCGTGTCTTCCCCTGTCATCAAAACGTCCAGCCGCCTGCCTGCCGACAACAAAATCAGAAAACCGGGCAACATGACCGCAATTGCCGCAACAGGCGATGAGAAACCGGCTTCGGCAAGGCTGCCCGACAGCCATGTGGTCGCGCTGCGCAATACCAAATCGTCAGACAAAAACAAAATCATGCTGACCACCGCGCCCGAAAACGCGCTCAACACAAAACCCAACACCAGCAATCCCAAAGTACCGCCGCCGAGCAGTTTGTGCACCGCCAAAATCAGCAGGCATACACCCAATGCACCGAGAAAAGCCGCCGCCGGTACACCCATCGCGCCGCCACCCACAGCCAATAACACAATCACGCCCAAGGCCGCCCCGCCCGACGTCCCGATCAAACTCGGATCGGCCAGCGGGTTCTCAAATAAAGCCTGCAATGCCGCCCCCGAAGCGGACAAACCGGCTCCGACCAAAAGTGCGGTATAGATGCGCGGTAAACGGATTTGGCGGACGGTTTCATCCATCGCCAATGGCGACTCCCACGCGCCAAAACCGATGCCGCAGCACAAATAAACGGCAGCGGCAGTAAGCAGCAGGCAGAGGGTAAGGGTATGCGGTTTCATGACATCATGAGGTTTAAGCGGATTGAGGGACGGTTTCAGACGGCATTTTTAAGACAACCGTTTTGCTTCCTCCTCAATAAGAAGGAACAAATCAAGGCCGTCTGAAAACAAAAATCGGGCAGGCTTTTCAAATCAGGCGCGTTTATTTCGCCAAACCGTGCAAACGCTGAATCACTTGTGGCGTATCCAGCCCGTAACGGAACATATCGTTGGCCTTCCACAAATAAATTTTGCCGTTTTTCGCGGCAGGCGAGCCGGCTATTTCGGGGCGTGCGGCAAAGGTTTTGACGTTGCCTATCATGGCGGTGTTGTGGTCGGCAATAATGATGATGTCGGGTTTGGCCGCAATCCATGCCTCACGCGTCATCGGTTTGAGGCCGTCAATGGCGGCTGCGGCATTGATACCGCCGGCGCGGCGGATGATTTCGTCGGCGGCAGTATTCTTGCCCGATACGATGCGCCCGTCGTAGCTGAAGAGGTAGCGTTTGCCGCTGGAAGGCTGCTGTTTCATATCCGCCTGCCACTTGCTAGCCAACTTGTCCGCCTGCGCGCTTTTGCCGATAAGCTGACCGATGTTGCGGATACTTTGCGGATAGGCGGCAATGCTGTCGTCGGGCGCAACATTGACGGCTTTAATGCCTGCTTTTTGCAGGTGGGCAAAAATATCGGCAGGCTGCGCCATCCATGAACCGATGGCAATGTCGGGTTTGGCGGCCACAATCGGTTCAACCGTCAGGCGGCGATGAATGCCGATACTGGGCTTGTTTTTCAACGCCGGATTTTGAACAGTCTGATCGCGGCCGACGATTTCGTCCAATGCGCCGAGCGCGGCAACGATGTCTGCCGTATCGGGGGTCAACACGACGATGCGTTGCGCGTGTGCAGTGCCGGCCAACGAAATAAACGCGGAAAGCAAGAGGAGTTTGAGTTTCATTGTTTTTCCTTGTTGTATGCTTTCAGACGGCCTGATCGTTTTTCCAGGCCGTCTGAAAACGGTTGAATCACATTAGAACTTCAGTTGTACGGTCGCAGCGAAATTGCGGCCGGTTTCGGTGTACAAGTCCATCACACTGGTACGGCTCATGCCGGCAACGTCTGTGTGCTGCCAGTATTTTTTGTTGCCGACGTTGTAAATGTTTGCGCCGATTTCGAGGTTTTTAAACGGCTTGTACCACGCGCCGACATCCCATACGCCATAACCCGGTGCTTGGAAAACAGTGTCGCTGCTGACGCGGCTATGTTTTTTCGACCAGCGCAGCTTGGTGCCGACACCCCATTTTTCCTGCGTGTAATCCAAACCCAAAACGCCGTTAAGCGGATAAGCGGAATCCAACGGTTTGCCGTCCTGCTGCTCACCGCGCATCCAAGCGATGCTGCCGGAGACTTGCCAGCCCGGCAGGAATTTGTAGGCGGCAGAAGCTTCAGCACCGTAGGTTTTGACGTGATCAAGGTTTTGATATTGGTACTGGATAATCGGGCGACCGCCAACGGTGGAGGTACCGATTTCAGTGCGGTTGATGAAGTTGCGGTAACGGTTGTAGAACGCGGTGACTTGCGCACGGGCGCGTTCGTTTTTAAATTTCATTCCCAATTCAAAGCTGTTGGAGCGTTCGGATTTGAGGTTGGCATTGGGAATGACGGCATAGCCGTAGGTCGTATTGGCAAACGCCATGGTTGCGCTGTCAAACGGCGGCGTACGGAAGCCTTGGGAATAAGTGGCAAAACCGGTGAACTGCTTACCCATAGGCACACTCAGGCGCAGGCTGGGCGTAAACGCGGAATCGCTAAAGCGCGTCGCTGTTCCGCCGGGATTGGCATTGAGATAGGCTTGGTCGGTCGACGTGTTCAGCTTGTCTTTTTCGTAACGCAAAGCTGGAGTTAGAACGATGCTGTTGCCGAAGGTCAGGCTGTCTTGTGCGTAAACGCTGAACGTTTTACGCTTGCTGTCGGGGAAGGTTTTATTTGGATAGGTGCTGCCTGCATAAACTTTACTGACAGCGCCGGTCAGATTGTCCACTGTCAGGCTGTCGCGCGGACGGGCGGTCTCGGTGTGTTTGTATTCTGCGCCGGCAACGACGGTTTGTTTGACCGCGCCGTCAAATTCCCACACGCCACGCCCGTTCAGCCCGCGTATGGTCTGATTGAAACCGTAGTCGGAATAACGGGTCGAGTTACCTAATTGGCGCGCGCCCATACGCGTAATACTCGCATCGACGGCATCGTCTTCCGTACGCAGTTTTTGCTGATAGGCAGTCAGGTTGGCTTCTTTCAGACGGCCTTCGCCAGCGTAGCGGTAGCCCGCTTCGATACGTTGACGGCGGATACGGTCGCGAGCATTGCTCTCGGATGTTGCGATGGTTACCGGCCCGCGCGATTGCGAACCCAAGCCGTTTGCCAATACGGTATCGTTGGCGTGGTAATACTGTTCGTACAAAGTTTCAAAACGGTGGCGTTCGTTGCCGATATTGCCTTTCGCCAAAATATTGTAGGCATTGTTTTTCTGTGGATTGGTGGCAGTACGCGCAGTCGAGTAGCTGGTATCGCTGCCCATGTTTTCGGTTTCATGACCTTGACGGCGCGTCAGCATCAGCAGGCCTTCGGCGTTTTCATGGAAACCTGCTACAGTCGCCGTTACGCCATGGCTGCGGTCGCGGCTGCGGTAGCCGTGTTTCAAACCGAAATAACCGCGTTTGCCCGCATCGACGAAATCACTCGGAGAAAGCGTCACCATATTCACCACACCGCCGAGCGCGTCGCTGCCGTACAGCGCGGAATAAGGGCCTTTGACAATATCGACCTGCTTGAGCGTGTCGCTTTCGACCATATCGCGTCCCGAAATCGCGCCGTTGGAGCCGCCGCCTGCATAAGATTCAGGAATGCGCACGCCATCCACCATCATCAGAATGCGGTTGCCGTCTATGCCTCGGATATTGATACCGGCATGACCGCGGCGATTGTTGTCTGACGGCACGCTGACGCCGGATTCATACATCACGATATCGTCTAAATTCTGTGCCGAGGCTTGATTCAAGGTTTTGCGTCCGATAACCGACACATTCGGCGCGGCTTTATCCAAGGTTTGCGCATTGCGGTCAGCCGTGACCACCACAGGCTCTATTTCTGCCTGAGCCACCGGCATCTGAGCCGCATATAACTGTCCGGAAAAAACCGCCCCTACTACACAGGCAATCGCTTTCTTTTTCATTACATAACCTTACCATTTTAATAATAATGGTTTGCATTTATAAAACAAACAGACGGTTTTTGCAAGTTTAAGATATAAACAAAAGGCCGTCTGAAAACCCGATAATTTAGGTTTTCAGACGGCCTGCACTATTTTTCTTTTCAATTAGAACGTATGTTTAACCGTTGCAGTCACACTACGCGGCGTGCCGTAAACGTGAATATCCGGCATGGGGCGGTAGCGTTTGTTGAACACGTTTTCAAAGTCTAAACCGATGCGGGTGGATTTGCCGATTTTGTAATGCGCGGTCAAGTCCAGCGTAGCGTATGGGCGTTGGGTCAGTGCTTCTTTACCGGCAGCGGTGAAGGGCTGGTATTCATCATAGGCGTTTGTACCGCTTTGCCAGTTGACGTTTGCACCCAAGTTTAGGCGGTCGGTAACATCATACGCAGTAAAGAGTTTGAAAAGGTGGGCAGGATAAGAAGGGTTGACCACATTGCCCGAATCATTTTTGAGTTTGGAGTACGCATAAGAAGCATTGAGCAGCCATTTGTCGCTCAAGCGTCCGCCGACGGACAATTCCACGCCTTTGGTCGTCGTGCGGTCAATAGATTCATAGTAAAACCGTTGATTTTCCTCATCGTCAATTTCTTTCCCCAAATGGTCGCGTTTATTGATAAACGCAGCCGCAGAAGCGTTCAAACGGCCTTCAAACCCTGAGGCTTTTAAGCCGAGTTCATATGTTTTGCCACGTTGCGGTTCCAGCGGTTTGCCGTTTTGATCCAAATAGCGCACTTGCGGGCGGAATATGGTGGTATAGGAGGTGTAGGCTGTCAGATTGTCATTTAAATCATAACTTGCGCCCAAATAGGGGATAAATACCTTGTTTTTATGCCTGCTGTCGGCAAAATTGTTGCGATTGGAACTGTAGTGGTATTGCCAATCTACAAACCGTCCGCCGCCTATCAATGCCAGCCTGTCGGTTAGTTTAAAACGGGTCGAACCGTAAACAGAGAGGTTTTTCATATGGGCAAAGCCGTCGCGAAGGTAGGGCATGGCCAGTTTTGTGAAATTTCCGTCGAAAAGGCGCAAATCAGGGACAACCCTATCTTTATCTTTGTCGTAATATGAAAGAGTTTCCTTATTGTGCTGATAGCTGATGCCGGCATTGAATTCATGTTTGCGTCCCCAAAGCGGGTAATCGCCGTCCAAACTCAGAGAAAAATCTTGGTCGGTGTACTTGGCTTGGTCGCGCTCGGCAACGAATTTAGCGGAATAGTCCGGATAAATGACAAAAGGACCGGCTATACCGGAAACTGCATCACTTTTTCCATAAGTATGGCTGTAGTTGCCGTTCAGAGCCCAACCGTTTTCAAACTCATGATTGACAGAGGTGAAGATTTCCGCACTGTTTTCTTTACCGTAAGCCCATTTTGCCGAGGCATTGCTGCGCGGTGAGGCTGCAAATGGTTTGAAAGGTTGATTTTTTCTAGGGTTTCCCGCCACGGTCAGATAGCTGAAAGGCGAGCTGCCGGTATTGCGGAAACGGTGTATTTCCGTACCGATATTCCACTGAGTCTGAGGGGCAATGTCGTAGGAGAGAATGCCGTAGAACGTATGATTGTGGCGCGAAGTGTTCGGCAGGTAATCGCCGCCGTGGTCGCTGACCAAAATAGCGCGGCCGCGCAAGGTATTGTCTGCATTTAAAGGCTGATTGGCATCAAGGACGAAGCGGTAGTGGTTCCACGAACCGACACCGGCTTCTACGCTGACGGCAGGTTTGGCAGTCGGTTTTTTGCGTTCCAAAGCAACCGTACCGCCCGGCTCGCCCATACCGCCGTTGGACAAACCGCTTGCGCCGCGCACGACGACGACTTGGTCATACAATGCGCTGTCCAGATTGTTGGTACCGCGGCGGATGGCTTTACCGTCGTAAAGGAATTTGGGCGCGCCGTCCACGGAAATGCTGTCAACGGCCTGACTGCGTGAAATAAACTCGCTGTGGCCGGATACGTTGTTGCCCATTTTGCTGTGGAACACACCCGGTGTTTGTTTCAATACGTCCTGCAGGCTGTCCAAGCCTTGGTCTTCGATTTGTTTTGCCGTTACGACAGACAGGGACTGCGGCGTTTCGCGCTGGGTCAGGCGGATGCCTGTCGCGGCGGAGGAAGCGGGAATGGTGTAGTTGGAAGTAGTCTGTTTACCGACTCCTTGGACGGTAACTGTCGGTAAATCGACACGCTCTTGCGGCTGGGTATTTTCTACTTCGGTCGAGAAAGAATACGCCGAACACAGCGCCAGACTGACGGCAAAGCTTAATTTGCCATAGGGAAATACAGGTAGTGACATAGCCTCTCCAATTAGCTTATCTTTACAATTTGGTCGCAGATTCTATCAAAAAGATGTAGCCCGATGGAACTATGTTTTAATCATTATTTTCTAAGTATTTTGTTTAATTCAAAATATTTATTTTCTATCTAGTCCCAATTAACTAAAAAGGCCGTCTGAAACCCATATCATCAGGTTTTCAGACGGCCTTAATCTTTTTATGATAAGGCAATCAGTCTGCCAACTTTCGTGCCAATTCTGCCAAACGTTTACCTTGAGCAAAGGCAATATCATTTTCTTCGGCAGTCAATACCGGCTTGCTGTCGTGGCCGGAAACATGGCTTGCGCCGTAAGGCGTGCCGCCGCTTTGGGTATTGCTGAGCGCGGACTCGGTATATGGAATGCCGCTGATGACCATGCCGTGGTGCAGCAGGGGCAGCATCATGGTCAGCAGGGTGCTTTCTTGGCCGCCGTGCAGCGAAGATGTGCTGGTGAAAACGGTGGCAGGTTTGCCGACGAGTTCTGCACCGAGCCAAAGGGGAATGGTGCCGTCGATAAAGTATTTCATCGCGGCAGCCATATTGCCGAACCGCGTCGGGCTGCCGAGCGCAAGGCCGGCGCAATTTTTGAGGTCGTCGGCAGTCGCGTATGGCGCACCTTCGTCAGGAATGGCTTTTTCAACGGCTTCGCAAACGGTGGAAACTTTGGGAACGGTACGCAATACGGCTTCGCAACCGTCCACGCTTTCGATACCGCGTGCGATTTGGCGGGCAAGGTTGCGCGTGCTGCCATTTTGGGAATAAAAGAGAACGAGGATTTTCAGAGGATTTGGGTTCATTTGGGGTTTCCGTTACAATGCTGTCAGGTTTCAGACGGCCTTTTAAATACTCGGGCCGTCTGAAAAGAAAAAATTTCAATTTAAAAGAGGGAAAAGGTTATGCCGTTTTCGCAATGGTGGCAAGGTTTTTTAAAGAGTAAAGGCGTGGCGTTCGCTTGGTTTGTCGTGCGCCGTTTTGATGAGGAGCGCGTGCCGCAGGTAGCGGCAAGCATGACGTTTACGACACTTTTGGCTTTGGTGCCCGTGTTGACGGTGATGGTCGTCATCGCTTCGGCCTTCCCCGTTTTCGACCAATGGTCGGAGGAATTTATCTCTTTTATCAACCGCACCATCGTTCCGCAGGGCGCGGACATGGTGTTTGACTACATCAATGCATTCCGCGATAAGGCCACCAATCTGACGGCGATCGGCAGTGTGATGTTGGTCGTAACCTCGCTGATGTTGATTCGGACGATAGACAATGCGTTCAACCGGATTTGGCGCGTCAATTCGCAACGGCCTTGGATGATGCAGTTTTTAGTGTATTGGGCGTTGCTGACGTTTGGGCCTTTGTCTTTGGGCGTGGGCTTGTCGGTCGTGATCGGTCAGGTGCAAGTAGTGGGCGGCTCGGAATGGCTGAGGGTTATCACTACGGTTTCATTTATTACGCTGCTGCTGTGGGGTTTATACCGCTTTGTGCCCAACCGTTTCGTGCCTGCCAGCCATGCTTTGGTCGGCGCGGCCGTAACGGCGTTTTGCTTGGAAACGGCACGCTTTTTATTCGCTTGGTACATGGGCAACTTTGACGGCTACAAATCGATTTACGGCGCATTTGCCGCGGTACCGTTTTTCCTGTTGTGGCTCAACCTGTTGTGGACGCTGGTATTGGGCGGCGCGGTTTTGACCTCGTCCCTGTCCTACTGGCGCGGCGAAGCGTTCCGCCGCAGTCTGGATGCGCGCGGCCGCTTTGATGATGTATTGAAAATCCTGCTGCTGCTCGACTCTGCCCAACAAAGTGGCAAGGCATTGCCGGTGCAGGAGTTCAGACGGCATATCAATATGGGCTTCGATGAATTGGGCGAGCTTTTGGAAAAGCTGGCGCGACACGGTTATGTCTATTCCGGCCGTCAGGGCTGGGTCTTGAAAATGGGAGCGGAGTCCATCGACTTGGCTGAGCTGTTCAAACTCTTTGTCTACCGTCCGCAAACGCTTAATAAAGACAAGGTCAATCAAACGGTTGATCACATTATGCAGCCCTGCTTGGAAACCTTGAACATGACGCTGGCCGAGTTCAGTGCCCATACGAAAAAACAATCCTCTTAAACCTGACGCCGTCTGAAAGCAAAAATATCAAGTTTCAGACGGCCTTTGCTATAATCAGCACACTACTGAATACTACATTCAACCTACAAGGAAAAATAGATGAAAACACCAGCCCTACTCTCGCTGCTCGGTCTGATTCCATCTGCCGCTTTTGCCGCCCACGGCGTAAGCCTTGGCCAACCACCGAAATATCCGGCCAACTTCACCGCTTTCGAATACGTCAATCCCAACGCTCCCAAAGGCGGCTCGTTTACCACGCCTTTCCTCGGTGCTTTTGACACGCTCAATCCCTTTACCCTCAAAGGCAACCACGAATACGGCATCAGCATGCTGACGCTCGACACCCTGACCGAGCAAAGCATGGACGAACCTTACGCCGTTTACGGCCTGATTGCCGAAGACATCGCCCTGGCGCCGGATGGCCTTTCCGTTACCTTCAAAATCAACCCTAAAGCCAAATTCCACAACGGCGACCCCGTTTTGGCCAAAGACGTTGCCGCTTCATTTAACATCCTGACCAAAGACAAAGCTGCCGCCCCCATGTACCACTTCTACTGGAGCGACGTGGACAAAGTGGAAACGCCCAGCGATCGCACCGTCGTGTTCCGCTTCAAACAGCGCAACTCAGAATTGCACATGATTCTCGGCAGCCTGCCCGTCTTCTCGCATAAAAGCTATCCCAAAGGCCTGGCCGCCGCACCCAACAGCCTGCCGATCGGCTCCGGCCCCTACCGTTTTGCCAAAGCTGAAAACGGCCGCATCAGCGAGTTTGTCCGCGACAAAAACTACTGGGCGCAAAATCTGCCCGTACGCAAAGGCCGCTACAACTACGACCACATCCGCATCAAATACGTCAAAGACGAAGTTGTCCGCATCGAAGGGCTGAAAGGCGGCCAATATGACTTCGTACAAGAAAACGTCGCCCGCAACTGGGCGCGCGCCTACTCCGACGAAGTCCTCAAAAAACGTAATCTGTCCAAACACGAATGGATACAAAACAGCACAGCCGGCATGCAAGGCTTCGTCATCAATATGCGCCACAAGCCCTTGGACAATATTTACGTCCGCCGCGCCTTGATTGAAAGCTTCGACTACGAAAGCGTCAACCGCCGCATCTTCTACGGCGCATACCGCCGCACCGACAGCTTCTTTACCAATAGCACCATGGCCGCAACCGGCAAGCCGGACAGCGCGGAAACCGCATTGCTCAAATCATTGGGTACCAAGCTGCCCGACGGCGTATTGGATCAAGACGTCCCTATGCCGCCGGTTACCGACCCCAAACTGGGCGTGCGCCCGAACCTGCTCAAAGCACGCGCCCTGCTTGAAAAAGGCGGCTATCAATACAAAAACGGCAAAGCAGTCGACAAACAAGGCAAACCGCTGACCTTTGAATTCCTCGCACCAAGCAAAAACTACGAACGCATTACCTCCAAATGGCAGAGCGACCTCGCCAAAATCGGCATTACCATGAACGTGCGCACCGCCGACTCCGCCGTGTACCAAAAACGCATGAACGACTTCGATTTTGACGTGACCACCGGCTACTACGGCAACAGCGAAAGCCCCGGCAACGAGCAATACGACTACTTCAGCTGCGCCGCCGCCAAAACCGAAGGCAGCCGCAACCTATCCGGTGTCTGTCATCCTGCGGTTGAAAAACTGTTGACCCATTTCAACAGCTTTACCAACCGCCAAGAGCTACAAACCACCTCGCGCGCGCTCGACCGACTGATCCGCCACCAATACACCATCGTTCCAAACTGGTTCGCCGACCGCTACCGCGTCGTGTACCGTAACGATGTAGGCATTCCGTCCAAGCTGCCGAAATACTACGACCCCATCACCTTCGCCATGACCGCAGGCTGGAAGAAAAAGTAGTCGCATTTCGACAACACGTCCAAGCATCTGACAAGCCTTTGGCGTGTAGTCCTAAGCATAGAATCATAAAACCTAGTTGTTTGTTTAAAAACAATCAATCGGCTGATTCAAAACAAACATAAAAGAAAAAACAACTTAAAGCCAAATCAAAGGCCGTCTGAAACATCCGTCAGCAAAATCATCTGCAACGGAACATTTCAGACGGCCTTTTCGTCTCTTTTCAATCCATTTTTGCAACCGAAGCAAAATATCGAAAATGAACAAAAAATTGCAAAACAATGCCCTCAAATTTTACAAAACCGTGTACACTGCAAGGTAAGAGTTTGAATTATAAGGTTAATCTTAATAAAAACTACAATCATCCAAATTTAACCCAAATCAAGCATTCATATAACAGACAAAAGGAACAATAATATGGAAATCAAGCGTCTCTCTACCATTCTCAAACTGATTGCCAACCCCGAACGCATGGCCATCCTTTTTCTGCTGCTTAACGGCGACCGCAGCATTACCGAACTGGCACAAGCGCTCGACTCCTCCCCGACCGGCATCGCCAACCACCTCGCACGCCTGCGCACCGAAGGCATCATCGATTTCACACGCTACCACCGCATCATCGAATACCGCATCATCTCCGAAGAAGCCACCACCATCCTCAATACCCTGCGCACGCTCAAAGACCAAGCCGAATAAACAAATAATTCCATATCACAACAACAAGGCCGTCTGAAACATCAGCTTTCAGACGGCCTGCCACTTTCAGCCCATATCGAAAAATAAACCAATCCGCTACAATACCGCCCATGCCCACAGGCGCAATCCGCCGCCTTCCCACCCAACAGCACACACGGAAACATCATGAAAATCGCTACTTGGAACGTCAATTCCCTCAACGTCCGCCTGCCCCAAGTACAAAACTGGCTAGCCGACCACCAAGCCGACATACTCGCCTTACAAGAACTCAAACTCGATCAAGACAAATTCCCGGCAGCCGCCCTGCAAATGATGGGCTGGCACTGCGTCTGGAGCGGCCAAAAAACCTACAACGGCGTCGCTATCATCAGCCGCCACGAGCCGCAAGACGTACATTGCGGCCTTCCCGCCCTCCCCGACGACCCGCAACGCCGCGTCATCGCCGCCACCATCAACGGCGTGCGCGTCATCAACGTCTATTGCGTCAACGGCGAAGCCCTGGACAGCCCAAAATTCCAATACAAAGAACAATGGTTTGCCGCACTGACCGAATTCGTCCGCGCCGAAATGGCCGCACACCCCAAACTCGTCCTGCTCGGCGACTTCAACATCGCCCCGGCCGATGCCGACTGCTACGACCCCGAAAAATGGCACGAAAAAATCCATTGTTCCTCCATCGAAAGACAATGGTTTAAAAACCTGCTCGACCTTGGCCTGACCGACAGCCTACGCAAAATCCACCCAGAAGGCGCGTTCTACACCTGGTTCGACTACCGCGGCGCCATGTTCCAACGCAAACTCGGCCTGCGCATCGACCACATTCTCAGCAGCCCCGAACTCGCCGCCACCCTTACCGACGTCACTGTCGACCTAGAAACCCGTGCCCAAGAACGCCCCAGCGACCACACACCGGTAATTGCAGAGTTTGACTGCTAACACTTTGAATTAAGAAAAAATCAGGCCGTCTGAAAACTGGATTTCAGACGGCCTTTATTCTAAAAGTTTTCAGACGACATTTGAGGTCTTCTGAAAGTTTGAAATAATGGTTTGAACGGAAAAGAACGCGTGCGTGCGTACCGCACATACACTACACGTCGGTTTTAAATTTTGTGCCACCTGCAAGTAGAGTATGGCGCAACCACGCAACGTGGTTGGTGGAGATACAGGCTACGGCTTGCTAGTAGTCATATGAAAAGGCGTTCGTTCTGTGAACTCCTGAATAAATTTATAAACTAAATCTTCAAAGATTTCTTGTGCAACATTTTTTATTTTTGCATCATCTGGTAACTCTGCATGCACCAAGCTAAATTCAAATTTAACCCAAATAGACGCTGTTAAAATGAACTCTTTGCTTGTGCTAGACACATCTGCAATTGCAGTAACTTTAAACTCTGTATCAGATTTCTTTTCTATTTGTGGTTGTGCAAGAATTTGCATTTCTCCACCGCCAATATCATCTCTTGATATTGAGTCTAAGGATGTTTTATAAAATAAATCTTTAAAAAATATTGATTTATTTGATAATTTAATATCATTCATTTTACATTACTCACCAAAGAATTGTTTCCACAGATAATATCTTGAATTTGATGCTGATTATTTGGTAATGAATTTCCAATATACTGACTTTCTAAAATTCCCTGAAACTCAGAGTTGCAACTAAAATTATTATTAACTGTAACATTAACTAATTTTGATATCGTTTGCGTGTTATCATTATGTTTTATAATGGAGAAATTTCTAAAGTCTTCAGCTATCTTTACCTCAGGATTAATATTTAACTTCACGGTATTAAATTTACTATCTTCTAAATAGCAAACTTTTTGACCTTCATAAGCAGGCATAAGCTTAACATATTTATTAAAAACAGAAAAAATATCTGCCAATTCTTTTAATCTAATATTAGCAAAGCCCTCCAATAAACCTGTCACATATGCCTCATTTTTCCCTAACAGTTTTTGCAATTCCTCAGGTTGGATTTGGGCATATTCCATCTCTAGAGCCAGTCTTTCTGACAATTCAATAAGAATATCTTCTTGATATACTGCTTGATCAAATTCACTTCTACTACTTAAAGCTAGTACGTTAGTCTTCATAACTGAATCCATTTTTTTCGAATTTATCTTTTTCTTGCAAAGAAATTTCTGTATCTTTTGGATGTAATTTTTCTGTTTGTTTTCTCAAAAAATGTGTAATACACATTAGTTCCTCACCATATGGGTTGCAATCCCAAAAATAAGCACGTAAATGAGCTAAATCATTAATAGAACCATTTTCTTCATTGAATTTATCCCAATCGGTACAGTGAGCATATTTAATTGCTTTAAATGGATATTTTTCATTATTTATTGCTTCTGGCATTTTTAAAGCTTCCCCATTTATGTATCTACGAATCCTAGCAACAAGCCCAACAGCGGGCGTTCCAAATAACTCGTGAACTTTATTAAGTTTATTTATACCATTTGTATCTCTTTGCGCTTGCTCCAAAATAACAGATATTTTTACTGTCCCTTTATAAAACAAATGTGGTGGATAATCATTATAACCATGCATTTTGTTTATCATCCATAAATAAGGTATTTATTGTGAGAAATAACATTTTTGAAAGTATAGCACAGTTAAAACAACAAATTCTCTTTAATCCCCCGAATCCTATCCCGCAACACAGCCGCTTCTTCAAACTGCAAATCCCTAGCTGCCTGCTGCATGGCTTTTTCCAGTTTGGCGATTTCTTTAATCGCGTCTTCTTCATTGTGAATCTCGCCGACTTTGACTTTGTTTTTGCCTTTCAGACGGCCTTTGCCGCTGTCTTCTTCGTGGTACACGCCATCGATGATGTCTTTGACCTGTTTTTTAATCTGCTGCGGCACGATGTCGTGTTCTTCGTTGAATTTAATCTGTTTTTCGCGGCGGCGTTCGGTTTCATCGATGGCGGCTTTCATGGAATCGGTAATTTTGTCGGCGTACAGGATGGCGACACCGTTCACGTTGCGCGCGGCTCGGCCTATGGTTTGAATCAGGCTGCGGTGGGAGCGCAGGAAGCCTTCTTTGTCAGCGTCGAGGATAGCGACGAGGGAGACTTCGGGGATGTCCAAGCCTTCGCGCAAGAGGTTGATGCCGACGAGTACGTCAAACAATCCGAGCCGCAAATCTCTAATAATTTCAACACGCTCTACGGTATCAATGTCGCTGTGCAGGTAGCGCACTTTGATGCCGAGTTCGCTGTAATAGTCGGTGAGTTGTTCCGCCATGCGTTTGGTGAGGGTGGTAACGAGCACGCGTTCGCCTTTTTGGATGCGGTCGTTGATTTCGCTCATTAAGTCATCAACTTGGGTGGCGACGGGGCGGATGATGATTTGGGGATCGACCAGCCCGGTGGGGCGGACGACTTGTTCGACTACTTGTCCGGCGTGTTCTTCTTCGTATTTGGCGGGGGTGGCGGAAACGAAAATGGTTTGCGGCATGACTTTTTCAAATTCGTGGAACTTGAGCGGTCGGTTGTCTCGGGCGGAAGGCAGGCGGAAGCCGTAGTCCACGAGGTTTTGCTTGCGCGATGCGTCGCCTTTGTACATGCCGCCGATTTGGGTGACGGTAACGTGGCTTTCGTCGATGAACATGATAGCGTTGTCGGGCAGGTAGTCCATCAGCGTGGGCGGCGGTTCGCCTTCTTTTTTTCCGGAGAAGTGGCGGGAGTAGTTTTCGATGCCTTTGCAGAAGCCCATTTCGTAGAGCATTTCGAGGTCGAAGCGGGTGCGCTGTTCAATGCGTTGTTGTTCGACAGGGCGTTGTTCGCGGGCAAAAAATTCAATGCGTTCGCGCAATTCTTCTTTGATGGACTCGCAGGCGCGCAAGACGGTGTCGCGCGGGGTAACGTAGTGGCTGGATGGGAAGACGGTGTAGCGGCCGACGCGTTGGTGCAGGCTGCCTGAAAGCGGGTCGAACATATCGAGTCGGTCGATTTCGTCATCGAACAGGCTGATGCGCAAGGCGTTTTCGGAGCTTTCAGCAGGGTACACGTCAATCACGTCGCCGCGTACACGGAAGCTGCCGCGTTTGAAGTCCAAATCACCGCGTTCGTACTGCATGGAAACGAGTGTGGCAATGATGTCGCGCTGCTCGATGGTATCGCCTTCTTTGACGGACAACACCATTTGTTGATATTCGGTCGGGTCACCGATACCGTAAATGGCGGACACGGTGGCGACGATAATCACGTCGTCGCGCGTCATCAGGTTTTTGGTGGCGGAAAGGCGCATCTGCTCGATGTGTTCGTTGATCGCGCTGTCTTTTTCGATGAACAAATCGCGGCTGGGCACATAGGCTTCAGGCTGATAATAGTCGTAGTAGGAGACGAAATATTCCACCGCGTTTTCGGGGAAAAACTCGCGCATTTCTGCATAAAGCTGGGCGGCAAGGGTTTTGTTGTGCGCCATGATGATAGCAGGGCGGCCGCTTTGAGCAATGACGTTCGCCATGGTGTAGGTTTTACCCGAACCGGTTACACCAAGCAAGGTTTGATAGGCCAGGCCGTCTGAAAGCCCTTCGAGCAAGCCGGCAATGGCAGCGGGCTGGTCACCGGCAGGAGGAAATGGCTGATGGAGTTTAAACGGAGAATTGGGATATTGGATGACTTCCATAAGACAGCCTGTTTTATGTTCAGGTAAAGAGAGGATTATAACAAAGGGTCGTCTGAAAATTGATAGTGTGCTAATCTGACAAGACTAAATATTTCATCTCCTTCCTTAGCTAACTGAGGTTAGTTATGTTAGCAGGAACAATTAAATTAGGGGCTGTACTAGATTAGCAGATATGTTACCCTCGAAATATGAAGATAACGCACTGCAAATTAAAGAAAAAAGCACAGAAAGAACTGCTCCGTTTTTTTGTACTGGAAGTTACCGCCCGTTCTGCAGTCGATATTTTGGGTATCCATCCCAATTCAGCAGCACTGTTCTACCGTAAAATCCGCACGGTTATAAACTATCATTTGGCCTTGGCTGCCGATGAGGTTTTCGAGGGCCCTGTCGAGCTGGACGAAAGCTATTTCGGCGGACAGCGTAAAGGCAGGCGTGGTCGCGGTGTGGCAGGAAAAGTGGTTGTCGTCGGCATTCTGAAACGCAACGGACGGGTCTATATCGTTGTGGTGGATAATGCCAAGTCTGAAACGTTACTCCCTGTCATTAAAAAGAAAATCATGCCGGACAGTATTGTTTATACCGATAGTCCGAGCAGCTACGACAAGTTGGACGTGAGCGGTTTCATCCATTACCGCATCAACCATTCCAAGGAATTTGCCGACCGTCAGAACCACATTAATGGCATTGAGAATTTTTAGAATCAGGCAAAACGTGTCTTGCGAAAATACAATGGAATCGATCGCAAATCTTTCCCGCTGTTCTTGAAAGAATGCGAATTTCGATTTAACTTCGGCACACCGTCCCGGCAGCTAAAAATCCTGCGGGATTGGTGTGGAATTTAGAGCTAATCTAGTACAGCCCCTTAAATTATCCTCTCCCGAAAGGATGTATCCCCCACGTCCTTTTCTTTATCCGCTTCCTCCCTTTCGATCAGATTTCTACCCCGTAAAAGGCTTACACTCCGCATCATTGCCCCTAAATATCTCCTCACCGTCCGTACAGCTTCCCTTCACCTTCATCTTCCCGCACACTACCGCCGTCAACGACTCGTTCAAGCGTAATACTCTCGGCTCCGCCTCCCTGTCCAGAGCCACCGCCTTCAGGGTAAACTTCCCTTCCAGGATCCCCTTAGCCTGACCGTTCATCCGAATGCAGAAACCGCCCGCCTCCTTCACCGGCAGCTCCGGCCACTTCGTCGACGTCAGCTTAAAGCTGCCCTTTTTCGCATAGAACTGCTCCATAAAGCGCGCATTTTCCAGCAGGGCGGCATGAGCCGCACGCAAGTTGGCCGAACGGACTGACTCCCGATAGGCAGTCAATGCCGCCGTCGCCAATATCGAAACCAGCAGCATCACCACCAACAGCTGTATCAAGGAGTAGCCCCTCTGTACAGCTGCCCCATTCCGTTTTCCGTCAAATGCTTTTAAGTACATATCTTTCTTCCCTTTATCTTTATCTTTATCTTTGTATCCCTATCCGACAGGAGGCACCTTATCCGTTTGTCCCTTTACTCAATGGCCCCCATTGGTCCAAGTCTTCATTGCCACTGCCCATACAAAGCCGCCCATCAACCCGAACCGGCAAACGGTTCAGC